>NZ_LZZU01000032.1:0-269642 GCF_014170355.1 Cupriavidus sp. UME77
GAGCAAGGCCGGCTGAAGCTGTTCTACCTGCCGCCGTATTCTCCTCACCTGAACCCCGACGAGCAGGTGTGGGCGCACGTGAAGCGGCAAGTCTCCAAGCGTTTAGTCCAGGGAAAGAACGAAATGAAGAAATTGGCGAGAAGTGCGTTACGTCGCATTCAACGACTGCCTGAGTTAGTCAAGTCGTTCTTTCGCCAGCCGGAGTGCCAATACGCTGCGGCCTGACAATACTTTCTGAAAAGTTAGTATGTCGACGAGGGCATCGATTTTGACCGAGTATTCCGCTGGGGCCTGTATGTGCCCGCCGGCACGCCCAAGCCAATCGTACAGAAGCTGTCGGACGCCTTGAACCAGGTACTGGCGACGCCGGAAATCAAGGCCCGCCTGCTGGAGATGGGCATCGCGGCCACGCCGATGAGCGGCGAGGAACTCGGCAAGCTGAATGCGCGCGATATCCCGGCGTGGAAAGAAGTAGCGAAGACAGCCGGCGTGACGCAGGACTAAGCGCCTTTTGCGCGCATGCATGCGTCAGTGCACGCGTCAGTGCATCAATCACTCGACAAGCCTGCAAGAAACCCCAAAACCCCGAATCACGGAGCCCTGAACATGGATAGTCTGTCACTCGCCCGCATCCAGACTGTGCGCGACCATATGGCCCTGGAGTGCACCCAGGAATGGGACGCTGTCATCGCCACCTTTGCCCATCCACGCTACGAGATGCACGGAGGCGGCGCGGTCTTCGACGGCGAGCAAGCGGTGCGCGGCTACTTCGCGTCTTCGCGCACGCCCTTCCCCGACCAGGCCAACGAGATCATCAGCATCGCCGCGGCCGGCGACACGGTGCTGGTGGAGTTCTGGCTCACCGGCACCCACCTTGGGCCCTTGAAGGCGAATGGTACCGTCTACCCGCCCACGGGCCGCGCGTTTCGCGTGCGCATGGCCGCGTCGTTCGAGTTCGCGCCCGACAGCGACAAGATCGTTTGCGAGCGGCCGTACTTCGACCAGGGGGCTAAGCTGCGCTCGCTCGGGCTGGCCGCCGCCTAGCGGATGGCGTTTCAGGCCATGTTTCCCGCGCCGCGGCCACATCGGCGGCGCTACTCGACTTCGCTGTCGTCGCCGTCGCTGCTATCGTTGCGTCCCAGCGCTTGCGCAGCGCGCTCGTGATCCATCGCGGCCTGGGCGAGCGCCGCCGCAACCGGCGGCGCGCTCTCCTTGCGCTCGCTGTACCGGTCCGTCAGATAAGCGGAACGGTCACGCACGAGCAAGGTGAACTTGACCAGTTCCTCCATCACGTCGACCACCCGGTCATAAAACGCGGAGGGTGCCATGCGGCCATCCGCGTCGAATTCCTGGTAGGCCTTCGGCACGGATGACTGGTTCGGGATCGTCACCATGCGCATCCAGCGCCCGAGCACACGCAGTGCATTGACGGCATTGAAGGACTGCGAGCCGCCGCACACCTGCATGACGGCCAGCGTGCGGCCCTGCGTGGGACGAATGCCGCCGATCTCCAGCGGCAACCAGTCGATCTGGTTCTTGAACACCGCGGTCAGCGTGCCGTGCCGCTCGGGGCTGCACCAGACCTGGCCCTCCGACCACGCGGACAGCGCGCGCAGCTCGGCCACCTTCGGATGATCCGCCGGCACGCTGTCCGTGACGGGAAGGCCATGCGGATCGAACACCTTGGTCTGCGCGCCGAGGTGCCTAAGGATCCGCTCGGCTTCGAGCGTGAGCAGGCGGCTATAGGAGTTCGGGCGTAGCGAGCCGTAGAGCAGGAGAATGCGCGGCGCATGTGTTGAGACGCTGCGCGGCTCCAGCTTTTGCTCGGTGGGTATGTCCAGCAGCGGCAGTGCAACGTTACGCAACGCATCCGTCATCGGCAGACCCTCCGGCCGTCGGCATCGATCACGCGCTCGCCGTCTTCCTTGGCAAAGGCACTGCGTTGCGGCGGTTGCGTGAGGTGCGCGATGACTTCAGGCTCGATCCCGGCGTTGCGAATCATCGCGAGCGTATTGCGCGATGTACCGCTGTCGGGAGTTGTGATGGCACCGAGGGCCCGTACGACCAGTTTCGAGTTCATGCTCGCATCATAACGCCATCATTTTAATATTTCCACAATTATTGAAATGATCTTGGGAGGCATATAAAGCGAACCGCGAGTCGCATGGTGCCTGGCCAAAACAGCTTATGTCGCTTCAAGCACAGAGAGAATATTGCCGGCCGGGTCCTTGAACCAGGCGATGACGGGGCCGCCCTCGCTGCGGCAGATGCCCCGCTCGTCGGTCTTCAGCCCGGGCAGGTCGTAGGTCTCGAAGCGCACGCCGAGCTTGCCGAGTGTCTCCACGGCCTTGTCCACGCTCTTCACCGGGAAATTCAGCACCGTGAACGTCGCAGGCACGTGGTTCGGCTTGAGATAAAGCAGCACGTTGTTGCCGCCGGCGATATACAGGGTCAGCAAGCCCCCGCTCGCGGAGACTTCCAGCCCCAGCGTACCGCCATAGAAGTTCGTGGCCTTGGCGATGTCGTCGACCGAGAATCCGCTGAATGCGTGACTGTCGCGCAACATGGCTTGCTCCTTGAAATCACTTCCGCCCATGCGGAAACAAAACCGGCCCGCTCGCGCCGCAGCGGCCTACGGGCCAGTATTGTTCATCGCGGCGTGGGACTCAAGGCGGGCGAGGTAACAAGGCACGACGCGCAATCCTGCCTGCGCTCACTTCGGGCTTGCAGGCTCCGCCGCTTCGGTGCGCTGGAGCGCACGGCTGCATTTGCGCAGAAGCCGCGCAGGCGATTGCTCTGCCTCAAGCGCCTGCGACGCAGCGATCAGCATCGCGGGCAAGGCAGGATCGCGCCTTGCCTCGTCCATGGCCGCCTGGTCGTCGGCACCCAGCTTGCCAAGCTCCGCCGACAAGGCTGCCTCGTAGCGCGGCGCGTTCGCGGGATCCAGCTTCGCGCAAGCCATCGGGAAAGCAACGATGGAGGCGTACATCGCCACCTTGAATTCCGGCGGCAACGGGCCGCACGGCGCATCGGGCGGGCACTGCGTGGTGGAAAAACTGCTTGCGGAAAACAATGCCAGGATCACTGCGCTGACTGTCTTTATCGGCATGGTGGTGTTCGCGCCCGTGACGGGCAACGCTTCAGGCCGCCGCCGCATCCGCCCCACCCCTGACCGGCAGCCAGATTTCCACGGTGCCCGTTCCCGCCACCGGATCGAAATCCGCGCTGTAGCGCTCAAACTCAGGCGCATGTCCGGCCCGGAACCCGGACGCCGGCAGCCATTGATGCCAGATGCGGTGAAACGTCTCGTGCAGCGTCGAGACATCGCCTGCATGCACGAATACAGCGTAGCGCTGCGGCTCGACCTTGATGCAGCGAAACGACGGCGGCAGTCCGTCCGGGCTGCTCACTTCCACGCCGGCCACATACTCGAAGCTGCCATCGTCCCGAGGGTTACAGCACAGGCCGTAGGTCATCCCGCCCACCTGGCCCGGGACTTCGCCAATGGAGGGGCCGAACGCATCCCAGAGCGCGGGAATGCCGCTGTTCGTTTCCAGGGTGAACCGCCCGCCGAGGCCCGCTATCCAGAAGGTGCGGCCGGCTTCAAAACGTGGGGTGGGGAGCGCGGTGGCGTTCGGTGCTTGCATGCGTTGTGGCTCGGAGAAACAGCAGTCCATGGGAGATGTGCGGCGTGCGCGGCGCCAAGCATAGCGTAAATGCCGCTGCACTTGATACGCCCATTCGAAGTACTGTCCGCCAGCACTGGCGAGTGGCATCAAGGTCCGGCATTGGCCGGATTAGGGCTCACGGCTCAGGGCTTGGGCCGCAAGCTCAAGGCTTGGCCAGCAGCTTGATCAGGCCGTTGATCTCGGCCTCGCAGGCCTTGGCCGCGCGTAGCTCGGCGGCGCGGTAGAGACGGATCGCTTCCTCGCCCACCGGCGTGAGCACGGTGCCGCCGCCCTGCGCGCCGCCATGCTCGGAATCCACGGCCGGCCTGGCCAGCGAGCGGTTGATTTCGTTGAGCAGATCCCAGGCCCGCTTGTAGGACATGTCGAGGTGTTTCGCCGCGGCGGAAATGGAGCCGCATTCGCGGATCGCTTCCAGCAGCGTGATCTTGCCGGGACCAATGGCGATGGTATCGCCCAGCATCACGCGCATGCGAAACAGCGCCTGCGGCGTATCCGGGCTGACCGAGGTTCGGGAGCGAGCAAGTTTGACCATGGCGGCATGGTACCCCGGCGGCATCCCCAGCGGAATATGCGCGCTATGCAAATAGCGCCTATGCGGGTAGCGCCATACGCGATCCGCAAAGCGTTACAAGTGTTCGCGGCGCCGGCCGCCCAATCGGCGCCATTGCGCGGCACGCTTATGCGCGCGCGGCCAGCAAGACGCTGGAGGCCTTGAAGATGGCGACGGCCGCGCCGCCTTGCACCAGCCCGAGGCTGGTCACGCTGTCATTGGTGATGATGGCCACGATCTCGCCGCCCTGCGCCAGGCCGATGGAGACCTCCGTATTCACCGCCTCGATCTTGATGCCCGATACCGTGCCGGCGAGCTGGTTGCGCGCGGAGAGCAGGATGTCCGGGTCGGGCACGCCCACGATCACGGACGATGCCTTGATCAGCGCGACGGCTTCCTTGCCGACAGCCAGCCCGAGGCGCTTCGTGCTCTCGGCGGTGATGGTCGCCACGATCCGCACGCCGCCGGCAATCTCGAGCTCGATTTCGTCGTTCACCGCGCCTTTGTGGACTGCGCTGACCTTGCCGCTCAATTGGTTTCTTGCGCTGGTTTTCATCTTGTCCTCGCCTCGTCATGTCCGCGGCCATCGCCCGGCCGCATGGGTCCCGGCCTGTGGCGCCCGGGTGCCGGATCGCCGGATCATAGCGCGTTCACATCCCTTCGCCACGCTGTCCGTCCTGACAACCATTCTTGCTCAGGCCCGGACGTAGACCCACGCCTGAACGCCTGATTTCAGCGTCACCGCGATGCGCTTGTAGTCCGAGACTTCATAGGCATCGGCCGCGGCCAGTTCCTGCGCGGTGATCTCGAAGACCATGCCGGCCACCTCATCGTTGGGATCCGGGCTGGGCTGGACGATCGGATGATGCGTCTTTCCGCTGGTAGCAACCACGGCAGGGTCATCGATGGCGACCATCGATTGCGAGTAGCCGGGGATGGCGTCATGGCGGCCGGCCAGTTCGCGGCCGAAGTTGGCGATCTGCACCGCCTTGTCTTGCAACGTCCCGTAGGAAAAAAGCAGTACAGCCGTATCTTTCGCATCCACCGTCATTGCCACTCCTTTTGATCTGCCTGTCTGGCGCTGCAATTCTAGGGCATGCCTGGTGGTTGCTGGCAGCGCTGCTTGACATACCTTACGCGCCTGCGGCGCGCTGCGTCGCCGCTGCACACCCGTTATATTCAATGGTATATTTCGCTGACCAAACGGGAATCCTGATGTTGCCCCTCTCCGAGGCATGGCAACGCGCCACCCTGCCCGTCTTCTCCCACGTGAGGTCCGCATGCACACGCCACCGTTTCGCCTTGCTCGCGCCAATGGCATTGGTGCAGCGCTCGGCCACGAGCAGCCACCGGCCGCCGGTTGTTGCACGCCAGCCGAGCCGCAGAGCCGCGCGGTACGGCGGCGCACGCGCCTGGCCGAACTGGACTCGCATCTGCACTGCTCGGTGATCGGCACCTGCATGACCACCAGCGAGCTGCGCAAGCTGGTACCGCGCTTCACCACGCTGGACCGGCAACGCGCCACCGACCTCGAAATCCATCACGAAGCGGTCAAGCTTTCCAGCGCGGGCGGCGAGGGTTGCAAAGCATTCCAGAAAGCGCTCGACGAGCGCTACGCGAGCGCCTTGAAGCGTTTCGGCGCGGCCAAGGATGCGGATGCCGTGCGCAAGCTCTGGGACGACGCCGTCGGCAGCGGCGACATCCCGTCAGCTTACTGGGCGGTGGTGACGCACCCTGAGGCCAGCACCGCGGTTCGCCAGGCGGCGTTTGGCGAGGTGCATATGCTGTCGCACCTGGTGGGTGCGGCGAATCGCGCCGACATCCGCCGGCTGATCGCGCTGGAAGAAGAAAATGCCGCGCTGCGGGACAAGCTCGAGCGCCAGCAGCAGCGCCTGCAGGCATTGAACATGCGGCATGCAATGGCGATCCGCCAGATGAGCGATCAGCTCAGCCAGTTGAACGCGCGCGCGGACCAGCAAGCGGGGCCGCGCGACACGGGTACAGATACGGATACGGCGTTGCAGATGCTGCGCGAGAGCCTGGCGGCACGCGATGCGGAACTCGCACTGCAAGCAAGCCGGCGCGAAGCCGCGGAGCAACACGCCATGCGCGAACACGAGCAGATGCAAGCCGTGCGCGCGCAGCTTGACGACGCACTGGCCCAGCTGAAGATCAGCCGCGCCGAATCGGAAGCGATGGAACGCGCCGTGCTCCCCGCCGCGGCACAAGGGGCGGAGCGCCACGCCGGGCTGCGCCAGCTACGGGGAAAACGCATTGTCTATGTCGGCGGACGCCCCGGCTCCAACCACACCCTGAAATCGCTGGTGGAATCCACCGGCGGCCAACTCGTGCTGCACGATGGCGGCATCGAGGACAGGAAGGGCCTGCTGGCGGCAACCGTGGCCCGCGCGGACATGGTGGTGTTTCCCGTCGACTGCATCGACCATGACTCCATGAGCATGCTCAAGCGCGTTTGCGAGCGCCATCAGGTGGCCTACTATCCCTTGCGAAGCGCCAGCGTGGCCAGTTTTGTCGAGTTGACCACGCGCGTCAGCGCAGCGGCGTAGCAAGAAGCCTGCGCCAGGGTATCGGCTTCAGAAGGCTGACAAACCTGAAGCTTTAGCCGAAGCCGCCGAACGGGCAAACGCCGCGCGCCATGACGACGGCTGTCTCTCCCTCGCCCCTCAGGGGGAGAGGGCCAGGGAGAGGGGTGGCTTAGCTAGGAGCCACTTGAAGCGAAGCCTTTTGTGTTTTCCAGCACGCAGGCGTAACGAGCGCCCACCCTCTTCCCCACGCGGGAGCGGGAAGCACGGCAAGGCAGATCCGGCTTTGTCGGCAAGTATCAGGGCTTGGTACCGCCCAGCCCGCCAAGCAGTCCGCCGAGCAGGCCACCCGTGCCCGCGTTGCCGGCGCCCGCCGCGCTAGTTGCACCAGTGGCGCCTGCCAGCACATTGGTGACCGGAGCCAATGCACTGGTCAGCGAGCCAGGCAAGGCACCAGGCAGCGCGCCGCCGCCACTGCCCGTGGCATGCGTCACCGTGCCGAGGGTGTTGTTGAGCAGGCTGGTCACTGGCGCGAGCAGGCCCGACGCTGGCGTATTGCCCGGTGCCAGGCCACCCGTGAGACCGCCCGTCAGCCCGCCAAGCAGGTTCGTGACCGGGGCCAGCGGATTATTGCCAGTGCCGCCCGTGGGGGCGTTGACCAGTCCGCCCAGCGCGGAAACCGTATTGCCGGTGGACGTCACGATGCCCCCCAGGCTGGATACCACCGGCGCGTTGGTCTGCGTGATCGTAGTGCCAACGGTACCCACCGTACCCCCGACCGTGCGCAGCAGATTGTCGACGACGGAACCCAGGCCGGTCGCTGCACCCAGGGTCTGCGTGGCGCCGGTCAGCGTGGAGGTCAGCGGCACGATCGCCTGGCCGAGCGTGCCTGTGATCTGGGTCACCGGATTGGTGATAGCCTGCGGTCCCGCGCCACCCACGATCTGGCCAACCTGGCTGACGATGGATCCCACAGGCGTGGTGACGGCAGCCAGCGGGCCGGAGCCCACCGCGCCGACGGCACTGCCCACGCCGCTGATTGCCGTGCCGAGTTGATTGAGTGCCGAGGGGCCGGTCGCGCCGGTGAGCCCCGTGCCGCCGGTGGCGCCGGTTGCGCCGGTGGGTCCCGTGCCGCCCGCCGGGCCGGTGGCCCCCGTGCCGCCCGCCGATCCGGTGGCGCCAGCGGGGCCCGAGGGACCCGTAGCTCCCGTGGCGCCGCCCGCCCCCGTCGCGCCCGTGGCACCGGTAGCGCCTGCGGAACCCGTTGCGCCCGTGGCTCCCGCTGCGCCGTTCGCCCCGTTAGTCCCCGTGGCGCCGGTAGCACCGGCATCGCCCTTGGCACCTGCGTTGCCTGCCGCGCCCGTAGCGCCGGCATTGCCCGCCGCTCCCGTATTGCCCGTCGGGCCAGTGGCGCCTGTCTTGCCCATGGCGCCGTCGGATCCGTTGGCACAGCCGCCAAGCAGCACCAACGCGCCCAATGTGATACCAAGGAAATATTGCTGATTGCGCACGGTCAGACCTCTCTGGTTATTGCGTTGAATCGTCAAGTGGTGGCCTAGACGCAATAGTTATGCCCGAGGTGAAAGACGTCTTTTTCGTGCTGCGCGCGACTGTGCTCGTAGCCTTGGAACCCGCTTGTGGATTGGCTTTGCGGGAAATGGATGAAGCCGGGCTCGCGCGTTTGAAGCGCGCCCTTCGCCCACCTGTTCCGTTACGCGTTACGTAACGCCCCCCGGCTCCATCGCCAATCAAACAGAAGTAATGGGCGCCTGGCACGCGCGCGCCAAACCCGGGGTTTATCCGGATCGGCAACTGCCAAGCGGCGACAGTCTTGCGCCGGCACGCTGCAGATAATCGCTCCAGGCAACGGACTGCGGCATCGGCCGCAGTGTTCCGCAGATTGCCCGCCACGGAGCTTTCAGCATGACCACAACCCTCTCCCCCGATCTCAAGGCGCGCCGCGAGCGCCTGGTGCTTGACCACTTCGCCGATGAGACCCGCCAGGATTTCGACGCAGTGCTCGCCACCTTCCCGCACCCGCACTACGAGCTGATTCCCAGCGGCGAAGTGCATGACGGCATCGACACCGTGCGCCAGTACTACATCGACAGCCGCCTGGCCTTCCCCGACCAGCGCCACGAGATCATCCAGCTGCGCCACACGGACGACGCCGTGATCGTGGAGTTCTGGCTGCTGGGCACGCACCGTGGCCCGTTGCGCGGCTTGCCGCCGACGGGCAATGCGTTTCGCTGCCGCATGATCGCGCTGTTCATCTTCGAGGGCGAGCGCCTGGTTTGCGAGCGCGTGTATTTCGACACGTTGACGATGCTGCGCCAGTTGCTGGCCGGCACGCCGCCGGACATGCTGCGCCAGCTGATCGGCGGCCTGCTGGGCCAGCCAGAAGCGCGCCAGGCCGAAGCCGCATAAAAAGAAAAACAAGAACCACAGGAGACAACCCATGAAACGCGAACCCGATCCGACAGGCCTGCTGCCGATCTCCGATTTTGACGGCGCGCGCAGCGCCAGCGCGCCACAGGACCGCCTGCGCGCGCTGCGCAGCGGCGCGGCGCGCTTTCGCGAGCAGTTCCTGGAAGCACCGCCGGTCCGGTTCGCGCGCAGCTTCAACCTGCTGCGGGTTCCCTACCCGGCCTGGTACGCCTTCAACGGCGTGTACTCGCAGCAGATGCTCAAGCCGCACCTGATCCACCTGCTGTCGCGCACGGTGCTGATCCAGTACGAGGACTTCGCGGGGTGCCTGCGCACGCTGCTGTTTACCCCCGCGGACTTCGAGGCCGGCACCGAGACGCCCTACTTCAAGCGCATGAGCACGCAGACGCCGCGGTTCCTGCACAACACCATCGCCCCCGTCTACGGCACGGTGCTGCAAGCGCTGGCACGCTGCGGCGTGGCCCCCGAGCAGATCGACTACATCACCTACGATCACCTGCACACGCAGGACGTGCGCCGCTGGCTCGGCAGCGGCGCGAGCCGCGGATTGCTGCCCAACGCGAGGCTTCTGGTGCACCGCCAGGAGCTGGCCAGCGTGCACGGCCTGCTGCCGGTGCAGGCCGACTGGTACTGCCCCAATGGCCTCGCGGACGTGCCGCGGGAGCGCATCGTCGCTTTCGACGGCAGCGTGCACCTGGGCCACGGCCTGGCGCTGGTGCACACGCCAGGGCACACCGAAGGCAATCACTCGCTGGTCTATCGCACGCCCGACGGCATCCGCGTGAGCAGCGAGAACGGTGTCAGCGCGGACAGCTGGTCGCCGGAGCACTCGCGCCACAACGGCATCCGGCGCTTTGCGCGCGCCACCGGGGCCGAGGTGATCCTGAACGGCAATACGCAGGAGGGCAGCAACGACCAGTACCTGTCCATGGTGCTGGAGAAAACCATCGCGGGTGCCTCCGAAGCGCATCCGTTTTGCAACGTCATGCCGTCGTCCGAGTGCACGCCGTACTGGCTGTTCCCAGGCGCGCCGTCCAGCCACTTGTGGGGCGAGACCGAGTTCGGCCACCCGAGCGGCACGCGGGCAGACCGGGGGCCCGCGCAATGAACACCGCTACCCTCACCAAGCCGGCCGGCACGGCCACCGCCGATCCGGCCAGCGACGCCGAGCTGTTCCGCAAGATCACATGGCGGCTGCTGCCGCTGCTATGCGTGTGCTATGTCTTCAATTACCTGGACCGGACCAACGTTGGCTATGCGCAGCTGCAGATGCGCGAGGACCTCGGCTTTGGCGATGCCGTCTTTGGCCTGGGCGCGAGCATCTTCTTTCTCGGCTATGCGCTGTTCGAGGTGCCCAGCAACCTGATGCTGGCGAAGATCGGCGTGCGGGCCACGCTGCTGCGCATCATGGGGCTGTGGGGACTAGCGTGCGCGGCCATGATCTTCGTGAGCACGCCCACGCAGTTCTATGCGTTGCGGTTCCTGATCGGGGTGCTGGAGGCCGGGTTCGCGCCGGGGGTGCTGTTCTACTTCACGCTCTGGTATCCATCGCGCCGCCGGGCACAGGTGACGGCGCTGTTCTTCATGGCCTATGGCGCCGCGCCAATCGTGGCCGGGCCGCTGGCGGGCCTGGTGATGACGTTCCTCAATGGCGCATGGTCCTTGCAGGGATGGCAGTGGCTGTTCCTGCTGGAGGGGATACCGAGCGCGCTGCTGGGCATCCTGGCCTTCTTCATCCTGTCGGACGGTCCTGCGCAGGCACGGTGGCTCAGCGCCCCTGAGCGGCAACGCGTCGCCCGGCTGCTGGAGGAGGACCAGTCCGCCAATGGCATCCGTGCGGCCCACGGCTTTGGCGCCGCGATGCGCGACCGGCGCGTGTGGATGCTCGGCCTGATCTCGTTTCTCGCCATCCTGGGCATCTATGCCTTGTCGTTCTGGCAGCCCACGCTGTTGAAGATGATGGGGCTGAGCGTGTTGCAGGTGGGGTTTTACGCGGTGGTGCCGGCAGTCACCGGGATTGCGGCGTCCATCGTCGTGGGGCGCCATTCGGACCGCACGGGGGAGCGGCGCTGGCATTTTGCCGTGGCGGCGCTGGTTGGCGCGCTGGGCTTGTCGCTCACCACGCTGTTCATGCACAACCCGCTGGCGGCGGTGCTGTGCCTGGCGCTGTCGTCGGCGGGCATCTCCAGCGCTTTCACGATTCTCTGGTCCGTGCCGGGCAGCATCCTGGCGGACCGGGGCGCGGCTGCCGGCATCGCCATGATCAGCACGATCGGCAGCAGCGCGGGCCTGGTGGCGCCGGTCATGGTGGGCGCCATCAAGGCGGCCACCGGCGGCTTCACCGATAGCCTGTACATCCTCAGCGCGGCCCTGGTGCTGGCCGCGCTGCTCTTCGTGCTGGCGTTTCCCATGCGCATGGCTGCGCTTGAAACCCGCCCCGCGCGTTAAGCGTTGCCGCGGCGTGCATCCAGGCTGAAGCGGCCTGCACCGTAGACCACGATCTGCAGCAGGCCGCCGGCCATCGCGATGTTCTTGAAGAAGTGGATGAACTGGTTCTGGTCCGCCAGGTTGGCATGGAAGGCCAGCGCGGTCGCCACGCTAAAGACGGCCAGGATGGCAGCTACCAGGCGGGTGCGGTATCCCAGCACCAGGGCGATGCCGCCCACCACTTCCACGACGATGGCAATGGCCAGCGCCACTTGCGGCAGCGGCAGGCCGACCGACTGGATGTAGCCGATCATGGCGGCCGGCGCGGCCAGCTTGGACGCACCGGAGAGCAGGAAGATGGCGCTGATCAGGACACGGCCCAGCACTGCCACGCCGGCTGCGGCGGGTGTGCCGGCACGGGAGTTGGCCTGGGCATTAAGTTGGGCGTTGGGTTTGGCGGCTTGGGACATGGTGGTTCTCCATTCGAGGCGGCCGCACAGTCATGGCAGGCCGCTTGAGTCAGGGGATCAAGGTTCGGGTTCGGGTTCAGGGTCTGAATCGGGTACTGCAACCGATGGGCCTAAATGTAGGCGGGTTTTTACGTCCGCGAAACTGGGATAATATGGATCGAAACGTTCGATAAAGTCGATAAGATGCCCAATCCCGGTACGCCCACGCTGGATCAACTGAAGGTGTTCCTGACCGTGGTGGACGTCGGCAGCTTTGCCGGCGCGGCCCGCAAGCTCAGCCGGGCGACCTCGGTCATCAGCTATACGATCGCCAACCTGGAGAATCAGCTCGGCGTGGCGCTGTTCGACCGCAAGACCACCAAAAAGCCGCAACTGACCGAGGCGGGCCGCACCGTGCTGGCCGAGGCGCGCACGGTCACCATGGGCATCGACGGGCTGCGCGCGAAGGTCAAGGGCCTGCTGCAAGGCCTGGAGGCCGAGGTCCACCTGGCGCTGGACGTGATGCTGCCCGCGGCGCGCGTGGTGGACGCCTTGAAGGCCTTCCGCGAGGCATTTCCCACGGTAGCGCTGCACCTGCACATGGAGGCACTTGGCGCCGTGACGCAGATGGTGCTGGACGGCTCTGCCGCCATCGGCGTCAGCGGGCCGCTTGGTGCGGGCGTGGCGGGGATCGAGCGCATCTGGATCGGCGATGTGATGCTGCGGCCGGTTGCGGCGCCAGGCCATCCGTTGGCCAGCGGCAGCCCGAACCTGCCGGGCGCCGGACGGCATCATGTGCAACTGGTGCTGTCGGACCGCTCGGCGCTGACGCGCGGCAAGGATTTCGCGGTGATCAGCACGCATACCTGGCGCCTGGGCGATCTTGGCGCCAAGCACATGCTGCTGCGCGAAGGCATCGGCTGGGGCAATATGCCGGTGCCCATGGTGCAGGAAGATCTCGACTCGGGGCGCCTGGTGCTGCTCGACCTGCCCGAAAATCACAGCAACTTCTACCCCTTCGATGCGATCTACCGCACCGACACGCCACCCGGCCCCGCCGCCTCGTGGCTGATCGAGCGCTTCTCCGGCCAGGCCGCGGGCTAAGGCTTCGCGCCGCTAGCGTGCACCGCCGGCGCCACCGGACACTGGCAACTCAAAGCTGAACACCGTGCCGCTGCCGGCGCGCTCCACCAGCCGGATCTGGCTGTGATGCAACTGCAGCATGCGCTGCACGATCAGCAACCCCAACCCGCCGCCGCGATGCGCGCCGCCGGCGCTGAAGGGCCGCTGGAACAGGCTTTCGCGCAGTCCCGCGGGAATGCCGGGGCCGGTATCGCTGACGGTGACCGCCACCTTGCCGTCGCGCAGGGCGAGATCGACATCGATGGCGCCTTCGGCCGGCGTATGGCGGATCGCGTTATCCAGCAGGTTGGTCAGCACGCGCTCGATCATGCCGAGATCGGCCGTGACGGCGGGCAGGCGCTGCGGGATACCGGCACGCAGCCGCACATGGCGCGCCTCGGCCGGCAGCTCGAACTTCTGGAACACGTCCTGCACCAGGTCCACCAGCGAAAAATCCTCCAGCGCCGGCTGCACGATGCCGTGCTCCAGCCGCGCCAGCTCAAAGAGCGATTGCGCCAGCCGCCCCACCTTGACGCTTTGCGCCAGCGCGATGGCCAGGTAGCGCTGGCGCTCGGCCTCGCTAAGCGTATCGGCCTTGAGCGACAGCGTTTCCAGGTAGCCGTGCAGCGAGGTCAGCGGCGTGCGCAGGTCATGCGAAATATTGGCAACCAGCTCGCGCCGCTCCTGGTCCTGCTTGGTCAGCGCGCGCCATTGCTCGGCGATGCGGTCCGCCATTTGCGCGAAGGCCGCTTCCAGCGCGACGATTTCATCGCGTGCATTGCCGCACGGCGAGCGCGGCACGCGCGGCTGCGTCTCGGGCGCGCCGTCGGCATCAAAGCGCCGCATCGCCTCGGTCAGGCGGCGCAGCGGCCGCGTGATGAGGCCAAACGCCATCAGGCCCGCCAGCAAACCCAGCAGCGCCACCAGCCCCATCGACCACAGCGTGGTGCGCAGCACCGAGTTGGCGGAGGCACGCGCCGCCAGTTCGTCATGCGCCTCGCCCAGCAGCACCACATAGATGTAGCCGGCGGGCTCGGCACCCCCCACGCGCAGCGGCGCGGCGCTGAACACCTTGCGCCCGCCCGCGCTGCGCGGATCGTCCCCAAGGATAGGCAGCGGCTCGCCGGCCAGCAGGCGCTGCACCGGCTGGAGGTCTACCTGCTGGCGCTGCAGGTGCCCGGCCGGCGCATCGTGCCCCTGGATCCGGCCCTGGCTGTCCAGCAGGTACACCTCCACGCTCGGGTTCACCACCATCAACTGGCCGAACAGGCGGCGCAGCGCATCCGGCTTGAGCCCGTTGGCGTCCATCAGCGAAGCATTACGGGCGATATGGCCGGCCAGCCCCCGCGACAGGTCCTGGATGACTTCCTTCTCGCGCATGTCGTTGGAGCGGAACTGCAGCCACGCGGAGGCGCCGCAGCAGGCCAGCAGCAGCACGGAAAACACCAGCGACAGCCGCTGCGTCAGGGTCAGGCGGCGGCTCAGGTTCAGTCCAAGGTCAAAGCTCACGGCGCGCCTCCCTGGGTTCCCGCCGCGAGCTTGTAGCCATGCCCCCACACGGTCAGGATGCGGCTGGGCTGTGCCGGGTCGGCCTCGATCTTGGTGCGCAGCCGGTTGATATGGGTGTTGACGGTATGTTCGTAGCCCTCGTGCTGATAGCCCCAGACGGCGTTGAGCAGGTCCATGCGCGAGAACACCTTGCCGGGATGCCGGGCGAAGAAATACAGCAGGTCGAACTCACGCGGGGTGAGCTCGATGCGCCGGCCGTCCACGCTGGCCTCGCGCGTGAGCGGATCGATCGACAGGCCGCCCAGTTCCAGGCTGCCCGCATCGATCCGCAGGTCCTTGGCCATGGCATCCACGCGGCGCAGCAGCGCCTTCACGCGGGCCACCAGTTCGAGCACCGAGAACGGCTTGGCCAGGTAGTCGTCGGCGCCAAGCTCCAGGCCAAGGATGCGGTGGACTTCGCTTGCGCGCGCGCTGGTGATGATGATCGGCGTGTAGCGCGTCATGGCGCGGGCGCGCCGGCAGATCTCCAGCCCGTCCACGCCGGGCAGCATCAGGTCGAGGATCAGCGCGTCCCAGTTGCCTTGCGCCAGCAGCCGCAGGCCTTCGTTGCCGTCGGCGCTGTGCACGACTTCATAGCGCTCGTCGCGCAGGTGCAGGCTCAGTACGTTGGCGATGTCGACGTCGTCTTCGACGATCAGGATGCGCTTGGGGTGATCCATGTTCAGCCTAGAGGCGCGAGCCGGCTCGCGCATGACAGGGGAGGCACAGGAAAAGCGCCGGCCTGGCTATTGTGCAAAATTTTGAGGCGGCGAGTTATCACATTTAATTTAACCTTTGGTGAGGACTCCGGGATGGTGCCAGCCATACGATGCGGCCAACGATCCATGGCAGCGATCGACGGCAAGTCGGTCGCCGCGATCGATACATTGAGGCAAGGAGCACATCATGGGAAGCAGAAGGCGCTTTTTGGTATCGGGCGGTGCCGCCGTGGCGGCGCTTGCGGCCGCGAGCGGCTGGCGCGCGCTGGCCGCCGGCCCGGCAAACGCGGCGAACGCGGGCAAGCCCGCCGAAACCTTCGAGGTAGTGCGCTCCGACGCCCAGTGGCGCCAGATGCTCAGCGCAAGCCAGTACAGCGTGCTGCGTCAGGAAGGCACGGAGCGGCCCTACAGCAGCCCGCTGAACGATGAGCATCGCGCCGGCATCTTCGCCTGCGCCGGATGCCAGCTCGACCTGTTCTCGTCGCGCACCAAGTTCGACAGCCGCACCGGCTGGCCCAGCTTCTGGGCGCCGCTGGAGAACGCCGTGCGCACGAACGAGGACCGCTCCTTCGGCATATCTCGCACGGAGGTGCATTGCCGGCGCTGCGGCGGCCACCTGGGCCATGTGTTCGACGACGGCCCCAAGCCGACCGGGCTGCGCTACTGCATGAACGGCGTGGCGATGACGTTCAAGCCGCAAGCCGCCTGAGTCCGCGCGGGCCTCCAACACCGACAACAACCTGACTGAAGCATTCCATGTTCCTCCTTATCCTCGCCTACCTAGGTGGCGCGCTCACCATCCTCAGCCCGTGCATCCTGCCCGTGCTGCCCTTCGTGTTCTCGCGGGCCGACCAGCCCTTTGTGCGCAGCGGCCTGCCGCTGCTGGCCGGCATGGCGCTGACCTTCGCGGCGGTGGCAACGCTGGCGGCGGTTGGCGGCGGCTGGGTAACCCAGGCCAACCAGTACGGACGCTGGCTGGCCATTGCCTTGCTGGCCGTGTTCGGCCTGACGCTGCTGCTGCCGCGCCTGGCCGAGCGGCTGATGCATCCGCTGGTAAGCGCGGGCAGCCGGCTGTCCGCGTTTGCGCAGGCCGATGGCGGGCAGGTCAGGCCCGGCTCGTCGTTCCTGCTCGGCATTGCCACCGGCCTGCTGTGGGCGCCTTGCGCTGGCCCGATCCTCGGCCTTGTGCTGACCGGTGCGGCGCTGCGCGGCGCCAGCGCCGGCACCACGCTGCTGCTGGTCGCCTACGCGGGGGGCGCGGCCACGTCGCTGGCGGTGGCCCTGCTGATTGGCGGCCGGGTCTTTACCGCGATGAAGCGCTCGCTGGGCGCGGGGGAATGGGTCCGGCGCGGCATTGGCGCGGCCATGTTGCTCGGCGTGGTTGCCATCGGGCTGGGGCTGGACACCGGTGTGCTGGCCCGCGTCTCGACCGTGGCCACGGGCGGCATCGAGCAACAGCTGGTCGACAAGCTCTCGGCTAAGCAGGCGGAAGCCGGCAACGGCGCGGCCATGGCCACGTCGTCCGCCGCGATGATGCGCGCAACCAGCCTCAAGACTGGCAAGACCAGCGAAAGCGCCGCCGCGGCACTCCCCGTGGAAGGCCAGCTGCCCGGGCTGGGCGGCGCCGTGGAGTGGCTGAACTCGCCGCCGCTCACGGCCGAGGCGCTGCGCGGCAAGGTAGTGCTGGTCGATTTCTGGACCTATTCGTGCATCAACTGCCTGCGCACCCTGCCCTACGTGAAGGCCTGGGCGCAGAAGTACCGCGACCAGGGGCTGGTGGTGATCGGCGTGCATGCGCCGGAGTTTGCCTTCGAGCGCAACCTCGACAACGTGAAGAAGGCCACGCGCGAGCTCGGCATCGACTATCCCGTGGCGGTCGACAACAACTACGCGATCTGGCGCGCCTTCAACAACCAGTACTGGCCGGCGCACTATTTCATCGATGCGCAGGGGCAGATCCGCTTTCACCACTTCGGCGAAGGCGAATACGCGAAATCCGAGCAGGTGATCCAGCAACTGCTGGCGCAAGCGGGCCATGCCGATGCGGCGAAGGTGGCCATGGGCATCAGCCATGGCTATGCACAAAGCCTGCAAGGCGTACAGATGGCTGCCGACAAGGCGGAAATCCAGTCCGGCGAAACCTACCTTGGCTATGAGCGGGCGCAGAACTTCGCCTCGCCCGGCGGCGAGGCGCAAGACAAGGCGCACACTTATACCGCGCCCGCAAACCCTGCGCTCAACGACTGGGGCCTGGCCGGCACCTGGCAAGTGGGTGCGGAGCAGGCCACGCTGGCGGGCGCCTCCGGGCGGATCGTCTACCGTTTTCACGCGCGCGACCTGCATCTGGTGCTGGGGCCGGGCAAGGACGGCAAGCCGGTGCGGTTCCGGGTGAGCGTGGACGGCGGCGCGCCAGGCGCAGCGCGCGGCACCGATGTGGCCGCGGATGGCAGCGGCACGGTGACCGAGCAGCGGCTATACCAGTTGGTGCGGCAGACGGGCAAGGTGGCCGACCGCACATTCACGATCGAATTCCTGGACCCCGGCGTGGAGGCTTATGCCTTCACCTTCGGATGACGCGCACGCAAGCCACCATATTCCACGCACTGATTACGACACAGCAACGTTCAAGGACAGGCAATCATGACCACGCAAACTTCAACCGGTTTCTCCTGGTGGACGCGCTCGTCCGCCGCAAAAGTCGCTGGCCTCGTCATGCTGGCGGCGGGCCTGCTGGCCTGGCAGCGCGTGGCCAACTCGGCCGAAGACGCCGTCAAGATCCCGCCGCCCGCGCTCGATGAAAAAGCCAGCACGGCGCCAACGGAAACGGCCGTATTCGCCGGCGGCTGCTTCTGGGGCGTGCAAGGCGTGTTCCAGCACGTGCGCGGCGTGAAGCAGGTCACGTCCGGCTATGCCGGCGGCGCGGCCAGCACGGCCCAGTACGAGACCGTCAGCGGCGGCGGCACCGGCCATGCGGAATCGGTGCAGGTCACGTTCGACCCGGCGCAGATCAGCTACGGCCGCCTGCTGCAGATCTTCTTCTCGGTCGCGCACAACCCCACCCAGCTCAACTTCCAGGGCCCGGACCACGGCACGCAGTACCGCTCGGCGGTGTTCCCGCTCAACGCCGAGCAACGCAGCGTGGCGCAGGCCTATATCGCGCAACTGGGCAAGGCCAATGCGTTCAAGGCACCCATCGTCACCCGCATCGAGGACTACAAGGCCTTCTACCCGGCGGAGGGCTATCACCAGAATTTCCTGACCCTCCATCCTTCGCACCCGTACATCGTCATCAACGACATGCCCAAGATCGGCTACCTGAAGCAGATGTTTCCCGACCTGTATCGCAACGACCCGGTCCTGCTGAAGGTGGCGGGCTCGTGATGGCCGCGCGCCGCGACATCACCGCCCTGTACCCGGCCGCGTGTGCCACGCCCACGGTATCCAGCATCTCGCTCAAGGTGCCGATCTGGTTGGGCTTGACCAGGATGGCCCGCTTCGATGAGGAAGACGCGGCGGGCATGGAAGCACTGTGCCGGGTATTTGTGGAGATGGGCTGGACACAGGCCTAGGCATTGGATTGCGCTCAACCCGGTGCAGCCGGTGGTGCGGCCGGTGGGGCTGCTGGTACTAGCCCGTAGCGGGACATGACCGCAACCAGCGCCGCGCGCTCGGGTGGCGCGCCGGCATTGACGACATCGGCGACGTCGCGGAAGTACTGGGCCCCGATGTCCGGCGTGAGAACAACCAGTGCGCGCGCCGCGTCGCCGTGCGGGTTGCTGAACTGATGGACCGATCCGCGCGGGGTATGCATCCATTCTCCCGGCGCCAGGTCTCTGGCCACCCCATCGACAGCGTACCGAAGCCTGCCCGCCAGCACATAGACGCACTCTTCGTTGTGCGTGTGGCTGTGCGCTGGCGGCACCTGCGCGCCAGGTGGCACCGTCAATTCGAATACCCCCATCCCACCCGTCGCGGCACCATCGATCAGGTATTGGATGTGCAGTTGACCCACCTGGATCGAATCGCCCGGAGTCCCGCCATCAAGCGCCATTTTCAGTCTCCCGCCAATTCAAAGGACCGCTCGCCCGTGCCGCTATTGCGATTCTAGGTCAGCGGGGATGCTTGCGACAGGACCATCGCCGAACGGGAAGCGGGAGGCAGCGGCGCAATGGCTTGCCCTGCGCCCGCTCTGGCGCGATGATGCATGCTGCGCATTGCCCCCACCTATCGCAGCTATCTCTCCAAGCCACCCGGCCTTTACCCGTGACCGCCCACGCCCAACCCGCCCGGAACGCCATCGCGTCGTTCTATCTCTACTACGTCGCGCTGTATGCCCCGGTTGCGATCACCATCAGCTTCTTCCCCCTCTGGATCCGTGCCCAGGGCCTGAGCGAGCAGCAGACCGGGATGGTGCTGGCGCTCGGCGCCGCGCTGGCGGTGCTGGTGAATCCGGCCGTGGGCGCAATGGCGGACCAGTACCGCAGCCGCAAGGTGATCCTGCTTGTGCTGGTGGCCGGTTCCGCGCTGAGCGCCGGGCTGCTGTTCAGCGCGCAGGGCTTCATCGGCGTGCTGCTGGTCTTCCTGGCCATCAAGGCCTGTTCGGCAGGCCTCCTACCGCTGAGCGAATCCATGGCGCTGACCGGCATGCCTCGCTATGGCTTTGACTTTGGCCGCTTGCGCAGCGCCGGGTCGATGTCGGTGGTGGCCATGTCGATCGTGCTTGGCTGGCTCGTGGATCGCGCGGGGACCGAGGTGATCGCGATCGTGTTCGTGGTGGCGTACCTGGCGCAGGGCCTGCTGGTGCTGGCGCTGCCCAACGACACGGTGGCGGTGCGCCATGCGGTGAAAGCGCCGTTGCAGCAGGTGCTGCGGCTGCCCGGCTTCTCGCTGTTCCTGGCCAGCGCCGCAATGTCGCAGGCGTGCCACGGCTTCTTCTACAGCTACAGCGCGCTGTACTGGAAAAGCGTGGGTTTCCCGGCATCGACCATTGGCTACCTGTGGGCGCTGGGCGTGATCGCGGAGATCACGGCGTTCACCTTCGGCTCGCGGCTGCTGGCGCGGGTGTCGGCGCCAGCGCTGATCGCGCTGGCCTGCGCCGCGGGCATCCTGCGCTGGTCGATGATCGGCCTGGCCGAGAGCGCCGGGGTGGCCATGCTGGCGCAACTGCTGCAAGGCGCCACGCTAGGCTTCACGCAACTGGGCGCGGCGCAGTACATCCGCACCCGGGTGCCGGCGCAGGTCATCTCCAGCGGCACGGGCCTTTACTCGGCCTGTGCCGGCTTGCTGACGGCGGCCTGCGTGTTCCTGGGCAGCTACCTGTTTGCCAGCGTGGGCGGCCGCGCCTTCTTGCTCACGGCCGCGCTTTGCGGCGCGGGCCTTGCGGCGGCGCTTGCCCTGCAAGCGCATGAGGCACGCCAGGCGCGCGTGCTGGAAGCAGGCTAAGGCAAAAGGTTACCGGCCCTATTTGATGCCGCGCCAGACCTTGGCCAGGATCGTCTGCAGCGTCTGGCAATCCTCGTCGCTCAACTCGCGGGTGAGGTGGGCGCAGGCGCGCCAGAAGGACGGCAGCGCCTGGTCGAGAATTTCGCGGCCCTTGTCGGTCAGCACCAGCTCCAGGCTGCGCCGGTCGTCCTTGCGATGCTCCCGCGCGAGCAGTTCGCGCGTCTCCAGCCAGTCCAGCAGCCCGGTTGCCGAGGAGCGGGTCACGCCGCAGTAGTCGGCGATGACCGACGGCGTCAGCGGGCCAAGGTCCAGCATGCCGCGCTCGTCCAGCGAGAACAGGATCAGCACGTGCAGCTTGTTCTCGGTGATGCCGTGCTCGCGCAGCCCGGCGTTGACCCCGCTCATGACGTCATCGCTGAGCCACAGCAGCATCAGCCCGGCCGCGGCCTTCCTGCGGCTGGTGCCACGTTCCGCGGTGGCGGCCAGCAGCTTCAGGTGCGGCGCGATGGCTTGCTCCGCGCTGGCGGACTCGGCAGGTTCAGTGGGTTCGGACTTGCTGGTCATCGGGTTGGGTGCTGGCTTCGGCCGCCTGCTACGGTTGGCATATAGTGCGGGTATCGTATCAGACCTGCCGTGCAGCACGAGACTCAGCTTTGCGTCGCTGGCGTGGCGCCATCCGCGCCGCGTTGATCGGCAAACAGCCGGTCGCTGCGCTTGCAGCGGCAGCGGCCGATCTGGTGCAGCTCGATCATGTTGCCGGCCGGGTCGTGCATGAATAGTTGCTTCAACTCGGGCGCCGCGACGTTCTCCTGCCGCCAGAAATCCACGCCCAGGCGCAGCAGCTCCGCCTCCGTGGCGACGATATCGCGCACGGCCAGCGCCACGTGATTGCCGACCGGATCGCGGCCGGGAGCTTGCGCATAGGGCGATACGCCGTCGCTGCCCAGCAGGTGGATCTGGCAATCGTTGCCCATGTCGAGGAAATAGCCGGGCACCCCGGGAATGTTCCAGCGGCCCGTGTCGGTGTCGAGGCCCAGTACGTCGCCGTAGAAGGCGCCCATGGCTTCGACCTTGTCGAGAGGCATGCAGACTGCGTGGTGGTGAAGTTCGAGAATTTCTATAGCCATGTCTGGCTCCTTTCTTTTGAATGTGAGGTGGCGTGAAACAGCGCTGCCGGGATGGATGCGATTGATTCGGTGCATCGCCACCCACATATAATACGTTACACGTACTATCCGTCAAGCAAATCATATTGAGGCGCGGCTGGCGGCGGCGCTGGCGGAGTTGCTGGAGGTGAGCCTGCCAGCGCCGGCTTGCGCCAAGCGCGCGGATGCGCCGCTCAGCTTGCCGATCCGGTTGCCTGGATACCCCAGCCGTATGCGCCCGAAGCGTCCCATGCGGCGCTAGTCTTGCCTGTCTCCCCCGCCCGCGCCGGATGGCGCTTGCATCACCATCGGCAAGATCGGCACGATGGCGGCGGCGACGCAAATTGCATTTTTCGCAAATATCATCTTCATTAGTTAGGCAACTCAAAGCCAAAGCCAAAGCACAAGGCAAGCCGGCATGCGGACCGCCGGCATGGCATTGCCGCGACAGAAGCGATTTGCTGCCATCCACCCTGCGTGGATGGCAGATCTGCGGGGGAGGAACATGGCCACCATTGCGCTGACCAGTGCACCGTGCCGGGACGGCAAGCCGTGCAATCCGTGCTGTGGATGCGATTCGCGCGATGGCGCATAGCCGGCAACGCATCGCGCGTCACGCCCTCCGGCAAAACGGCCCATGCCACGCAACTACTCCGAGCTAGAGATCGTCATCGACAGCGATGGCGATGCCAGGTACGCGGTGGAAGCCCGCCATCGGGTGCCGGAGGGCGACGCCATCACGCCGCGCGTGCCGCTGGCGTTGTCGCCGGGTGCGCCGGCGCTGCGCGATGCGGATCCGCAGGTATGCGGGCGCGCACTGGCCGCCTGCCTGTTTGCCGCGCCGGTCGTGCGCGATGCCTTTGTCACTGCGCAGAACGCCGCGGACGAGCGGCGCCTGGACCTGCGCGTGCGCCTGCGCATCAGCGTGCAGGCGTGCGAGCTGCATGCGCTGCCCTGGGAGACCTTGTTCGACCCGGCCGGCGAGCACCCTCTGTTCATCGGGCAACGCTGCTTTTTCTCGCGCTACCTGTTTGCGCGTGAGATGCGCCTGCCCAAGTTGCGCGCCAAGAGCGACGTGACGGCGCTGGTAGTCGTGTCAAACCCGAGCGGCCTGGGCCCGGAGATGGTGCCGATCGATGCCGCGGGCGAAGCCGCGCGTGCCAGCGCCGCGCTGGCCCCGGTCCCCGTGACCGTGCTGGCCGAGCCGGGGTGCGCCACGGTTGAACGCATCCTTGGCGGCTTGCGCGACGGGGTGGACGTGCTCTACCTGGTCTGCCACGGGGCGCTGGTGGACGATGAACCCATGCTATGGCTCGAACACATGGACGGGACCCGCGACCTGGTGGCTGGCAGCGTGCTGGTGAACCGCATCGGCGCGCTGGAACGCCCGCCCAGCCTGGTGGTGCTGTGCTCGTGCCAGAGCGCAGGCACAGGGGCCGCACGCGGCAGCAGCACGCTGATGGCGCTGGGTCCGTTGCTGGCGCAGGCTGGCGTGCCTGCCGTGCTGGCCATGCAGGGCAATGTGAGCGTGGCCACCATGGCCGCCTTCATGCCGGTGTTCTTTGCCGAACTGCGCGACCACGGCGAAGTGGACCGCGCCGCGGGCGTTGCGCGCGCCGCCGTCAGCCAGTATCCGGATTGGTGGAT
The DNA here is from genome assembly GCF_014170355.1 of Cupriavidus sp. UME77. NCBI lineage: Bacteria > Pseudomonadati > Pseudomonadota > Betaproteobacteria > Burkholderiales > Burkholderiaceae > Cupriavidus > Cupriavidus sp. UME77. Next base: position 23,730 of record NZ_LZZU01000032.1, read on the forward strand.
GCCGGCGGTATTTACACGCCTGGACAGTGGCCGGATCTTCTACCCGCCGGGCTTCGGTCCCGACGAAGGCGACGGTGCCGACGCCTGGCGCGCGGTCATCGAGAACATCCAGCACGGCGAGACCACGCCGATCCTCGGGCCAGCCATGAGCGAGACGGTGTTCGGCTCGCGCCTGAAACTGGCGCAGATGTGGGCCGAGGCCTATCACTTCCCAATGGCGGCGCACGAGCGCGACGAGTTGCCGCAGGTGGCGCAGTACCTGGCCGTGTCCCAGCAAGGCGTGTTTCCGCGGCGGCTCTTTTTCAAGTTTGCTTACCAGCACCTGAGCCAGCAGTACCACGACATCCTGCCGGCCGAGCTGTCGGCGCTGCGCAACGAAGACATCATCGCCCAGCTTGGCGAAGTGGTTTGCACCGTGGGGCGCGCGCAGCGCCAGCAGGACCCCGACAACCCCTACCGCGCCATGGCGCGGCTCAAGCTGCCGGTCTACCTGACGACGGACCCGAGCGACCTGCTTGCCGATGCGCTGCGCGAGGGTGGCGCCGATCCCGGCATCCGCTTGTGCCGCTGGAACCGCCAGGCGCAGGCCTGCGACGACGCGCTGGCCGAAGGCTGCAAGCGCGCCAATCCCACCCCGCAGACGCCGATGGTGCTCAAGCTGTTTGGCGACCTGCGCGAGCCCGGCTCGCTGGTGCTGACCGAGGACCAGTACTTCGACTACCTCACCAGCGTATCGACGAACGGCACCGCCATCCCGCTGGCCGTGCGCGCTCGCCTGAACGACAGCGCGCTGCTGTTCGTCGGCTTCGACGTGCAGTCGTGGGAATTCCGCATCCTGTTTCGCAGCATCCTCAACCTGGAGGGCGCGGACCTGCGCCAGGAGTACCAGCACCTCTCGGCGCAGCTGGACCCCAATAGCATCGTCGACCCCGTGAGCGCGCGGCGCTACCTGGAGCGCTACTTCCAGGACAAGGCGCGGCTCAAGCTGTACTGGGGCGACGTGAGCATGTTCACTGCCGAACTGCTGCGGCGCCTGGAGGCCTGAGATGGCTGCCAATCCTGCCCGCGACAGCGCCGCGCGGCGCGCCCACGGTCCGTACATCGGCCCCATGCCGCTGGGCGAGACCGACCCGATCTTCGGGCGGGATGCGGAGATCGAGGAGCTGCGCGACCGCCTGATCGCCGACCGCATCGTGTTGCTGTACTCGCCATCCGGCGCGGGCAAGACCTCGCTGATCGAGGCGGGGCTGCGCAAGCGCCTGGCGAATCGTTTCGACGTGTTGCCGACCGCCCGCGTGAGCGTGCCGTATGAAGGCGCCAACCGCTACGTCACCAGCGTGCTGCACTGCTGGGCCGCACGCGCCGAACTCAAGCCGCGCGCGGACGATACGCTTTTGTCCTGCCTGGCCCGCCTGGAAGACCCCGCCCACGGCGGCCGCGCGCGACGCCTGCTGGTCGTGCTCGACCAGTTCGAGGAGATCTTCACGCTCGACACCACCGACACTGGCGCCAAGCAAGCGTTCTTTGCGCAGCTGGGCGAATTGCTCGGCCGCGGCGGGAGTCCCGTCTGGGCGCTGGTGGCGATGCGTGAGGAGTACTTCTCCTGGCTCGATGCCTATCGCGACCTGGTGCCGACACGGCTCACCAACACCATGCGGATCGACCTGCTCTCGCGCGAGCAGGCGCTCGAAGCGCTGCGCGGCCCCGCGCGGGAAGCTGGCGTGGATTTCCAGGGGGACGCGGCGCGGCAGCTCGTGAAGGATCTGGCCCAGGTCCGCACGCGCGACGCCGCGGGCCAGGTGAGCCTGCGCGAGGGGCGCTATGTCGAACCGGTGCAGTTGCAGGTGGTTGGCCTGAGCCTGTGGCAGGCGTGCTTCGGCCCGGCCGGGCCGCCGGCGGGCACGGGCGCCATCACGCTTGAGCAGGTGCAGCGCCTGGACACCAGCGCTGCGCTCGCCTCCTACTGCAACACGGCCCTGGACGCGGCCACCGGCACGCGCATCCGGCAACGGGTGGTGCGCGACTGGATCGAGAGTCGGCTGATCACCGCCACCAACATGCGCGCGCAGGCGACGCTGGATGCAGGCTCGCGCAGCGCGCCAACCGCGGCCGAGCTGGACATCCTGCAGCAGTACCACCTGGTGCGCGCGCAAAGCCGCCAGGACGCGCAGTGGCTGGAGCTGGCCCACGACCGGCTGATCGAGCCGCTGCGCGCCAGCAACGCGCAATGGCGCACCCAGTACCTGCCGCACTGGAAACAGCTGGCGCGGGCCTGGGCGCTGTCCGGCGAGAATCCCGGCGTCTTCGGCAAGCTCACCTCCACCGCGGAACTCGACGATACCTTGCTCGAGGCCGAAGACCGGCACAGCGAAGCGGAGAACCGGTTCCTGGCGGCCTACCAGCGCCATCGCATGGAGCGGGAGCGCGCGCGGCGCTGGCGCATGCTTGGCTATGCGCTCGGGCTCATCGCGCTGCTGGTGCTGATTGGCGTGGTGATCCTGGCCTGGCAACTGCGCGCCACCAGGCAGGACATCGCACGGCAAAACGCCTTGTTCTCGCTGCTCGGCTCGCGCCCGGCACCGGACGCGGCGCTGCTGGCGTCGGTGGAAGGCACGCGCGGCCAGCGCAACCATGCGCCGCCGGAGGGCTTCGATTTTCGGCGCGCACTGGTCGGCGCCATGAACCGTGCCCGGCATATCGAGGCCTACCTGGCGCGCGCGGACGAGCAAACACTGGAGGTGCAGGGCGACGCCGGCTATCGGGTAAGCGCCCGGCTCGGCGGGAATCGCTGGCTCATGGAGATCACCGGGATTGCTCCCGGTGCCCCAACGGTGCGCCTGGACGAGACCGCGCTCAGGAACCAGCACCCAGAGGGTGTGCGCGTGTTTGCCCTGACGGGCGCCGGCACGCTGGCCACCGGTGGGCAGGACGGCAGCGTGGCGTTATGGAACATTGCCCAGCCCGCGCGCGCCACGGTGCTGCTGTTGCCGGCGGGCGCCAGGCGCGAAGGCGGCTGGGGCCCGGTCTCCGCGCTATCCAGCGACGGGCAGCGCCTGGTCGCGGGCTACGACCGCGGCCGCATCGCAGTGTGGGACCTGGCCAAGGGTGAGGACGCCAGGCGGCATCCGATTGCCAGCGGGCGCGCGCATGCGCTGCGGGTGACCGATGTGGCGCTGTTCGACCAGGGGCGGCAGCTCGCCACCGCGGGGCGGGACGGCAAGGCTAGGTTGTGGCACCTGCCGGCGGACGCGCAGGCGAACCCGGCGGATCCTTTCGTGCTGACAACGCCCGCGCACGAACTGTCGGCGCCCGCGGACAACACCGACTGGTTCGCGGGCTACCACAGCATCGCCGTCAGCCCCGATGGCAGCTTGGCCGTGGCGGGCACGCGCGGCGGGCGCATCAGCGTGTGGCGCACCGCCGACGGCGAACTCTGGCCACAGGCGCTGCTGGGGCACGACGACGCCGTGGTGCGGCTGGTGTTCACCGATGACCGGCAACTGCTCTCCGGCGGCTGGGATGGCCGCGTGATCCGCTGGCGGCTCGACCCGGAACACATGCGGGCAACGCGCACCGAGCTGCTGGACCTGCCGAGCCAGATCACCGGACTGGCCCTGGCCGGCCGCGACCAGCGGCTCTATGCCTCCACCGAGCAGGGCGAATTGCTGCAGATGCGCTTCGATGCGCCACGGCACCCGATGGCCCGCATCGTCTCGCGCCGGCAGGAAGGCGTGCCTGTCCTGCTGCTAGCGCTCACGGGCATCACGCCGCCCCTGGTGGCTGCGACCGAAGATGGCAAACTCGCCTTGCTGCAAGCCGAGCCGGGCAAGCAGGCCATCCGGCGCCCCATCGACATGCTGGCGCCGCCGGTGCGGGCACTCGACTGGGCACGCCGCGCGCAGCGCCTGGTAGCGGCGGACGACAATGGCCAGGTCTGGATGCTGCGGTCCGATGGCACGGGCAATGCGATCCTGCCCGGTGTGATGGCCGACGCCAGCACGCGCCTGACGATCAGCGACGACGCACGCTTGCTGGCAATCCGTTCGGGTGAACCCGCGGAGAACCGGCGGCTTGAGCTGTGGCGGCTGGCGCCGGATCAGGGCGCGGGCGGGCACGCGGCACTATCCGCATCCACGACATCCATGCCACCCACGCCCGAAGCCGCGGCCTGCCGCATCCCGCTGCCCGAGGCCCTGTCCCATGCTGCGTACGCCACCTTCCGGCCGGGCACCGCGGAGCTCGCGGTCACCGACGACGACGGCATCAGCTTGTGGCAGGTTGGCGGGGCCGACGCCGATTGCGCGAAAACAAAGGCCGTCATGGCCCAGCGCTTCGAGGGCCTGCCGCGCGGGCAGATCACCAGCCTGGTCTTTGACGCGCGCGGCGACACGCTGGTGGCCGGCAACTACCTCGGCAAGGTCTATCGCCTGGCATTGCCCAAGCCCTCGGCAACCACGCCGGGCCAGCCGGTGCCGGCCAAGGCCACCATCCTCAAGCAGGATGCCGCAGGCGTGATCACCGCGCTGGCCGCGCCCGATGCGCCATTCGTCGTCGCTGGGGATGACCACGGCAACCTGTTCCTGCTCGATCCCGAGGCCGATCGACCGCTGCCCATTGCGCAAGCGCTCTATCGCGACCCGCGGCAGCCGGTGGCCGCGCTATCCGTGAGCGACGACGGGCGCTGGCTGTTCGCGGCGGGCACCAGGATCGCTGCGATCTGGGACCTGGACATGGCGCAATGGCGCCAAGCGGCCTGCGCCATCGTCGGCGGCGGCTTTACGCCCAGGCAGAAGGCCGAGTTCTTCAAAGGCGATACGCCATCACCTACCGCGTGTGAGGCGCATTGACCGCATCCACTGCATCTATCAACTGAACCTGACACGCCAGGGAGGCACGCCATGCCATTCCAGACCATTGCCGGTACCAGCGCCACCTACGCCCTGCTGGCGCTGGACGCCGCCGGCAACGAACGCAGCGACGACCCGGACGGAATCGCGGGACGGATGTCCGAGCGCTTGCTGGCGCAATGGCAAGCCGCCGCGCCCACCGATGTATTCCTGTGGAGCCACGGCTGGCAGGGCGACCTGCCCGCGGCGCGCATCCAGTACGACCGCTGGATCGGCGCGTTCGCGCGCAGCGCCGGCGACGAGCAGGCCATGCGCGCCCGGCACCCGGATTTCACCATTGCCCATATCGGCGTGCACTGGCCCAGCCAGCCTTGGGGCGACGAAGAACTGGGCGACGGCGCCAGCTTTGCGCCGCTGGCCGGGCCGGGCGCCCAAGCCATGATCGACGCCTATGCGCAGCGCCTGGGCGATACGCCACAGGTACGCGCCGCGCTGGCCGCCATCTTCGAAGCCGCGCGCACCCAGGCGGATGCCGTGACGCTGCCCGACCCGGTGCGCCAGGCCTACCTGCAACTCGACCAGGCCCTCGCGCTGGGCAGCGAGGGCCCGGGTGGCGACGCCGGCGCCGACCGCCTGCCCTTCGATCCCGCGGCGTCCTTCGCCGAAGCCAACCAGCTGGGCGCCGCGTTTGGCGGCCCGGTGCTGGGCGGGCTGCTGGCGCCGCTGCGGCAACTCTCGTTCTGGACCATGAAAAAGCGCGGCCAGACCGTGGGCGAGTGCGGCGTCTTCCCACTGCTCAACAGCATCGGCGACGCGCTGCCGGCGGCGCATATCCACCTGATGGGCCACAGCTTCGGCGCCGTGGTCATGTCCGCCGCGCTGGGCGGCCCTGGCGGCACGGCCGCGCTGCGGCGCCCGGCAGCCTCCTGCGTGCTGGTGCAGGGCGCCATGTCGCTCTGGGCGTACGCGCCGGACATCCCGGTGCGCCCGGGCACGGCGGGCTACTGCCACCACTTGCTGCCGGATGGCAAGGTTAGCGGGCCGCTGGTGGTCACCCGCTCGCGGCACGACAGCGCGGTTAGCACGCTGTATCCCTGGGCGGCCGGCGTGGCGGGCCAGGTGGCGTTCGACGCCACCCAGTCATCCCCCACCGATCCCACCTATCCCACCTATCCCACCTTTGGCGCCATCGGTGCGTTTGGCATCCAGGGCACCGACGCCGCCACGGACGCACCGATGCAACCGTATGACGGCAACTACGCCATGACGGCCGGCAAGGTGCTGAACATCGAAGCCAGTGACTACATCTGCAACGGCAGCGGCATCGCCGGCGCGCACAACGATATCGCCGGGCCGGAAGTCGCCCACCTGATCTGGCAAGCCGCGCTGGCCTGAGCACGAACCCAAAGAGCCCCGACCATGACCGACGACGCCATGCCCATGCCGCTCGGCATCCAGGCCGACACCGGACGCCCGCTCGCCAGCCTCGATGCACAGGCCATCGCCGGGTTCTCCGCGCGCGAGCACACCTTGCGCCGCGCACCGGAACGCGCCGCGGAGAAAGCCCGGCAGGCCGAGACCTATGCGGTGCTCGGCGATGTCGACGGCGCCAAGCTCGACGAGGCCGGCTGGGGCCTGCTGTTTCCCTCCGACGTGGATCCGGCGCCTTACCTGGACGCGCTCGCGCCGCTGATCGCCTGGCGACACCGCGAGGCGGGACAGGTCACGGTATTCCAGGGCGCCGACGGCTGCCTGCCCGGCGAAAGCGCCGCCACCTGGCTGGCGCGGCACGGGGTCTCGCTCAACGTGGTCGACCCGGCGCTGGGCGTGCCCTACTACCTTGTGCTGGTCGGGCCGCCGGACAAGATCCCGTTCGCCTTCCAGTACACACTGGACCTGTACTGGGCGGTGGGACGGCTGGATTTTCCGCAACTTGCGGACTTTCGCAGCTATGCCGACAGCGTGACCGCCTACGAGACCATGGCCAGCGTGGCCGCGCGGCGCAGGATCGCGCTGTTTGCCACCTGCCTTGATTTCGATCGCGCCACCCAGTTGCTCACGCGGCAGCTGGCCACCCCGCTCAGCCAGGGCACTGCGCAAGCCAAGCCTCTGGGTGAGCGCCAGGGCTTTGCCATGCAGGCGCTGCTGGGCGAGGCCGCCACTAAAGCCGCGCTGACAGATGTACTGCGCGGCAAAGGACCGGACGGGCCACCCGCCCTGCTCTTCACCGGCTCCCACGGCATGGGTTTTCGCGCGGACGACGCGCGGCTTGCCGACACCCAGGGCGCGATCGTCTGCCAGGACTGGCCAGGCTATGGCGCGATCAGCCCCGAGCACTGGTTCGCCGCGCAGGATGTCCCCGACGACGCGCAGTGCCACGGCCTTATCCAGTTCTGCTTTGCCTGCTACGGTGCCGGCTGCCCGGACTTCGACAACTTCGGCCACGCCCCCACCCGGCTAGCGCCCGCGCCCTTCACCGCGCGCCTGCCGCAGCGGCTGCTGGCGCATCCGCATGGCGGCGCGCTGGCGGTGCTCGGGCACATCGACAGGGCGTGGGCCTACGGCTTCCAGTCCGAACGCGCCGACGCGCAAACCCAGGGGTTCCGTGACGTGATCGGCAGCCTGCTGCGCGGCGAGCGCATTGGCCAGGCGACAGACCGCTTCAACATCCGCTGGGCCGCGCTGAGCACCGAACTGGCCGACTTGCTGCGGGACCGCAACGCGGGCGCCGACGTCCCCGACGCCGACATCGCGCTGCGCTGGGTGGCACGGGACGATGCGCGCAACTACGTGGTGCTGGGGGACCCGGCGGTGCGGCTGAGGGTGAGGGACATGGCGTAACGGCGGGCGGGCATAACGCCGCGATGCTCGCCGGCGCCTACTCGGGCCGGATGTCCGCCGCCTTGGCGACCTTCCTCCAGCGCTCCACCTCGGACGCGATGAAGGTGGCGAACTCAGCCGGCTTCATCACCGCCGGCTCCGCGCCTTCCTTGAGCAGGAACGCCTTCATGTCCTGCGATTGGACGATCTTGCCGATCTCACCGTTGAGCTTGTCCACCAGGGCTTGCGGCGTGCCGGCGGGCGCCAGTATGCCCCACCACAATTCCACGGCACTGCCTTTGTAGCCGGCCTGCTCCAACGGCACCAGATCCGGCGCCACGGGCGAGCGCCCGGCCGTGGTGACGGCCAGCGCCCGGACCCGCCCGCTCTTGACCTGCGAGAGGATGGACGGCGCGCTGGCCACCATCATCTGGATCTGGCCGCCCACCATGTCGGTCACCGCCGGCGAGATGCCCTTGTACGGGACATGGGTCAGCTTGATATCGGCCGCGTCCGCGAACAGCTCGCTGGCGAACTGGTTGATGCTGCCCGCCCCCGAAGTCCCGTAGTTGAGCTTGCCCGGATTGGCCTTTGCGTTGGCCACCAGATCGGCCACCGACTTGAACGGTGAATTGGCGGACACCGTGACCAGCAAGGGCCCTTTGGCGAGCATGCCCACGGGCTTGAAGCTCTTCACCGCGTCATAAGGCAGGTTGGTGCGGATGGCCGCCCCTGTCGTGAAGGTCGACGTCACCATCAGCAAGGCGTAGCCGTCCGCCGGCGCTCTCGCGACATAGGTACCTGCAATGACCCCGCCACCCGCTGGCTTGTTCTCGACCAGCACAGGTTGCCCCAATGCGTCCTGCAGATGCTTGCCGATGGCACGCGCGAAGAGATCGACGGAGCCGCCCGGCGCACTGCCGACGACAAGGCTGATCGGCTTGGCAGGGTAAGGCGCGGCTTGCGCAATAGCCAGAGCGGGAAGGCAAAGGGTTGCGAACGCCGCCAGTACGAACCTGCTGCGGTTGGCCGTGCGCGTAGTGCGGGTAGTGCGGGTAGTAAATGACATCCATGTCTCCTCGGTTGATGCCTGTTGGTATGGCCGCGGGAACCTGAACGCCACGTGCCGCGTGGGCGGATTCTTCTCTGCCGGACCGATTGCGTCCAGCTTATTTTTTCTATCCTTTCAGAAGAAAAAGTAATCAATTAACCGGGAGTGCAAAGCGCTCTTCTCGCTCTTCTTCATGCCAGGTTGGCCCGCCGCAGCTTTGCCCTTAACGTCTCGATCTCGTCCAGCAGGTCGAGCACGACGGCCGCGCCCGCCACCCCAAGCTCCAGGTCGCGCGCGAGCCGCAGCGCCGTGCGGGCACGCTTGAGCGTGGCGCCGTCGAAACGCCAGCGCGGCGCGTCCTCTCCGCGCGGCGTCAGCACGCCCTCCTCCACCAGCGCCACCACCTGTCCAATGTCGGCATGACAGGCCACGCTCAGCTCCACCAGCGTGAACTGCACCTCTTCTTCGACAAGGACGCCATGCAGCTTCGATATGCCTTGATCGCTCATCGCATCAAGCCTCCAGTGAACGGCGCGGGGAAAAACCGCTAAAGGTCTTGGCCATTTCCCGGTACGCATCAGTGGCCTTCTCCGTGTCCGCGGGCGGCAAGACGATCGACAGCACCGCGTACAGGTCGCCGGGCGGCGTGCAGGGAAGGCCCTTGCCCTTGAGCCGCAGCTTGCGGCCCGCCGACGAGCCCGGTGGCACGCTGAGTTGCACGCTGCCGTCCGGCGTGGGTATGCCGACGTTGGCGCCCAGGGCAGCCTCCCATGGGGCCACGGGCAGGTCGAGGTAGACGTCGCGATCGACGACGCGGAACAGCGGATGCGGCGCGATCTCGATTTCGAGATAGAGGTCGCCGGCGGGAGCGTCTCCAAGTCCGGGGCCGCCCTGGCCTGCAAGCCGAAGATGCTGTCCACTGCGAATGCCCTTGGGAATATTGACTTCCAGCTGCCGCTCCTGCAATCGCACGTGCCCGCTGGCGTCTGCCTGGGGCGTGCGCAGCGTGATGGTGCGGCGCCCGCCCCGGTAGACGTCCTGCAGATCGATCTGCACCTTGGCATGGTGATCGCTCCCTGCCATGCGGGCGGCGCCTCGCCCGCCGCGAGACTGCGCATGCCTGGCGCCGAAGAGCGACTCGAAGAAATCGCTGCGATCCAGGTCTTGCTCGAAATCCGCCTCGCCGCCGCTGTATTCGAAGCCGCTATCCCATCCCGGCGGCGGAGTGAACTCGCGGCCGCTCTTGTACCGCGCCCCCACGTCGTCGTAGGCGGCGCGCTTCTCCTCGTCTTTCAGCGCCACGTACGCCTCGGCCACATCCTTGAAGCGGGCCTCCGCATCCGGCTCCTTGCTGACATCCGGGTGATACTTGCGCGCCAGCTTGCGGTAAGCGCGCTTGATTTCATCCTGCGTGGCCGTGGGCTCCACCCCGAGCATCGCGTAGTAATCCTTGTACTCCATGAATGCCCCCGGCAACTGGCGTGCGGAACGCGCACGGCGCTTGGCGAATGATGCGCTTGACCTGCGGCTCTAAGTATAGGCAAAGGCACGGGCACGCGGTTCGATGCGGTTGAGCCTGCGCGCGCTGTCGGCACACGTATCCCGCACGTATCCATAACGTGGCGTGCGCATCTGCGGAACCTGCTATGTTAGCGGCAAGCCAGCTACTGGAGGCATCGGTGAAAGATGTGGCATCCGCCCCGCAAGACGCTGAACAATCATGGCTCGGCAAGCTTGGCCCGGGCTTGATCACCGGCGCGGCCGACGACGATCCCAGCGGCATCGCCACCTATTCGCAGGCGGGCGCGCAGTTTGGCTTCAACATGTTGTGGACAGTGCTGCTCACCTATCCGCTGATGGTGGGCATCCAGGTGGTGAGCGCCAGGATCGGGCGGGTGAGCGGCCATGGGCTGGCCACCAATATCCGCAGGCATTACCCCGCATGGCTCCTGTATGCCGTGGTCAGCCTCTTGCTGGTTGCCAACACGATCAATATCGCGGCCGACGTCTCGGCCATGGGCGAGGCGCTGCGGCTGATCGTGGGCGGGCCGGCCCAGCTTTATGCCGTGGTGTTCGGCACGATCTCGTTGCTGCTGCAGGTGTTCGTTCCCTACCGCCGCTATGTCCGCTTGCTGAAATGGCTCACGCTGGCCTTGCTGGCCTACGTGGCCACGGTGTTTGTCGTGCATATCCCGTGGTCGCAGGTGCTGTCGAAGGCGCTGCTGCCGCATATATCCTCGAAGCCCGAGTACGTCACGACCGTGGTGGCGGTGTTCGGCACCACCATCAGCCCCTACCTGTTCTTCTGGCAAGCATCGCAGGAAGTCGAGGATCAGCTCGCCAGCCCCCGGGGCCGGCCCCTGATCAATGCGCCCTGGCAGGCGCAAGCCAATTTGCGGCGCATCAAGATCGATACCTATATCGGCATGGGCTTCTCGAACCTGGTGGCGTTTTTCATCATCCTGACGACAGCGGTGACGCTCAACCTGCATGGCGTCACTGATATCCAGACCTCGGCACAGGCAGCCACCGCGCTGCGCCCCATTGCCGGCGATTTCGCCTTCATGCTGTTCAGCGCCGGGATCATCGGCACCGGCCTGCTGGCGATTCCCGTGCTGGGCGGATCCTCCGCCTATGCCATGGCAGGCGCCTTCAAATGGAAAAACAGCCTGGAGCGCACGCCGCTGACGGCAAAGGCCTTCTACGGCATCATCGCCGTCTCCACCCTGATCGGCATCGCACTGGGCTTTACCGCGATCGACCCGATCAAGGCGTTGTACTGGAGTGCCGTCATCAACTGCGTGATCTCCGTGCCGATCATGGCAGTGACGATGCTGATGGCGGCGCGCACCGACATCATGGGCGAGTTCGTCATCAGCACAAGGCTGAAGGTGCTAGGCTGGCTCGCCACGCTGATGATGGCCTTGGCTGTCTGCGCGATGCTGGTGACCATGCGCGCCTGAGCAGTGCCTGAGCAGTGCCCGTCAGGCAAGTGCTTGCGCAAAGCGAAGTGCCATGTAAGCCATCTCCGTGTCCGCCATCGTACCGACGCCATGGCCGATCCATGTCAGTCTCGATCCATCGGATGCCGCTTGCAGGGAGATACGATCCCTCGCGAGGCCATGCCGCACGGTTGCATTTGCCTGGGGCAGGCTCGCCCAACGAGCCGCTCCGGCATGTGACAACTGATTGGATCTGAATCGAGGTAACTGACGTGAAAACCATCCATCCCCTGCAATATGCCATCGGCACCGCGTGCATCACCCTCGCGGCCAGCCTGTACGCTCCGCTGAGCCTTGGCGCCACGAACGACACCGGGCCGTCGCCCATGTCGTCGATCAATCCCACCCATGAGCCGGTTGGCGACGCCATGAGCGACACCGCCATCACAACCAACGTCAAGGCCAGTTTGCTTGAACACCAGGCAGGCGCATCGCCTATGCGGTGCTGTCCTTTGGCGGCTTCCTCGGCATGGGCGGAAAGCTCTTCGCCGTGCCCTGGTCCGCGCTCACGCTCGACGTCCAGCGCAAGAGCTTTGTGCTAGGCATCGAGAATCGCGGCGCTGATGGCGCTCGCTGTGACGGCATGCACGGGCCCGGCCGGGCCGCAAGGCGCAACGGGTGGCACCGGAGCACAAGGCAACACCGGCAATACCGGCTACATGGGCGCGACCGGCCAAACGGGCGCAACCCTGGTTCTCTCAGGAGAAATGGAAGGCCAGGATGCTCCTTTTTTTATTGGTCTTGTTACTGCTTGGGCAAACCGGGGCGAACGTACTGTTCAATGAACAATCGGGGGAGTTCACATCGGCACTAGCCGCCAGGGATGCCGGCAGATTCTGGCACTCCATTCTGATTTGCGTCTATGTGCTGATCGCCGCCGTGCCGGTCTACGCCTTCTACTACTTCGTCAGGAACACGCTTGGCGTTCACTGGCGGCGCCGGCTGACCCGCCACTACCTGGATAAGTATTTCAGCAATCATGCGTTCTACAAGCTCAACGCCAGCGCCTCGATCGACAATCCGGACCAGCGCATCTCGGAAGACATCGACACGTTTGCAAATCAATCCTTGTATTTTCTCTTGCTCAGTCTGGGGGCGCTTTTGCAGCTGATTGCGTTCAGCGGTGTGCTCTGGTCGATCTCCAGGCAGCTGGTGCTTTTTCTTGTTGTCTATGCGATTGCTGGCACGTCGATCTCGATCTTCCTGTTCGGTCGGATCCTGATCGGGCTGAATTTCCATCAGCTGAAGCGAGAGGCGGATTTTCGCTTTAGCTTGATCCGGGGGCGCGAGAACGCCGAGTCGATTACCTTTCATCGCGGCGAGACCCAGGAATCCCAGCACGTGCGGGGCCGTTTCGACAATCTCTTCACCAACCTCAACAAACTGATCCGATGGCGGCTGAACCTTAATCTTTTCCAATATGGCTATGCATTTCTCACCATCATGCTGCCGAGTGCCACTGTGGCTTCCCGCGTCCTCTCTGGCGAACTCGAGGTTGGCCGGGCCATCCAGGCAGCCGGCGGGAGAGCAGCGGCGCCTGACCTTTGCCCGCGTGCTGCTCGCCAAACCGCGCCATGCCATGCTGGATGAGGCCACCAGCGCGCTCGACATCGGCAACGAGGAACGCCTTTACTTCCAGCTGTCGACGGGTTCGACAACGCTGGTCAGCGTCAGCCACCGTCCCACTCTACTGAAGTATCACCAGCAGGTGCTGGAGTTGAGGGGCAATGGGGAATGGGCGCGCGCTTCACCCCTCCGGGAGCTACCGCTTTAGCTGGTGAGCTTGCGCACCGCGACGGCCGCAACGCCCCCCCACTCTGTTCATCCTTGTCCGGTGCCGGACAGACAAATGGACTCGCTAAGGCAGGAGCGCACTGAGGATGCCAAGGGCATGACCGCCGTCGGCGACCTCAAGTCCTACGGGGAGATCGCCGATGCGCATGCCGATGGCATCAGGAAGCTCACCCCCGTGTTCCGGGATCTGTACGACAGCATGTCAGATGTGCAGAAGAAGAATGCCGACCTGATCTTCCGGAACCGGCAGCAGCATGCGTCGATGAAGAACTGAAGGCCCGGGCCCGGACGGCAGCCGCAGGTACAAGCGACGCGGCACGGTTCGGGCTTTCGCTCAAGAACAGGAGAGCAAGATGAACACCTCAACAACGCGATCAGGCTGGATGCGCGCGGCGACCATGAAGGCCGCCGCGGCATTCGGCCTGGCGCTGGCACTGGGCGTCGTGTCGACGACGCCGGCCCTCGGCGACGACCACCATTCCGGCCGGAACCATGGCAACCAGCATGTGTCGTCCTATCAGGGACACAACGGCAACGGGCAGGGCAACCAACACTACGATCACTCCCGTGACCACCACGACTATCGCGGCTATCACGGCTATCACGGCTATCACGGCTATCACGGCTATCACGGCAACTACTATGACAATCAGAGCTATGTCTACGCGCCGCCGCCGGTAGCTTACGTGCCCCAGCCCGCGCCCGGCATCAGCCTGTTCTTCCCTCTGCCGTTCCGCTAGCCAGGACAGGCCTGGGCAAGCAGGCAAACCTCCCAGGCAACGAATACGTTGCCTGGCCGCCCGCCGCCGGCGCCTTTGATCTACCACTTTGCCGACCTATATTTTTATATGTGGCTCCGGGATCGTTCCGGGGTTCTCACTTGCGCGGCTGGCGCAAATTGCCTGGCACGTAACCCAATTCAGCATTGGGAGGCAAAGGATGGCATCCATTCACGATCCGAGGGCCAATCAACTCCTTGCCGTATTGCCCGAAGGGGAGTGGTTGCGCCTTGCGCCGCATCTGATCCTGAGCGAGTTGCCCCTGGGCCATGTGGTGTATGAGTCCGGTGACCAGCTCGGGTATGTGTATTTCCCGACCACGGCGATCGTCTCCCTGCTCTACGTGATGGAAGACGGCGCCTCCGCCGAGATCGCCATCGTCGGCAATGAGGGCATTGTCGGCATTGCCTTGTTCATGGGCGGCGAGACAACGCCCAGCCGGGCCATCGTGCAGAGTGCCGGCCATGGCTATCGCCTGAGCGCCAAAGTGCTGAAGCAGGAATTCACGCGCGGCGGCCCCATCCAGCATTTGCTGCTGCGCTACACCCAGGCGCTGATCACCCAGATGGCCCAGACCGCGGTTTGCAACCGGCATCACTCCATCGAGCAGCAACTCTGTCGCTGGCTGCTGCTGAGCATTGACCGGCTGCCGTCCAATGAACTGACGATGACGCAGGAGCTGATCTCGAACATGCTCGGCGTGCGCCGCTCCGGCGTGACCGAGGCGGCCTTGAAACTCCAGAGCGCCGGGCTGATCCGCTACAGCCATGGCCATATCGCGGTGCTCGACCGGCCGGCGCTGGAAAAGCATGCCTGCGAATGCTACGCGGTGGTCAAACGTGAGTTCGACCGCCTGTTGCCTGCCAGGCCGGCGACCTGACCCACACCGGCCGTTGGCAGCCGCTAGTAGCCGCTAGTAGCCGCCGATATCCGTTACTCCTCGCTGGTCCACTCCACCTCGACACCAAGGCTGCGCAGGTTTTCGACGAAGCGCGGATGGGCCCGGCGGATGGGCGCGGCGTTGCGGATCTCCGAACGGCCGTCGATGCTCGCGGCCACCATGAGCAAGGCGATGGCCACGCGGATGATGTAGGGGCTTTCCACCACCGCCGGCGTCAGGGGATTGCCACCAAAGGTGATGAGCCGGTGCGGGTCGGACGAGAACACATGGGCGCCGAACTTCGACAGCTCGCCGGTCCAGCCCAGCGCGCCGTCATACACCTTGTTCCAGAACATGGCGTTGCCCTGCGCGCGCACGCCCAGCGCGATGAAGATGGGCAGCAGGTCAACCGGGAAGTAAGGCCACGGCGCGGCCTCGACCTTGGTCAGCACGTTGCTGGTAAACGGCGTCTGCACTTTCAGGGGGCCGGCGCTGGTGGCGCGGGACCAGCCATCTTCGTGCGTGATCTGCACGCCGAACTTGGCGAAGGTGCGGTCGATCAGCGGGAAATTCCCGGGCGCGCTGTTGCGCACCACGACATCGCCGCCGGTGATGGCGCCCAGCGCCAGGAAGGTGGTGATCTCGTGAAAATCCTCATCGAAGGTGAAGTCGCCACCCGTGAGCTTGTTGCCACCATGCACCGTCAGGCGCGAGGTGCCCATGCCTTCGATGCGCACGCCCATCATCGCCATGAAGCGGCAAAATTCCTGCACATGGGGCTCCGATGCGGCATTGGTGAGCGTGGAAGTGCCACCCGCTGCGGCCGCGCACAGCACGAAGTTCTCCGTTGTGGTGACCGATGCATAGTCAAGCCAATGGTCGGTGGGTGTCAGCTGGCCGGCACTGCGCACCAGCAGCGATCCATCGGCACGCTCCACCTCGCCACCGAAGCGGCGAAAGACATCGACGTGGGGATCGATCTCGCGCACGCCAAGCGTGCAGCCCTTGACGTTGTCCTCCAGCCGGGCCACGCCGAAGCGGGCGAGCAGCGGCGGCACCAGCATGATGGAGGAGCGCATCTCTTCCGGCAGGCGATGGCGGGCCGCGTCGAATACGGTCTCCTGATGGTGCAGCGACAGCGTGCCGCTTGCGTCATCCATATGCACCTTGCTGCCCAAAGCACGGAAGATGTCGAGAATCTTGCGCACATCGGTGATGTCGGGCACGCCATGCAGGCGCAAGGGCTCATCGGTCAGAAGCGTGGCGCAGAGCACAGGAAGCACTGCATTCTTGTTGGCGGAAGGGCTAATACGCCCCCGGAGCGGCTTGCCGCCGTGCACGATGAGATTGGACATGGAATGGGATATTGCGAGACGAGCCCGGACAGGATGGAACAACGCCCAGCATTGTACTTGCACCGCCAAGGGCCGGGATGCCGCCCCTGGCGCGCGGCCTGCGCTAGTGCCCCTGCGGCGGCTGGGCGGATGTATTCCCCGGATCGGCAGGTTGCCGGCTCTGCGGGTCGCGTTCGCCCGGTTGCGTGGTCTTGCGGTCTTCTCCCGGCTGCTCGATATGGCCACAGGCGCGAGGCTTGGCCCGTTGCCTGGCATCAGGCACGGCGTTCTCGATTGTCATCGTCGATCTCCTGTGTTGTGAAGGCCACGGACTCCAAGGGAGCGCAGGCTTGCGCGCAGACGCCGTCTTCGTCCCGAATCACCAGCGACACGCCTCGCCTGGCGGCCATCAGGGCGCCGATGCTTGCCGCTTCGTCCCGCGTTTCATACTCAAGGATCGCGGTGGCGGCCCCGTCGACCTTCAATGCCCAGCCCCCGCGTGCGGGGAACACTACAAAATCGCCAAGCATCTGTTTCTCCGGCTGCGGGCGTTACAGGAAGGTTAGGCAGCGCGCAGGCCCGGGGCAATGGGACGGCGTCCTACAAGCGGCGCGCCTGAAGCACTTTGCGCCGCGATATCATGGTGGGTGCACAAACGCGTGGAGCGACGATGCAGATTGACTGGACGACGATCCGTGGCGGCGATGCCGATGCGCCGCCTGGGCAGGCACCGGGCAGCATCAGCCGCCGCGCGTTCCTGGCGTCAGGTGCTGCACTGGCGCTAGCCGCCTGTGCACAGGGACGCTTTACCGGCGACACCCAGCCGCAGGGTTCAGCCGGCACCAAGGCCGCTAAAGACGCTAACAGCGTCAAAGACGCCTCCGCCTGGAAGCCCTCCCCCACCGCGCTGGTCATCGACATGCACAGCCATGCCGGCCGCGTGATCGTGTCGCGCGATCCCGCCATCGGCGCGGACCGGCCCTTCCTTCCGCTGGCCGCGCCGATGCGCGCGGGCGGCGTGAACGTGATCTGCCTGGCGATTGTGACGGATACCATCGTCACGCGTGTGTCCGCCGATCACAAGCGCTTCGAAGCCTGGCGAACCCCGTCCGAAGGCGAGCTCTACGCGCTTGGCGTGGCCGAATTCGCGCGCGCGCATCAGCTGGTGGAGCGTGAGCAGATGCAAGTGGTGACCGATGCGGCTACGCTGGCCACGCGGGCGCCGGCCGGGCCGTGCGTGATCATCGCGTCGGAGGGCGCGGACTTTCTGGAGGGCAGGCTGGAGCGTGTGGACGAAGCGTACGGCATGCACCAGTTGCGGCACCTGCAGCTCACGCACTACCGCGTCAACGAGCTGGGCGACATCCAGACGGAGGCGCCGGTACACGGGGGCCTGACGGATTTCGGCGCGGATGTGGTGCGGCGCTGCAATACCTTGGGCATCGTCGTCGATGTCGCGCACGGCACCTATGACCTGGTCAAGCGCGCCGCCGCCATCTCCACCAAGCCGCTGGTGATTTCGCACTCCGCGCTGGCGACGCGCCCCAGCCTGCGCAGCCGGCTGATCACGCCCGATCACGCACGCGTGATCGCGGGCACCGGTGGCGTGATCGGGGTCTGGCCCAGCACGGGCACCTTCCGCGACCTGCCTGCGATGGCGCTAGGCATCAAGCGCATGGCCGACGTGGTTGGGGTGGATCATGTGGGCGTGGGAACTGACATGCTCGGCTTCATCTCGCCGCCGGTGCTCCGGACCTACGATCAGTTGCCCTTGCTGGCCGCCGCGCTGCTGGCGGCAGGCTTCACGCAAGAGGAAGCTGGCAAGGTGCTCGGCGGCAATTACCGCCGGGTGTTCGAAGCGTCCGTGGGGTAGCGGGGACCTGCGCCTACTGCGTGCGCCGTCCCGCCTTGCCCTCACCCTGCGCATCCTGTGTATCGCTGGCCCGCGACCGGCGGTACGCCTCCCGCCCGGCATAGACAGCGCCGGCGGCAAACATCAGCGCCAGCGCAAACCAGGTGATCGCATAAACGAGGTGGTTGTTGTTGAACGTGATCACGGTCAGCCCACCTACCGGCCAGGTGCGCTTGCTGGCGTCCCCGAGCGGCACGGCCGCGTCTGCATCGATGAAGTAAGGCGCCACGTTGCGCAGGCCGCGCGCGGCGGCAATGGCCGGCACATCGCGCGCGTACCAGCGCCCGGCCGCCGGATCGTTGGTGCGCAGAAAGCCGTTGCCGGGCTCGCTGAAGCGCAACAAGCCGGTGACGGTGGTCTCGCCGGTGGGGTCGCCCCCGCCGCGCTTGGCGCGCTCGCTCAGCTCAGGCGGCACAAAGCCGCGGTTGACCAGCACCACATTGCCGTCCGCCGTGCGCAACGGCGTCACCACCCAGAAGCCGCCACCGAGCTCCGTCACGGCCTGCACCAGGGTCTCGCTGTCGTTCAGGAAGGTGCCGGTGAGCTGCACGCGGCGGTACTCGTCGGCGGCCTTGGTGAGCCGCGGCCACTGATCCGCGCCGGGCGCAGCCGTGGCGGGAGCATGCACGCGCGCGTTCACGCGTTCGATGAGGTCGAGCTTCCACGCGCGGCGCTCGACTTGCCAGACGCCAAGCGAGAGCAGCCCGGCTACCGCCACGATGGCGAGCAGGGCAAACGCCGCAAGCGCGCCAGTGGCGCGCTTGCGGGAAGGCGGGTTGGATTGGGCTACGCCCTGCTGCCGGGCCGTCAAGGCAGGTTCTTCATGTCGTGCATTGGCATCATGTTCTGGTCGAGGTGGAACATTACCCAAAGCGAGCCGCTCAGCGCGATGACCACCAGCACGATCGTGAAGATCAACGCCAGCATGGTCCATCCGCCCTCAGACCTCGCATTCATATGCAGGAAATATATCATGTGGACGACGATCTGCACCGCGGCGCAGCCCAGCAGGAACAACGCGGTGGTGCTGGATTTATCGAAAACCTTGGCCATCACCAGCCAGAACGGGATCGCCGTGAGCACCACCGCGAGCACGAAGCCCGTCATGTAGCCCTTGAAGGTGCTATGGCTGACCTCGCCATCGTGGCCGTGGTCGTCATGGCCATGCCCGTGGCCATGGGGATCGCCTGCAAGGGCATTGTCATGCGCGTTCATGGCAGCACTCCCATCAGGTAGACGAAGGTAAACACACCGATCCAGACCACGTCCAGAAAGTGCCAGAACATGGACAGGCACATCAGGCGGCGCTTGTTCTCCGGGATCAGCCCGTGCTGCCCCACCTGCACCATCAGCGTGATGAGCCAGACGATGCCAACCGTCACGTGCAGCCCGTGGGTGCCCACCAGCGTGAAAAATGAGGACAGGAACGCGCTGCGCTGCGGCCCCGCGCCGTCATGGACCAGGTGCGCGAACTCGTAGAGCTCCAGGCTGATGAACGCCGCGCCCAGCAAGCCGGTGATGCCGAGCCAGATCAGGGTGGTGCGCACCTGCGCCTTCTGCATCTCCAGCACGGCAAAGCCGTAGGTGATCGACGACAGCAGCAGCATGGTGGTGTTCAGCGCCACGAGCGGCAGCTCGAACAGCTCGGCGCCCGTGGGGCCGCCGGCGTAGCGCCGCCCCACCACGCCGTACACGGCGAACAGGCTGGCGAAGATGAGGCAGTCGCTCATCAGGTACAGCCAGAAGCCGAGCAACGTGCCGTTCTGCGGATGCACCTCGCTGGTCGCGTAGAAGCTTAGCTCGCTCTGGCGCGGGGTGTCCGGCATGCTCACATCGCCGGGGCCATAGGGGGCGGTGGTATCAACCATGGGTGGCAAGCAGGCGCGTGCGCTCTGCCTCGGTACGCACGACGTCGTCGGCCGGGATGTAGAAATCGCGCTTGTAGTTGAAGGTGTGGCCGATCGCCACGATCAGGATGGCAACAAAGGACACGATCACAAGCAGCCACATGTGCCAGATCAGGGCAAAGCCGAGCACGGTGCTCAGCCCTGCCAGGATGATGCCCGCGCTGGTGTTCTTCGGCATGTGGATCGGAATAAAGCCCTGCTGTGGCCGCTGGTAGTGGTGCTCTTTCATCTGCCACCACGCGTCGTTGTCATGGATGACCGGGGTAAAGGCAAAGTTGTATTGCGGCGGCGGCGATGAGGTCGACCACTCCAGCGTGCGGCCGTCCCACGGATCGCCCGTGGTGTCGCGCAGCGATTCGCGCCGGCGGTAGCTGACCACCAGCTGGATCAGGAAGCAGCCGATGCCTAGCGCGATCAGGAACGCGCCGAATGCCGCCAGCTGGAACCAGATCTGCAGGGACGCGTCCTCGAAGTGGCTCATGCGGCGGGTCACGCCCATCAGCCCGAGCACGTAAAGCGGCATGAAGGCAACGTAGAAGCCAACCAGCCAGAACCAGAACGAGCACTTGCCCCAGAACGGATCCAGCCGGTAGCCGAAGGCCTTGGGAAACCAGTAGGTGATGCCCGCCATCAACCCGAACAGCACGCCGCCAATGATCACGTTATGGAAGTGCGCGATCAGGAAGAGGCTGTTGTGCAAGGAAAAATCCGCTGGCGGCACGGCGAGCAGCACGCCGGTCATGCCGCCGATCACGAAGGTGACCATGAAGCCGATGGTCCAGAGCATCGGCACCTCGAAGCGGATGCGCCCGTGGTACATGGTGAACAGCCAGTTGAACATCTTGGCCCCGGTCGGGATCGAGATGATCATGGTGGTGATGCCGAAGAACGAATTGACGCTGGCGCCCGATCCCATGGTGAAGAAATGGTGCAGCCAGACCAGGTAGGAGAGCACGGTGATCACCACCGTGGCGTACACCATCGACGCGTAGCCGAACAAGCGCTTGCGGCAGAACGTGGAAACCACTTCCGAGAAGATGCCGAACGCGGGCAGCACCAGGATGTACACCTCCGGGTGGCCCCAGATCCAGATCAGGTTCACGTACATCATGGCGTTGCCGCCAAGATCGTTGGTGAAGAAGTTGGTGCCTGCATAGCGGTCCAGCGCCAGCAGGGCCAGCACGGCGGTGAGCACCGGGAAGGCGGCGATGATCAGCACGTTGGTGCACAGCGCGGTCCAGGTAAACACTGGCATCTTCATCATGGTCATGCCGGGCGCGCGCATCTTGACGATGGTCACGAGCAGGTTGATGCCCGATAGCAACGTGCCCAGCCCGGCGACCTGCAAGGACCAGATGTAATAGTCCACGCCCACGTCCGGACTCTGCAGCACGCCCGACAGCGGTGGATACGCCAGCCACCCGGTGCGCGCGAACTCGCCGACGAACAGCGACATCATCACCAGCACGGCGCCGCCAACCGTCATCCAGAAGCTGAAGTTGTTGAGAAAAGGAAAGGCAACGTCGCGCGCGCCGATCTGCAGCGGCACGACAAAGTTCATGAGCCCGGTGACCAGCGGCATGGCCACGAAGAAGATCATGATCACGCCGTGCGCGGTGAAGACCTGGTCATAGTGGTGCGGCGGAAGGTAGCCCAGCGAATCGCCAAAGGAGACCGATTGCTGCAGCCGCATCATGACCGCATCGGCAAAGCCGCGCAGCAGCATGACGATGCCCAGCACGACATACATGATGCCGATCTTCTTGTGGTCGATGCTGGTGAACCACTCGCGCCAGAGGTAGCCCCACGCTCGCAGGTAGGTCAGTGCGCCAACCAGCGCCAGGCCCCCGATCGCGACGGCCGCGAAGGTCGCCAGCAGGATGGGCTCGTGATAGGGAATTGCCTCCCAGGTGAGGCGGCCGAATACCAGTTGCGTCAGGTCGAGGTGCTCGGGCATTGTGTCACCAGGGCCGCAAGGGCGTTGTTTCAGGAATCGGGGAGCAGCGGGTCATTGTTGCAACATCATCGGGCAAAGTCATCGGGCAATGTCATTGCGGCAACGTCCTGGCGGACGCCACGCGGGGGCCGTTGCCAATGCCGGCAGGGTCGCCTGCCGTGCAGATGGCGCCCGGGCTCGCGCCAGCGGCGCCGCGTTCGAGCGCCGCCACGTTGAAGGCCCGTGGCTTGTCCTTGCCCTTGCCCTGGCCCTGCCTCGCACTCATGGCCATGTCCCTGATGCAAGGCTGGTTGGCTTGCACGCAGCGGTTCAGGATCGCGTCGTACAAGCCCGACGCCACGCTGGCGTAGCGCCTCACCGGCTCAAGCTCACTGGGTTGCTCGAGCTGCAGGTAAGCGTCGCGGGTCAGGGCCCCGCCGCCGGCCTTGGCTTGCTGGACCCAGCGCGCGAATTCCTCGGCGCTCATGCCATGGAACTTGAAACGCATGCCGGAGAAGCCCGCGCCGCTGTAGTTGGCGGAAAAACCCTCGTAGACACCCGGCTGGTTGATCACCGCATGCAGCTTGGTCTCCATGCCCGGCATGGCATAGACCTGCCCCGCCAGCGCCGGGATGAAGAAGGAGTTCATCACGGTGGACGCCGTGATCTTGAAGCGGATCGGCTGATCCACCGGCGCCGCCAGTTCGTTGACGGTGGCGATGCCCTGCTCGGGGTAAAAGAAGAGCCACTTCCAGTCCAGCGCCACCACCTCCACGGTGAGTGGCTCCATGCCCATGGGCACCGGGCGCTCGGCGTCGATACGGCTCAAGGACTGGTAGGGATCGAGCTTGTGCGTGCTGACCCAGGTCAACGCGCCCAGGGCAATGATGATCAAGAGCGGGGCGGCCCAGATCACCAGTTCCAGCAAGGTGGAATGGTCCCAGTCGGGCTCGTAGATGGCCTGCCTGTTGGCTTCGCGGTAGCGCCAGGCAAAGAGCAGCGTCAGTGCAATCACCGGCACGATGATCAACAGCATCAGCCCGGTTGAAATGATGATTAGATCACGCTGCCGGATCGCGAGATCCCCGGCCGGGGCTAGCAAGACAGCATTGCAGCCCGTCAGCAGCAGGATGGCAGCAAACAACAGACATCCGCGCGTCGCGTAGCGGGATGGCACTATCCGAATGCGAAATTGCATAGCCGTGGAAGTGATCGTTGGAACTACGCCGGTGGGCTGGCCGCGGAAACTCAACATTTCCTATGGCACTGTAGTCAAAGAAGTGCCATTCTTAAAGGAGTGACACAAAACGCCACCCCGAACAACGAGAGACGAGAGGGCCTGACGATGTCCAGTAGTAGCAGCAGCAGCAGCGGCGGCGTTGCGCACCAGCACCAGCCGTCACCGTCCTCCCCCACGCCCGCGCAAGACGCTGCGCACCGGGCGCAGGTGGCGCCAGCCGAGATCGCCGCCGGCGTCGTCATCGGGCGAGCGTCCGAGTATTTCGACTTCTTCGTCTACGGCATCGCCTCGGTGCTGGTCTTCCCCAGCGTGTTCTTCCCGTTCGTCAGGCAACTCGAAGGGCTGCTGCTCTCCTTCACGATCTTCTCCTTCGCTTTCATCGCCAGGCCGTTCGGGACCACCTTGTTCATGGCGATCCAGCACCGCTGGGGACGCAGCATCAAGCTGACGGCCGCGTTGTTCCTGCTGGGCACCGCCACGGCGGGCATAGCGTTCCTGCCGGGCTACGATGCGCTCGGCAACCACGCCATCGTCATCCTGGCGGCGCTGCGCATCCTGCAGGGCATTGCGCTGGGCGGCTCATGGGACGGGCTGCCATCGCTGCTGGCACTGAACGCGCCGGCGCACCGCCGCGGCTGGTACTCGATGCTGGGACAGCTCGGCGCGCCAATCGGCTTTCTCCTTGCCGGCTCGCTGTTCCTCTACCTGCGCGCCAACCTGGATTTCGACGAATTCCTGGACTGGGGCTGGCGCTATCCGTTCTACGTGGCGTTCGCCATCAACGTGGTCGCGCTGTTCGCGCGCCTGCGGCTTGTGGTAACCCAGGAGTACACGCAACTGCTGGAAGAAGGCGAGCTGGAGCCGATCAGCCCGGTGCTGATACTGCGCGCCCAGGGCTACAACCTGTTCATCGGCGCCTTCGCCGCGCTGGCCAGCTATGCGCTGTTCCACCTGGTCACGGTGTTCCCGCTGTCGTGGGTCGCGCTGCACGCCACGCAGGACATCAATGACGTGCTGATCATCCAGATCATCGGCGCGGGGATCGCCATGGCGGCCACCATCGCCTCCGGCTGGATCGCCGACCGCATCGGGCGGCGCACCACGCTGGCGCTGATGGCAGTCCTGATCGGCATCTTCGGCCTGTTGGCGCCGTACCTGATGAACGGCACCCCGGCGCGGCAAGACCTGTTCATCCTGATCGGCTTCGGCTTGCTGGGCTTGTCGTACGGGCAGGCCGCGGGCACTGTCACCGCAAACTTCGGATCGCGCTTTCGCTATACCGGCGCGGCGCTGACCTCCGATTTTGCATGGCTGTTCGGCGCCGCCTTTGCGCCGCTGGTGGCGTTGGGACTGTCGGCGGAGTTCGGCTTGTTTGCCGTTAGCGGTTACCTGCTGTCCGGCGTGGCATGCACGTTGCTGGCGCTGTGGATCAATCGCAAGATGGAAGCCCGCGACTGACCCGGCCACGACAAGACAAACGGCCGGTCATGCGCAATGACTGGCCGCTGTCTTTTCCGCGCCGCTTTGCTCAGAAATTCCCGAAGAACCCGCGCGCGGCGACCATGCAGAACGGCGCCACCAGGCTCCCGTGGTAGGCCTCGATCACCGCCGACGCACCGCCATCGGTCGCGCCCGCCGCCACGGCCTGCGCGGCAAGCGTAGCCTTGGCGAGCGCAAAGCCCTGCTTGATCGGGGCATACGGATCGGCAGGCCCGGCCACCGGCGCATCCACATCCAGCACCGAAGTCAGCCCCGCCGGCACCTTGGCGTTCTGCCAGTAAGCCTGCTGCACGGTCGCGTTGAAGAAGAACACCGTCGGGTCGAAGCGACCGCCGCAAAGCTGCACCGGGGCACGCGGGATCCAGTTGCGCAAGTCATTGCGCTTGAACGCCTGGCGCAGCGGCGCAACCGGGTTGGCCGCCGGCGCCATCGCCACCGTGGTGTACGGGAACGCGCCATCCGGATTCACCAGCGCGTCTTCCAGCAGGCCCAGGCGGAAGCTGTTGCGCACCAGGTTGCCCTTGCCAAACCCGAGGGCAAAGATCGGCGTCAGCTCAGGCGGCGTCAGCGGGGGCGAAGCGGGCGGCGTCAGCGAGGCAAACTGCGGGGCCGGCGGATAAGGATTGAAGAGCGCCGTGGCGGGCAGTTTTCCGTTGCCGATCAGCGTGTCGATTGGTGTCACGCTCGGCAAGAGATCCTCGATGCCACGCGCGTAGGTTGGCTCAAACAGGTCGCCCGGCCTGCGGTAGATGTTGCCATAGGCGTTCTGGTAGCTGGTCGCCACCAAGGTCGTGAAGATGGTGGAACCCAGATCCACCTCACCCGCGATCAGCGCGTCCCCGGTGGCCGCCATGGCATAGGGCCCCGAACCCGTGGAAGCCGCCGTCACGTTGATGCCCGCCGCCTGCAGCGCGCGATGCGTGGCCATGGCAACGTGGCCGCCCTGCGAATATCCGGTGATAAAGAGCTTGCCATTCTCCCGCGCCGCCTTGCCCGAGTCCGTCCCGGCCAGCGCAACCCGCGCGGCCCGCAGCGAGTCGATCATGTCCGCCGATTGCTGCTGGGCATTCAGGTAGGGATGATAGGAAAGCTCGGAGCCGGCGTAACCCGCATAGTTGCTCGCCACCACGATATAGCCCTGCGCGGCATACATGGCCGCAACGCTGATGCCCTCCGAGGCGCCATCACCATTGCCCGGGTCCTTCTGCGTCAGGTCCGCAAGGTTATATTTGCGGTAGGTGGTGGTGCCATGCGCGTACATCAGCGCCGGGCGTGGCCCACTGCATGCGCGCCCGCCGCTTGGAATCATCAGCGCGCCGCTCGCGGTGGTGGGCTCATTGGCGCCGCCGATGGTGCGGTAGCGGAAATAGACGATCTCCAGGTCGCACGCTGGGGTGCCGGCGATCTGCAATAGCTGCCGGCCTGAATCGCTCGCATTGAGAACGCCGGCCAGCGCGGCCGCGCTCAGGCGCAGCGTGGTCCTGTGATCGAGAAGCTGGCCGCGATTACTGTTGTAGTTGAAGTTGTTGCAACTGCCCCCGCTGCAAGAACTCGCCGATTGCGCATAAGCCCCCGCGCTCAGCGCCAGACACGTCAAGCCCGCAAAGCCTGCCTTCGCCATGGTCAATCGCATCTTCCATCCCCCCGCCCGTGGACTACGTCAGTTAGCCTGATCCACACGATTAGCGGAGTGTAGGTAAACGGATCGACCACCCGCCAGCCTTATAGCGCACGATTTCGTATTGTGAAAAGGAGATGAACAGGTCGTGATGCCCGTCCATCCCGGGGCTCAAGACCGGTAACGCACGGTTGCAGCCAAGCGCCCCGGCCTAGCGCCCGGTGCACACCCGGAAGCCCAGCCCCGGCGACACCACGGCGGCATCGCCATCGCGCAGCTCGATGGTTTCCAGGCTGCCGTTGTCCCGGGATTCGGCGGCAAACTCGGCGATGGTGCGCAGGCGCGCCGCCGGAATGCCGCACGCGCTAAGCCGCGCTTCCAGCTGGGTGGCCAGACCATCGGCCAGCGCGGCGGCGAGCGCGTCCTTGAGCGCGCCCGGATCGAGCGAGCGCACAAAGGCAGGCAGGCCGCTGCGCTCCAGCGGCGGATTGAACAAGGCGGGATCCCGCGCAAGATGGCCAAGACCCAGCGCTTCGAGCAATGCCAGCAACTGGGCTGGCGTGTTCGCGCCGATGGCCAGCCAGCCGTCGCGCGTGCGGAAGAAATCGGCGGAGGGGCTGCCGGAGTAGCCCTGGTTGCCCTGCCGGGGCGGCGTGGCCCCGCGTGTGAGCGCGTCGCAGGTCATGGGGTACATCAGCTGCATGCCGGCGCTGGCCATGGAGATATCGAGCAGCATGCCGCGCCCGGTGCGCTCGCTGTCGCGTACGCCGGCAAGGATGGCGAAGGCGGCGAGCAGCCCCGTGGCGGAGTCGATGACCGGGAACCCCGTCTTGATGGGCGGGTCGCCCTCGTTGCCCGCCATGTAGGCCATGCCGGTTGCGGCCTGCACCACGTGGTCATAAGCGGGACGGCCGCGCCATGCCGGCGCGCCGCGCCCAAAGCCGGAGATGCTGCAATAGACCACGCGCGGATTCAGCGCCAGCACGGCCTCGAAGCCGAGCCCGAAGTGCTCCAGCACGCCTGGCCGCAGGTTGTCGACGAAGACATCGCAGGTGGCGGCGAGCTCCAGCGCACGCTGGCGCCCTTGCTCGGTGCCAAGGTCGAGGGCAAGCGACGACTTGCCAGCGTTGAGCGCGACGAAGCCCTCGCGGCCCCGTCCGGCGCGGCGCATGACATCGCCGCCGTTGGCGTTTTCCACCTTGGTCACGTCGGCCCCGAGTTGCGCCAGCAAGAAGGTGGCGAAGGGACCGGCGATGACGTGCGAGAAATCGAGCACGCGGATGCCCGCGAGCGGGGTGAATGAATGGGTAGCGGTGATAGGCATGGCAAGCTCACTCGATCGTGATGTGGTTTTTCTCGATCACCTGCCGCATCCTGGCGGTTTCATCGGCGACAAGGCGGGAGAAGGATTCGGGCGTGGGGCTCGGATCGATGAGCGCCCCGGTCTCGGCATAGAAGCGGCGCAGCCCGGGATCCGCCAGTGCCTTCAGCATGGCGGCATGCAAGCGCGCCACCAAGGGCTTCGGCAGGTTTGCCGGGGCCCAGATGCCGCTCCAGGAATCCAGCGTGAGATCGCTGCGCCCAAGCGCCTCGTTCAGGGTCGGCACGCCTGGCAGCCCGGGGATCCGCTGCGCCGAGGTCACGGCGAGCGCACGCACCTTGCCATTGCCGATCTGCGGCACGGCGGTGGCCGCTACCGGAAAGCCGAATTGCGTGTCGCCCTTGATCAGCGACGGGACGATCTCCACTGAGCCCTTGTAGGGGATATGGACCACGTTGATGCCTGTCGCCGACGCAAAGGCTGCGCCGCAGATATGCGCGGCCGAGCCGACGCCGCCCGATGCATAGTTCAACGATCCGGGCGAGCGCCGCGCGGCGGCTACCAGTTCACCCACGGTGCGGTACGGCGAATTCGCCCCCACCACCAGCACCGCCGGGCTGACGCCGATGCGGATCACATGAGTGAACGCCGCGGGATCGAACTTGACGGATGGCTGCAGGAGTTTCTGCGCGACATGGGTGGAGGCGCCCAGCAGCAAGGTGTAGCCATCGGCCGGCTGCTGCGCCACGGATTCGGCGGCAAGGATGCCTGCCGCGCCCACCTTGTTCTCCACCACGATGGGCTGGCCAAGCTCCCTGCCCAGCACTTCGGCCAGCTTGCGCGCCTGGATATCCGGGCCGCCGCCAGCGGCATACGGCACCACCAGGCGAATCGGGCGGTTGGGGTAGTTGTCCGCGGCAAACGCCGAAGCTGGCAAGCCGGATGCCGCCGCAACGGGCAGCGTCAGCAGGGTCCGCAGCATCAGGCGACGCGTGCGGAGGGTGGATGCAGGCATCTCAGGTCTCCTTTCTGGTTTTGCCCGATTGTCACGCCGCGCCATCATTCGAGACAATGATCCAGTTCTTATAAATCCATCAGGATTGGTTATGGCAACGGTTTCCCCTTCGCGCGTGGCTGCGGCGCGCGCCGCCCATCCGAACCGGATCGATCGCCTGCGCATCCGCCATCTGCGGCTGTTGGACCTGGTGGCGCGAACCGGCTCCCTGACCGCCGCCGCCGAGGTCATGCACATCAGCCAGCCGGCAGTGACCAAGATGCTGCAGGAGCTGGAGCAAGCCTTCGGCTGCACGCTGATCGAGCGCACTACGCGCGGTGGCCGCCTGAGCCCGGCGGGCGAGCGCGCCCTGGAGCGCTTGCGCATAGCGCTGGGCGCCCTGGATGCGGCCAGCGAGGCCCTGGCGGCCCGGCCGGAGATCCCGCTCGTGCGCATGGGCGTGTTGCCGCTGGTCGGGGTCAACGTGCTGCCAAGGCTGATCGCCACGCTGAGCCGG
The DNA here is from genome assembly GCF_014170355.1 of Cupriavidus sp. UME77. Taxonomy (NCBI): domain Bacteria; kingdom Pseudomonadati; phylum Pseudomonadota; class Betaproteobacteria; order Burkholderiales; family Burkholderiaceae; genus Cupriavidus; species Cupriavidus sp. UME77. Next base: position 53,182 of record NZ_LZZU01000032.1, read on the forward strand.
CAGGGTGTGCTGCCGCGCTTGCAGGTAAGGGAGCACACCGTCAGCGGCCTGCTCGGGCTGCTCGCCAGTGGCGAGCTCGACTGCGTCATAGGCCGGCTGGAAACCGGTCATCCCGCGCAGCCGCGGGAACGGCTGGCCATCACGCCGCTATGGGACGAACACCTGGCCATTGCCTGCGCGCGGGACCACCCCCTGGCCAGGCGCCGCGAGGTCAGCCTGCCGGCATTGCATGAAGGACCTTGGATCCTGCCGCCGCGCGGCACTCACACGCGTGAGATCTTCGAGCAGCCGTTTCTCGATAGCGGCCAGTTGCCGCCCGTGCCGCATATCGAATCGATCTCATTTCACAGCAGCTTGTCGATGGTTGCCGCGAGTGGCTTCCTGACGATTGCGCCGGCCAGCGCCGTGCGCCACTACGCGCAGACGTCCATGGTGCACCAGGTGCGCTTGCGCACGCCGTTCGCCTCCGGGCGGATGGTGTTCATTACCCAACGGGATGCGGCAATTGCGCCGGCGGTCACGTTGATCGCCAACGCCCTGCAGGAAGCCGGCCAGCCGTAGGGGCAAGCGGGACGGGCGCCAGGTTCGCGCAAACTCACATTGCCCCGTCCCCTGACCGGATATCATATGCCCACCAAACAAGGCGCTCCCGGCTGGCCCACGATCAGCGGATCCGCGGATCGGCCCGGGGCAAGCAGCTTCACCTAGCGATACCACTCATGAATCCCAATCCCGACACCCCCGCACGCCCAGCCATCCGTTCCCTGACGCAGCTTGAAGGGCGCGTGCTGGCCGTGCTGGTCGAAAAGCAGCACACGGTGCCGGACACCTATCCGCTGTCGCTCAACGCACTGACATCCGGCTGCAACCAGAAGACCGCTCGCTCACCGGTGATGAATGCCTCCGAGGCCGAGATCCTCACTGCCATCGATGGCCTGAAACGCCTGAGCCTGGCCATGGAAGGCAGCAGCAGCCGCGTGCCGCGATTCGAGCAGAACATGAAACGCGTGCTGGGCGTGCCGAGCCAGTCGGTCGCGTTGCTCACCACGCTGCTGCTGCGCGGGCCCCAGACGGCCGCGGAACTGAGGCTGAACTCCGCGCGCCTGCACGCATTTGCCGACATCTCATCGGTCGAGGTATTCCTGGAAGAGCTGGCCGCCGCCGAGCCACCCTTCGTCGTCAAGCTGCCGCGCGCTCCCGGCGGACGCGAGAACCGCTGGATGCACCTGCTATGCGGCGAAGTCAGCGTGGACGATATCCCCGAGCGCGGTGGCACCGACGACAGCATCTCGCCCTCCGAATTCGAGTCGCTCAAAGCCGAGCAAAAGGAACTGGCGGAAAAGGTGAACCGGCTCCAGGCGCTGGTGGAGCGCATGGCGGGCGAACTCGGCATGGCGATCGACAAAGCGGCGCTTTAGTCGCGAGCGCGGGCGGGGGAGATCGCACTTAGCAGCGGGTGGAAATGTGCCGGATAATCTATTTTTCGCCCAGACCGGCCACGAACCCCGCTGGACCCTGAAACCGAATAGCCGCGGCGCCCGCCGCGGGCTGTTCCCAGCCTGTCGACGCGCCACAACAGATGTCGTTGGCCCGAATAGTGCTTGCGCGTATGATCGGGCATGGATGCTCCCTATTCACCGCGAGGCCGCAAACCAGATTGTCACGGCTTCGCCAAGCCCCCATGGCGCAGCCTTCCAGTGCAGATCAGGACACTACGCTGTCACAAATCTGTCCTTGAAAGGCAGCCATACTTTGCAGTCCAAACACGTTGAGGCCTTTGACGATGCGCGTGACGATTCGCACCATTACCATTCCAGGAAGCCAAGGCCGGGCCGCCCTTCACCAGGCCGTCGTGTATGCCACGACGGAGCAGGAGGCTGCACCACTCATGACGAGTGACTGGAGCCAGCGCGAGCCTGAAGTCTTCATGGCTGCCCAGACTTGGGCAAGACGCAATACCTACATCGTTTCGAATCCCCGCACTGGTGCATTTTACGGGAGCCCTGCCGGGCGCTAGGCAGCGCCATCGACAGTGCGCAAGGGGGCGCCGCACAAGCGCCCCACCGTCAAGCACCCGGGGCCCGATGCAGACATCGCGTGCCTTGCGAGCGCCTTCAACGAAGGCCCGGGCTTCTTTCGCTCTGACACTTTCGCCCCTAATGTATGGACATGGCGCGCCTCGCGCCAGTGGCCGAGCGCTCGCTCGTTATTCGCTATCATTTCGCACCTCCCCCCCTTGAAGGGCAAGCGCCATGCCGGCGTTTTCCACGCCGGCCGTGGGCGGCCACACCGCAAAAAACAATGACAACTCCATCCCTCGCCGACCGCCTGCGCCAACCGCGCGTGCTGCTGGTGCCCGGCGTCTACGACGCGTTCTCGGCGCTGGTCGCCGCGCAAGCGGGATTTGAAGCGCTCTACCTGTCTGGCGCCGCCGTGGCCTACACGCAGCTCGGGCGCTCGGACGTGGGCCTGACCACCGCCACCGAGACGGTGGATATCGTCGGCAGGATCACCGACCGCGTCGACCTGCCGCTGATCGTCGATGCCGATACCGGCTACGGCAACGCGCTCAACGTGATCCGGACCGTGCGCACGCTGGAGCGCGCCGGCGCGGCCATGATCCAGCTCGAGGACCAGACCTTTCCCAAGCGCTGCGGTCATCTGGACAACAAGCGCGTTGTCGCGGCAGCCGAGATGTGCGGCAAGCTCAAGGCCGCGCTGGACGCGCGCGCTTCGTCGCGGACCCTGATCCTGGCCCGCACCGACGCGGTGGCCATCGAGGGACTGGACGCGGCGATCGAACGCGCCGAGGCCTATGTGGCATGCGGGGTCGACGCGCTGTTTATCGAAGCCTTGCGCACCGAGCAGGACATGGCTCGCGTCTGTACGCACTTTGCCGGGCGCGTTCCCTTGCTGGCCAATATGGTGGAAGGCGGCAAGACGCCAGTGCAGAGCGCCGCCGAACTCGCCGGCCGGGGCTTTCGCATCGTGATCTTCCCGGGTGGCGTGGTGCGCTTCATCGGCGCGCAGATGCAGCGCTACTACGGCAGCCTGCTAGAACATGGCACCACCGCGCCGATGCGCGATGCCATGCTGGATTTCGACGGGCTGAACGGCGTCATCGGTACGCCGGAGCTGATCGCGCAGGGTCAGAGCTACGGCGAGTGAGCCATGGCCGTTGGCGAGGGCAGCAAGCGGCACCTGAAATGCGCCATCGCCCCACCATTGCCCTCTTGCAGGCGCCGCGCGCTTGTCGTACGCTGCCTGCCCCGGGCTGCGCCAGCCAGCCCGTCATCCGGAACGCCTGTCATGTCTCACCCGAAACCCGCCAGCTCGCTGGTCTACTCCACCGAACACGGCCGCATGTGCCCCGGCTGCGGCAATGCGCTGGCGGCCTGCACATGCGGCAAGGCGCGGCCGGTCGCGCAAGGGGACGGCATCGTGCGGGTGTCGCGGGAGACCAAGGGCCGCAAGGGCAAGGGAGTGACGCTGGTGCGCGGCGTGGCGCTGGACGCGCTGTCGCTGGCGCAGTTGGGCAAGGAACTGAAGGCCGCCTGCGGCTCGGGCGGCACCGTCAAGGACGGTGTGATCGAAATCCAGGGCGACCACTGCGACACGGTAGTGGAAAAGCTCAAGCAGCGCGGGATGACCGTCAAGCGGGCCGGCGGCTGAGCGCCCCTGGGCGCTGCATCAACAGGCCGGCCTTGATCAGCCCCTTAGCCAGCCTATTAGCGGGTGCGCTGCTTGTAGACGATGGTGCCGTCGGACTTGCGCTGGGGCACGACCGGGTTGCGGGAGTTGCACACCGGGCAGCGAAACAGCGGGCCCTGGCCTTCGTCCTTGACCGTGACGTCCTTGGGGTCCCAACGCGTCTGGCACGACTGGTTCTGGCAGGTATAAAACATCTTCTTTCTCCGTATTAGGCGCGGATCGTAGCATGGTGGCAGCCTCGGCCCGTTCTGGCGCCGCTGCGCAGCCGCTTTTGCCGCCCTGGCTGCACCGCCTTCGCTCTCTTCAGCCCTCTTCATCCCTACCGTCCATTCTGCTCCGTTTCCGAAAACGGATAAGCCTGCGCCTTGGCATTTGCCCCCCCGCATGGCGCTGCGTGCACAGCCGCAGTGCAGGTTTGCCCTGATGCCGGATGGCGCGCACCGCCGGCAGCCGCACCCGCCGTGGCATTTGGGCGCCATGCACCGCAAGCCGCCATGACGGCACACACCGGCGTGCCGCGCAGCCCGGCCCGCATTGGTGAATATCCCCGTGCCGCCGTTGCCGATTTCGGATAACGCCCGCGCCGCCCCCGTTCGTAGACTGGCCCCATTGCAAAGCGCATCCCAAGGAGCCATCCAGTGAACGAGGTAAGCATCAGGGCCATCACCCGACGGCCCGGCGTGGTACGCAGAGTAGCCGCAGCGGCAATGTTGGGCGTGCTAGCCTTGCCAGCCGCCGCCGCCCCCAATGCCAGCGATGCGGCCAATGCCGCCGAACTGCAGCCGGAAACCCTCTCCGTGCAACCGCTCGCGCCTGCCGACGATGGCCGGCTCTATATCTCCGATGTGGCGTTCAAGCACATGGTAGACGGGCGCCTGCACGTGGTGGACGGCAAGCGCATGCGCTACCTCGGGCTGGTGCCCACCGCGTTCGGCGGCCAGAGCGTGCTGTCCCCGGACAAGCGCACACTGTATGTGATCTCCACGTTCTACACGCGGCTCGCGCGCGGCGAGCGGGCCGATGTGGTGAGCCTGTACGACACCGCCACGCTGGCCTACCGCAGCGAGATCGTGATCCCGCCCAAGCACGCACAGTCCCTGAACTACCGGGGCATCGCCGCGGTATCCGCCGACGGGCATTTTCTCTATGTGCAGAATGCCACGCCCGCCACCTCGGTCAGCATCGTCGACCTGCAGGCTGGCAAGTTCGTGGCGGAGGCACAAACTCCGGGCTGCTGGGGCATATTTGCCACCGAGGCGTCCAGCCAGCGTTTTCGCACCCTGTGCAGCGACGGCACGATGCTGACGGTGACGCATGACGCCGCCGGCCAGCCCAGCGGGCAAAAGCGCAGCGCGCGCATGTTCGATCCCGATGCCGACCCGGTCTTCCTGCACAGCGAGCGCGTGGGCAACACGCTGACCTTCGTGTCCTTCAACGGCAACGTCTACAGCGCGGATCTCTCGGGTGAGACGCCGGTCTTCGCGCAGCCCTGGCCCGTGGTGGACGCGGCGGACCGCAAGGCGGGCTGGAAGCCGGGCGGCTACCAGTTGTTCGCGCTGCACGCGGCCACCGGTCGCCTGTACCTGGGCATGCATCCGCGCAGCAAGGAGGGATCGCACAAGACCCCCGCCGCCGAAATCTGGACCATCGACCTGGCGCAGCACAAGCGCATCGCCCGCGCGCCGGGGCAGAACGCGCTGGCGCTCACCATCACGCAAGGGCCGCGGCCGACGCTGTATGTGCTGGACGCCGCCAAGGCCGGCGTGGTGTCGCTGGACCCGGCCCGGGGCCTCAAGCCCGTGGCGCGCCTGGACCAGGTGGCGGAGAACGCGGTGCAGCTGGAGCTGCATCAATGAGCGCCGCCGCCGTGGTCTCCGACGTGCTGCGCGATCCGGTCGTGGCAGCGGCATGTTCCGCCGCTGCCGCACTGGTGCTGGCGCACTCCCTGTGGCCCAAGCTGCGCGACTTCTCCGGCTTCTGGGGCGCCGTCAGCGCCTACCGGCTGGTGCCCGACGCATGGTCGCGCCCGGTAGCGCTTGCCTACCTGGGCGCCGAGACGGCCAGCCTGGCGGCGCTGGTTGCCGCACCGCTGCACCCGGGCGCGGCGCTGCTGACGGCATGCGTGGTGGCGGTAGCCAGCGGCGCGGTGGGCATCAACCTGCTGCGCGGGCGGCGCGACATCCGCTGCGGCTGCGGCAGCCACGCCGACAACTTGCGGCTATCCAACGGCCTGCTGCTGCGCAACCTTGGCTTGCTCGCGGTGCTGGTGCTGGCCGCGATCGCTGCTGCCGGACTGGCGGCCGTCGCGGCACCCCGGGCGTTCACACTGCTCGACACCCTGGCCGCCGGCTTCTGCGCACTCGCGCTGTTGCTGCTCTGGCTCGGCGCCACGCAGTTGCTGGTCAATGCCGACCGCGCTGCCCGCCGCACCGGCCACCTGGCTTCCAGCCACTTCAGCCACTTCAGCCACTCTACGCATTCCACCCTCTCGTGAGACTCCCATGACTGCCCTTGTGATTGCCAATATCGTGCTGTGGATCGCCGTGCTGGCGCTGCTCTTCGGTTTCTATGCCCTGGCCCGCCAGGTCGGCATCCTGTTCGAGCGCGTCGCGCCGATGGGCGCGCTGGTGATCGACGCCGGCCCGCGCGTGGGCGACTCGCTGCCACCCTTTGCCTTGCAGGATGTGCGCGGCGCCCCGGTAGCAGTGGGCGGCGCGCAGCCCCGCAGCACGCTGCTGTTCTTTCTCTCGCCGACCTGCCCGGTCTGCAAGAAGCTGCTGCCGGTACTTAAGTCGATGCAGGCCAGCGAGGCTGGCTGGCTGCGCGTGGTGCTCGCCTCCGATGGCGAACAGCCCGAGCACCTGGCCTTCCTGCGCCAGGCAGGGCTGGAAGCCTTCGCCTATGTGCTATCGCCCGAGCTCGGCATGCACCTGCAGATCGGCAAGCTGCCGTACGGCGTGCTGATGGACGAGCGCGGCACGCTGCGCGCCAAGGGCCTGGTGAACTCGCGCGAGCAGCTGGAGAGCCTGTTCACCGCGATGGACCTTAACGTGGGCTCGGTGCAGCAGTTCCTCGAAACGCGTGCCTGAAGGCAGGGAGAGAAAACCCATGTGGATTGACCGATTTTTCGAACACCAGACCCGGCGCGCGGCGCAACGCACGGGCCGGCGCAGCGTGCTGGCCACGCTCGGCAAGGTCATGGTGGGAACGATGGCGCTGCCGGTGCTGCCCTTCGACCGCAGCGCGCACGCGGCGGGAGCACACGGCAGCAAGGCCGCCGGCCCGCAGGCGCAGGACGAAACCGCCTGCGATTACTGGAAGTACTGCGCGGTGGATGGCTTTCTGTGCGCATGCTGCGGCGGCACCTCCACCTCCTGCCCGCCCGGCACCGAGCCTTCGCGCGTGTCGTGGGTCGGCACCTGCCACAACCCGGCCGACGGCAGGAACTACATGGTCAGCTACAACGATTGCTGCGGCAAGACCACCTGCGGGCGCTGCGAGTGCAACACCAACGAGCGCGAACGGCCGGGCTACCGGCTGGGCGTGCACAACGATGTGAACTGGTGCATGAGCAACGACAGCACCATGTTCCATTGCACCACCTCGATCATTCTCGGAGTCCAGGAATGAAGCGGTCTCTCTCTCACCTCGCGCTATGCCTGGCATGCGTGGCGCCCCCGAGCATCGCGCTTGCCGAGTCGCTGGCTGACCAGGGCAAGGCCCTGTTCGGCACGCATTGCGCCGCTTGCCACAATGCCGATGCCTCCGGCATTGCCGGCGTGGCGCCGCCGCTGGCGGGCGCCCTGCGCGAGCGGCTCGCCACACCGGCGGGCCAGGCCTACCTGGCCAATGTGCTGACCCACGGCCTCGCCGGCCCGATCCAGTCGCAGGGCCAGTCGTTCAATGGCGTCATGCCCAGCTTCGCCACACTGCCGGATGCATCGCTGGCCGCCGTGCTGTCGTGGCTGGCGGTGAGCAACGGCGCGCCCGAACAGGCCGTGACCACCGATACGCTGGCCCGCGCTCGCGCCGAGCGCAAGACCCCGGGCGCCGTGCGCAAGCTGCGCGAGGCAGGGCAATAGCATGGCGTCGCGCAGAGCACGCACCTTGCGCTCGGCCGCGCGGCGCGGGCTGTGCCTGCTGACGCTGGCCATGCTGGCCACGACCGCGAGCGCACAGGCCGAGCTGCGCCACGCGCGCGACAACTACCTGCTGCACTGCTCCGGCTGCCACCAGCCCGATGCGCGCGGCAAGCCCTCGGCCGGCATCCCCGACATGCGCGAGACCGTGCCCTTGCTGCTTGCCACGCCGGCCGGGCGCGCGTTCCTGATCCAGGTGCCAGGCACCTCCGCCTCCGCCCTGAGCGACGCAGAGATCGCAGGGCTGATGAACTGGCTGATGCCCGTGCTCACCGGCCGCCACGACGTGCAGGCGTTCAGCACCGAGGAGGTGGGCCGCTATCGCCGCCAGCCGCTCGACGACGTGAGCGCGCACCGCGCGGCGATCCTGGGCAGTGGCGCAACGCCGACGCCGGACAAGGCCGCCCGCGCGAGCCCCGGGCCAATGTGACAAACTCACGCAAACAAATACGCGAGACAAAAAACCGGAACGAGGAACGACACGATGACCCCCACAGGCAACACAGACCGCGATAGCGGCAATGCGCGCAACGCCGTCAATGGCCCCGCCCCCGGACAACCTTCGCGGCGCCATTTGCTGGGCCACCTGGCAGGCGCCACGCTAGCCGGCATCGCCGCTGGCGTCGCTGCCAGCAGCACCAGCGCGGCGCCTCCCGCCGGCAAGAATGGGGCACCTGACGCATCCGGCCCCGCCACCACGGCCAGCGGCCCGAATCCCATCGTCATGATGCCGGCCTGGCAACTCTCGCGCGAGATCCATGCCCGCAAGCTGTCGGCCCGCGAAGTCATGGCGGCCTACCTGGACCACATCGCACGGGTGAATCCCGGCGCCAACGCCATCGTCGCGCTGCGTGAGCCCGAAGTGCTGCTGCAGGAAGCCACCGCCTGCGACCAGGCCCTCGCAGCCGGCGGCTCCGCCGGCTGGATGCACGGCATGCCGCAAGCCCCCAAGGACCTGGCGCTCACGCGCGGCATCCGCACCACCTTCGGCTCACCCATCTTTCGGGACAACGTGCCTACGGCGGACGCCATCATCGTGGAGCGCGCACGCGCCGCCGGCGCCGTGCTGATCGGCAAGACCAACACGCCGGAGTTCGGCCTGGGCTCGCAAACCTTCAACCCTGTCTACGGCGCCACCCGCAATCCCTATGACGCCAGCCGCACCGTCGGCGGCAGCAGCGGCGGCGCGGCCGCCGCGCTGGCGCTGCGCATGCTGCCGATAGCGGATGGCAGCGACTTCGGCGGGTCGCTGCGCAACCCGGCCGGCTTCTGCAACGTCTATGGCATGCGCCCCAGCGCCGGCCGCGTGCCCTACGGCCCGGCCCCGGAAGTCTTTATCCAGCAACTCGGCTACGAAGGGCCCATGGCACGCACCGTCGCCGACGTGGCCCTGCTGCTGGCCACGCAGGCCGGCCCCGATGCGCGCACGCCGCAGGCACTCGCGCAGGACCCGGTGCTGGCCACGCTCACCCCGGCCAATGTGGCCGACGTGCTGAAGACCAACCTCAAGGGCAAGCGCGTGGCATGGCTGGGCGACTGGAACGGCTACCTGCCCATGGAAGCTGGCATCCTGCCGCTGTGCGAGGATGCCCTCAACGCCTTCCCGGCCTTTGGCGTGCAGGTGGAAGCCATCAAGCCTCCGTTCTCGCCGGAACGGCTCTGGAAGACCTGGCTGGTGCACCGTCATTTCCTGGTCGGCAACGGCATGCTGCCCTTCTACCAGGACCCGGCCAAGCGCGCGCTGCTCAAGGACTCGGCGATTTGGGAGATCGAAGGCATGCTCAAGCTCAGCGCAAGCGACGTCTATGCCGCCAGCATGGAGCGCAGCGCCTGGTATCAAGCGCTGCTAGGCGTGTTCAAGCAGTTCGACTACATCGCGGTGCCAACGGCGCAAGTCTTCCCATTCGATGTGAACCAGCCCTGGCCGAAGCAGATCGCCGGCCGCGAGATGGATACCTATCACCGCTGGATGGAAGTGGTATTTCCCTGGACGCTGTCCGGATGTCCGGCAATCAGCGTGCCGGTGGGATTTGGGCCGCAGGGGTTGCCAATGGGGATGCAGTTGATTGGGCGGCCGCGGGACGATTTGTCGGTGTTGCGCCTGGCGCGGGCCTATGAAGAAGAGCGGGATTGGGTGGGCAAGCGGTTGCCGTCGGCAATGATGGGGTCAAGGACCGCTTGAGGATTGCTTGTTCAACTGGCCATCCCGAAAACCGCAGGCGGGATGCGCCACGCCGCCCCTGTTGTATCACCGGTATCACCGCTCCGGCTTTGTTCGTCGTGTCTGGTAATGCAGCTTGCCATCGCGCGCGCGGCCTATGTTTGTCTCCAGCCCTTTCCCGTCGGCCGTCAGGCTTTCGTCCCAGGTCGAAACCAGCGTCAGCGTTCTGCCGGCGTAACGGTAAGTTTGCGCCGAGTGGCTGCAGCAGCTATTGCGCTGCGCCGAGGAAATGGAGCGCGTGCGGGAGTCGATGGCGATCTGCGACAGTCCCGACAAGGCCTCATCAAAAACGAACCGTCGCCGGGCGGCGTCGAACAAGAAGAAGTTCTCGGTGCTGTTCGGCCCGGCGCCTCCCGACATGCCAAAAATCGAAATGTCCGGATAGCCGTCGAAATTGGCGTCGACCACGCGCAAGGCGTCCGCGGGCGCCGCAAAGCCGGGATCGGAATCGAAGTCACGAATGACCTGAGTGCGAACGCCGGATTTCCGATCGATGATCTCAATGGCGACCGCGTGCGGAGAGTCGGATGTGAGCTCGCCTTCGACAAATGCGACGCGAAACAGGAAATCGCGCGTTCTGGCACGTTGCGCAACCCAATTCACAGCGACCGCATCGTCACGGTCGACCCAGCCGTGGGTGATCGAGCCGTCCCGCCCGACGCGCTCGATTTCGTACCATTGCGCATCCGTGGAGAGGACGGGGACATAAGTCCCCGCGTCGAGACGGGTCAGGATCGTGTCACGTTCGGCTCGGGCAAACAGTGGCACCGCCTTGGTGAGATACAAGATCGTCTGGTAAGGCCGGACCCTGTCGAGGGCAAAGCTATCCGCGTAGTAAGCCATCTCATAATGGTTGACCCCCTTGCCATACGCCTCGGGGCTGCATACGCCAAGCGCGCAAGCGCCGACCTCGTCGGCCGTTGGCTTGCGTTGTGGCCGAATGGTCTCGGTGCTCAGGTACGTCTTCCTGGGCTGCCAGGTCACGGTGAACGCCGCCGCCGTCCGCTGTTTCAGCAGTGCCTCAGACTCGTTACTGATGTTGGTTCGGCAGAACGGCTGGGGTGCCGAGTAGTCGTTCCAGCCCGGAAAGGCATAGGCCACGCATAGCTTGTTCGCGGAGTTCACGTCGGTCTTGTAGTCCTTGTCTACAAGAAAGTGCACCCTGTTGCCGCCCGAACCGGGTTCGTGCGACACCACGGCATAGGTGATATCCGCCGACTTGGGCAGGGCGTGCTCGAAGCGCTCCTTGAAGCGGCTTGTCTCGGTTTCCGGCACTCTGTTGGCCGGGCTCAAATGGGAGTCTGGCTCGACACGATAAATGCCTGGCGCCAGGAAGTCAGTCGCGAAAGCCGAATTCATGCACGCGATAGCAAGAGCCAGAGCGGCGGAGGCAGCAGAAGTGGCTTTATTGCGAATGGGGAGTAGCACGGCGATATGTCAGGAAATTGCAGGAATGCAAGCCGCAGCTTAACTTACATGTGGTGCAATGTACTCACTATCGCGGAGCGTGCTGGCGAAACGCACAATGACAGCGCCATCCACGGCGCCGGGACCGTCAAAGCTGGCTCCCACCAGCTCCAGCGTGCTGCCGCGCACCTCGATCCTCACCGGATCGGTCTTCTTCCACTGTTTCTTCGGCACCACCAGCTTCCAGACCGTCTCCTTGCCGGGGCTGCGGAAGAGCGCGATGACCCCGACATACTCCGCCTCGGCATGCATCGGCTCGCTCAGGCTCACGCTCGCGTCGGGGAGCAGGATGACGTCCTTGGTCGCCAGCAGATCGGGCTTGAGTAATTCGAGATCATTGGCCTGCAGTCGCGCATAGCTCAATTGCTCAAAGGCCTGCGGCGTCTTCAACTGGTAGATCCGCACCACCGTCGACAACGATTGCCCGGCGCCGTTTGTATTTAACGACGACCGGCTGGTCAGATCGAGGCTCATGGTCTTGACCTGCGTCGTGAAGGCCCATTTCGCTGCCTCCACCGTGCTGTCCTTTACGGCCTGGCCCACGCCGCAACCGGCTATATGGGTGGCAACCAGCAGTAGGGCGCCGTTTCGAAGCTGTCGCCTCATCGTGTTGATCCTCTTTGTGTAGCTGTAGCGTATTGCTGCGTTTCATTGACAGTGCGGGTTCAGCGTTGCGTTGGCTGCGCCGAGCTGTGCCCGCGCCAGTTGCCGAGCTGCACACGGGTGACGGCGTCGCTGGCGCCCGTGGCTTCGGCTTCGTCGGGCTGCCTGAGCTGCGTGGTGTAGCCCAGGCTCACCTGGTCCGAATTCAAGGCCGGCGCCGGCATCAGCGCCGGCCTCACATGCATCTCCAGATGCGCGTGCGCTGCATAGCCCAGGTAGAAGCGCAACAGCGCCGTCACCTCCCGGTGCATGGCACGGCCCGGCATCAGCCCCAGCACCGAGTCGCGCTCCTGCGGCGCGATCACCACGCGTACGGTGTTTGCGCGGTCATAAAAGCCGCGCCCGAGCACACAGTTCTCCCCCAGCGGCATCCGCTCGGTGGCGTCGAGGCGCACCCACACGGGGTAGAACTCCTCCACCGTGATGCGCGCGTCCGGCACGGCATGCTGCAGCACGCCGGCAAGGCCCTCGGCGGTGCGTGTGCGCTGGCTGGCCAGCCCCAGCATCGACAACAGCTTGCGTGTGGGGACGGTCTCTTCGGCACCCGGCCTGCCGAGGCCCAGCCCGAGCAAGCTCAGCAGGTAACACGACACTTCGTCTTGTCCGCCGCGCCGGAAGCCCACCGGATAGCGGTACTTGCGCGCGACGCGATAGAACTGCGTGACGATCCGGTGGTGAAACAGGTCCAGCAAGGCCGCCAGCGGCTCTGCCCCGTCGCGACGCTGGGCAATCTCGTCCACGAAGTAGGACGGCATGCGCGCATCCACGCCGTAAAGGCCCAGGAAGGTGGTCCGCACCACCGGTGGCCGCTCGGGGTGGTCGCTGTCGCACTCCACCGCGTCGATCTCCCGCCCCGGAAAGCCTAGCCGTCCGTGCGAGCGAAACCGCACGGGCTCGTTGGCCGGGGAATCGGTGGTGCCCAACGGCGGTTGCTGCGGCGCGGCCAGTTCGATCAGCTCGCAGAGCCGGAAGAAGTTCATCTGCGGCGCACGGGCGAGCAGCGCCGGCAGCAAGGCGCGCTCCTGCGCCTGCGTTGCTGTCAGTTTCGGCAGGCTCAAAACGGTGCCCCCTCGGCCTTGCTGTCGGGCCATGCGAGCCGCTTGCCGCCTGGCTGCGACACGATCACCAGCCGGGTGTACAGGTTCAGCGTGGCATAGAGCGACAGGAACCGGTTGAGCATCTCGCCGAAGAGCTCGACGTCGCCCTCGCCGGCAAAGCGGGTGCTGTCCAGTAATACCTCGATCTCGACGCCGCGCAGCAGGCCGCCTTTAACGAGCTTTTGCAGGGGCCGGTGCCGCACGTCCGTGATGGCGTCGATGCGCCTGCGGTTCATCTCGCCTTCCGTCCAGTCGTAAAGGGCAAGACTGCCGCGCAAGACCTCGGCATCGAGCAGCGACAGGTAGTTTGGCGCCAGGTGCGACAGCACGCGCCAGTGGAAGCGGTCGGCGGTGGGCGGGTACACCGGCAGGGTCGGCGCCGTCAGGTTGCGCACCGCGCCGATATTGGCGAACCCGCCCCGCATACGCGTGATGCCGGCCTCGCGCAGGCCTTTGCGGGGCAGCATGCCGTTGGTGCCCGTGACCGACAGCGATAGCGTCTCCTGGGGCAGGGTCTGTTGCTGCTCCCAGGCATGTCCGCCGAGCACCACCCAGGTGTCGAACCTGCCCGAGGGACCGCGGCGCACCCGGGTGTGGAAGTAGCGCTCGGGCATCTCATGGCGCAGCATGCCACCCCGGTGGCGAAAGGCGGCGAACGGCGCGTACTCGAAGCGCGCGCCGCTCGCTGCCTCGAAGCCCCGCACGGTATCGACCGAGTACGCTTCGACATGCTGCCCGTGTTGCTCCATGGCCCGCACCCGGTACTCGGTCTCCGTGTGCGTGACCGTGATCGGGTCGGCTTCCAGTTCGAACAGGTTGATGATGGGCGTGCAGAAGAGCCGCACGTTCTCCGCCGAGAAGCGCATGTCGTCGGGGAACGGCCTGGCCAGCACCACCTCCACGTCGAAGTGCCCAGCGCCCGGGGGAATGGCGGCCATGTCCAGCCCCACCAGGTCAACGAACATGAACTTCTCGGGAAAGGTGAAGTACTCCAGCAGTAGTTGGTAGCCGCCAAAGGCATTGTCCGGCTTGGGCCACAGGCGCGCCTGCGCGTCGAAGCCGGCCGCTTCCAGCGCCAGGCCGGGCATTGCCTGTGGCACGCCCGGGTGGTCAGCCGGGTAGCCGGGGATGCGCACCTGCATGGCCAGCGGCCGGGCGGTCAGCGCGGCATACAGCGCCAGCGCCATTGGCCGGTCGGCATGCAGGTAGAGCCGCAGGCGCGGCACCGCCAATTGCTTGCGCAGTGCCTGCGCCTGTAGTTCGAGCCTGAGCCGGATCACCGAGCGGCCATCCTCGCGCGCGTAGGCATTGGCCTCGGTCAGGCGCAGCGGGTACAAGTCGACCGCTTGCGTGGTCCGGTAGACGCATTGCACGGCATCATGGCCACCGGCTGCCTGCGTGCCAAGCGGCACAGGGTCGGACAGCACCTCCAGTCCGGCCGGCACGGTTTCGTGGCGCTGCAACGTGTCAAGGTTCGGGGACAACTCGAGGATCGACAGCGACGGGATCATGCGCAGGTAGTGCGGCCACAGCATGCTGACCAGCCCTTCGGTCAGCTCGGGCAGCTCGTCGTCCAGCTTATGGCGCAGCCGCCCCATCAGGAAGGCGAAACCCTCGAACAGCCGCTCGACATGGGGATCGCGCTCGCCGATGCCGTCAATATTGAGCATCCGCGCACGGTCGGGAAACGCCTGGGCGAACTCCTTGCCGGCTTCGCGCAGGTAGCGCATTTCCGCTTCGTAGTAGCGCAGGATTTCGTTGTCTTGGGTGGGATCGGTCATGAGGCTGTCAGTTAACTCGCCGGTCAGGCGATGGCCACGGCACGGGCCGGGTCGATGGCGGTCAGATCGCCGAGCAGGGCTTCGATACGCTGGGCAAGCGCGCCCTTGTCCGCGTCCTTGCGCGTCATGCGGGCCTTGAGCAACCGCAGCAGCTGTTGCTTGGCCTCGAACGCGAGCGAGGGCTCCCAGGTGGCCAGCCCAAAGCGTTGCGCGTTCACCTCGAGGGCGCCCAGCAAGTGCCACGCCGTGTCCGCTCGGCCCGCCCGTTCGGCCACGCGCGCCATCACCAGTTGCCGCACGAAGCGGTCGCGCTCGCCGTCCGGCGCCGGCAGGCCCTGCAGCCAGGCGAACGCGGCATCAAGGCTCTGTTGGGCGGCGAGGTCCGCCGCCTGGGCTTCCGTCTCCGCCCAGTCGGTGCTGGCGGACGCGACCGATACCGGCGCCATGGGCTCGCCGCGCTCGACATCGCGTACGGTGGCATGGCGCGCAATCCACGCCAATGTGGTGTCATCCGCAAACGGTGTGCCGTCGGTGAAGGCCAGTTGATCGAGGCCGGGCAGGCGTTCGAGCATGAGAGCGCAGTCGGTGGCAAGCAGGTCACGCGCGCGGGCATACTCGCCGCCGGCCTGATCCTGGGCCGTGAAAGCGTAGTACGGCAGGTCCAGCCAGAAATGATTGGCGCCTTCGGCGAAGGCCTGCTCGACGCGGTCGAGCAGTTCCGGCCACTGCTTTTGCAGCACCAGGCGCTTGAGTTGGGCGCGCAGTTCGGCGCGCGGCGCCACCAGGCGCGTCTTGCCGCTGTGCTCGTGCGGCGGGATCTCGGTCAACGTATCCCACCGTACGCAGCGCATCAGGCGGTAGGCCGCGAGGTAGCCCTGCGGTTGCTGGCGCAGGTACAGCGCCATCTGGCGCGCCCGATCCAGCAGATCGCGCGTCGAGGCCACCTCGCCCAAGGCTGGCAGGACCGAGGCGGCCGCGGGCCCGGATGGCGCATCCCCACCAGGGTTGCCGGTGGCCGACGGTGACTCGACCCGGCCCTCGAAGCGGCGGATGAGCCCATCCAGCGCCGGGCGAGCCGGTTCCGGCCACTGCGCCGTGCGCTCGAGAATCAGCGCCAGCGCCGACAAGGTACGTTCCAGCTGCGCACCGGCCAGGCCCGGCACCCGGTCGAGCCGGTCCGTGAACGTCGCGCCGGCCAGCCATTCGAGCGCCGCCTTGCGGCTCTCGGCCCGGGCGGGCAGCAGCCGGGCACCAAAACGGTCGACCAGTGCCGACAGCAGCTCGAAGCCAGCGGCGACCCCTTCCGCGCCATCGCGCCGCATGCGCCCGTAGACGTAGTACACAGCCAGGCGCAAATCCTTGGCGGTCAGCTTGAGCAGCCGCTCGGCGGACTCGACGATCAGCGTGTCGTTCACGCCGGACAGCTTGGCCACCTCCTCCTTGATGGCAAGGAAGTCGTCGTCGTAGCCCGGATCGTCGCCGGCCGGGGCGTCGGGACGGATGGGTTGCAGCCATGGGTCCCAGCGCGCCTGTGTGGAGCGCGCGAGATCCGCAGGGGCACGCGCGCCGAAGAGCGCGTTGAGAAGCTTGTTGAACATGGTTTGTCGTTTGTCCCTGTTTGTCTGCGTTTGTCCCTGTCTATCTCTACTTGCGCAGGGCGGGTGTAGCGCGGGCCGCCGCCTGCGGCTCCCGGCCCACGAAGATCCGCGTTGGCAGCACAAAGCCCCGCAGCGCCAGCATCTCCAGCGGCCCCTGCCCGACCTCGGTTCGCATCAGGTAACGCACCGGATAGGTCACGTCCGCCGCAACGGGCGCCTGGGCGCTGCGCGCGGTCAGGCTGTCGGGATCTTCGGCGAAGGTCCGGCCGTGCGCATCGGCCTGGCTCTCGGCAGTGGCCTTCGGCGCGCCTGGCCCTTCCAGCGCTTCCGACGCATCCAGCGCGTCCGGCTTCGCGTGCCACGTCAACTGGTAGTTCGCGCTATCCACCGGTTCGATGTGCGCCCGCTCCAGCATCCGCACCAGGCCCCAGCGGCCACCGAACTCGTAGCTCTTGCTGGTGCCGGCGCGCTCGGTCTGCCATTGCAGCCGGGTGCCCGGGTCCTGCAGGTTTTTGCCCGGCCACGTCAGCGCCTGCCACGTCTCGCGCTGGTTGTAGTAGTGCAGCGTCTGCCCATCGAGCGTCAGCAGCGTGTCGGTCAGGCCCGGGGTGGGGATCGGCTTGAACTCGAAGCGGTACTGCGGCTCGCCCTGCGCCAGCAGGTGCGCCGCCATGCGCTGCAAGGTATTGATCGCGTTGAGGAAGGCCGGATCGAAGGACTGCGCCTGCCCGCCGGTGGCCGCCGGCAGCCACTGATCCCCCTGCAGCTCGAGCACGCCCGCCAGCTGCGTGCCGAGGAAGGACCCGATCAAGCCGCTGTGCGGGCGCAGGAAGCGCGCCAGCTCGGCCAGCGAGGCATCGTTGGCGGTATCCGCAAAGGGATAGCGTCCGGCGAACGAGCGGCTCCATGTCATCGCGATGCTTTGCCGCCACGCGTCGTTCAGGCTCGCCTGCGCCGGTTGCAGCACCGTCTGCGTCGCCTGCGCGATGGGCCGCACAAACAGCGTCTCGCCCATGCCCGCCCACTGGCTGCCGAGGCTGGCCGCCATCAGTTGGGCATAGGCCTGGGTATCGGCCAGTTCCGAGCCCTTGCCCTGGAACAGCGCCTGCGCCATCTGGCGGGCCTGCGCATCGGCATCGGCGCTGTTGCCGACCTGCTGCAAGCGCAGGCGCAGTGCCGTTGCGCGGTCGAGGAACCGTTGCAGGCTCAGGTCACCGCTGGTGCCAGCGTTGGTGCCGGCATGGGTGCTGCCGGGCTGGCCCTGCGCCACCAGCCGCAATACCGGACCAAAGGCCGCGCCCAGCGGCCCCGCCGCGTCCGGCTTCGCCACCTCGGGCCCCGCCGGCTTCTTGCCCAGCAGGTCCTGCGTCTTGGCCACCAGCGTATCGGACAGCGAATCCTTGCGGGCACCGGCACCGCCCTGGTATTCGAGCGACCTCATCAGCGCAATGACGGGCGACTGGCGCGCGTCGGCCATCAGCTTGAGCTGCCCGATCGCGGCCGGCAGGGTCGGCGCGGCCTCCCATTGCAAGCTGTTCATGAAGCCCTGCCAATGCTCCGCGTAATCGGCGAAGTACTGCTCGGTCAGGGCCGTCTGCAGTGTTTCGGCCGAACGGCTCTCAGTCTGCAACGGCGGCTTGCCGTCGGTCAGCACCCAGTCATTGGCGATCTCCGTGCGCCTGGCGGCCTGTTCGATCGCCGAGGCCACATAGCCCTCATAGGCCTGGCGGGTGAAGACCCCGGGCACGATGGCGGTGGCTCGTACCAGCCCCCTGGGGTCGGTGCCGGCGGTCAGCGCCGCCAGGGTCTGGTCCGGATACTTGCTGCCAGCGTGCTCGCCAAAGGCCTGGATCACGCCCCGATAGACGGTGTCCTCGGCATTGCGCTCGCCGATCACGGCCAGCAGCGTCTGGCGGGCGCCGGCGACCAGTTCGGGCCGCGGCTCGATGCGCCCTGCCGGATTGGACTGCAAATGCTCCGCATAAAACTTGAGCAAGCGCTCGGCGACGTCCTGCCGCTCGCCCGGGGTCATCCGGGCGTCGGTCGACCAATGCTGCACCAGTTGCGGGGCCAGGAACGAGGGTTCGGCACGCTCCGGGTTGGCCAGCATCAAATAGGTCTTGAGCGCCTGATGGCCGCTCAGCGCCACCCGGTTGGTTGCCGCATCCAGCACCGTGGTGCGCAGTTGCGCAAGATCCACCAGCGACGCCTCCAGATCCCTCTGCACGGGCGCAACCAGCAGCTCGCGACTGGCCTGTGCGTATGGCTTCCACAGCGCGGCGAGAACCGCCGGATCGCGATTCAGGCCAAAGCGGGTCGCGAGCGGCGCGTGATGCTGGGTACGGTACTCGTAGCGCTCGATCTGCTGCTGCAAGGCAAGAAGCGCGCGCAGGCGCGCAGCCGGGTTGGGGGCCGACTGAAAGTCATTCACGGATTGCCGGGCGGCGTGGATGTCCCGCCCGTTCAGCACGCCGGACACCAGCATGCCCGCGCTCCACAAGCCGATGGCCGTCAGGCCCACGATGGAAGCCACCGTGACCGGGTGCCAGCCAACGCGCTGTCCCGGATGCCGGCGGGCGGCTTCGCCCAGGAAATGCCAGAGCGGAAGGTCGATGCTGCTCTGCACGTTCGCATCGCCGGCAATAGGCCGTGGATACGGCGCAAAGACGATACCCTCCACGGGGATGCGCCGGCGCTGCCGGCCCCCCAATCCGGCGATCCAGTCGGCGAGCGCTTTGCCGCGGGTGTCGAGCCGCTGGGAAAGCTCTCCCATATAGCGGTCGCGGTTGCCCGCCATCAGCTGCGCGACGACGCGCTGCGCCAGTTGGTCGCGCAGCGTGCGCAGCGCGCCATCGATGGCGTCCGCGTCCGCCTGGCGCGGCAGTTCGCAACTGATGACCGGCATGACGCCGTGGCCCACCGTTCTCGCCTCCGCCACATCCAGCAGGTAGACCGGGGCGGACCAGCGCAGCAATTCGGCGATGCGCGCCAGGCGCATTCCGTCGGGATGGGCGCCGCGGCGCTGCGCCTGCAGATCCGCTGCGCTGTCCGTTGTGAGAATCACCGCGTCCACCGGACGGCGGCGGCGTAGTCGGTAGAGTGCCTTGAGCCAGTCGGCGTCCGGCCAGCCCTCCTTGTTGGCCTTGCTCCATAGCAACACCGCGTCGGGGGTGATCAGCCAGCCTTGTTCTGCCAGTTCGGGCAGGAGGCGGGCGATGGCGGCGTCGTCGCCGGTGAGCAGCAGCCAGGGCTGGCGGTAGCGCCAGCGCAGGCCGTGGGTGGATCGAAGCACGAAACGCAATGCCACCGAGCGAGTCTGTGCCGAAGCCGCACCGGCCTTTGCTTCTGTTTCGGCTGTGTCCAGGATCGCGGGCGGCTCGAGTCCTTGTTCTTTCGACGCTCGTTGCATCGCATGCCGGATCTCCTTGCGCCTGGAAAACGCAAAGGCAAACGCGGCCAACGCCGCCACTGCGATGCCCGCAACATCCCGGCTATGCCGACCGAGCCAAGCACGCAGCAGTTCCGTATCGACCGTCATGGCGATATAGGACGAGGCTACTGCCAGTACGCTCGCCAGGATCAGCCACCGGCCCCAAGCATGATTCTTCAACTCAATTACCCCCAGGTATCGACGGCACGGCCACACACAGATGTGTTCGGTCGCTGCCAGGCGTATGCCACGCAACCAACTGATCCTGTGAATCCTGGCCCGCCGTTTCCAAAGCGATAGCAAGGGCAACCCAGCCGCTGACCGGTCCCGGAAAGCCCATGACGTCGTCCAGTGGAAGAACCGCTGGCTTATCCTCGCCCAACGAACACAGCACTGTCAGGAACGCTGCTCGATCTTGCTGCGTACAACCACTAAGCCAGGCGCGTGGCGAGACGCCCGGCCTTCCCTGCATATCCAGCAACTGGCGCACATCGGCAGCGATGGTCCCGGACGACGACGCCATCGGCCGCAAGAGATGTGCCGGTGCGATGCACCGATGCGCGGCCCGATCCCGCCGGCTTGCCGTGCGAGGTTTCAACAGCAGCGCGGCGGCACCTTCACTGAATACACGTTCGCCTGTATCCGGCCAGATCTGCGCAGCAATGACCAATCGGGCGGGCATTTCGTCTACGTCGAATCCCTCGTCCATCCATGCGAGGCAATCCGTGGGATGAGCGCCAGCGACATGGACATCCACCGACACGCCCGGCGCGGATGCCTCCAGCAGGTGCTTCGTCTTCGTGCTCCATCGCGCCTCTTTTGCCTCTTGCGCCTCTTGTGCCAGCGAGACATCGTCAAGCACAAGCCTCACTTCGACAGATTGCAGTTCTGCCAGAACGTCCGCGAACCGGTCCGCGATAAGGTTGAGCACTGTCGTGTAGCGACTGACCGCCTTGGCCTCACCCGCCCAGGGAAAACCAACGGACCGTAACGCATTCACAGGTAGATTCGCGCCTGCGGCGGCAAGTTCGCCTGGCGCCGGGCCAATAGGCAAGAATGCTTGTGCCCGGACGACCGAAAGATCGCGGCGAGCCCAGTTCCGCCACAGCAAATCAAGGCGTCGGCACTCTTGCTCGCTCTCCTCGGCAAGCAGTTGTCCCCGCTCCCATTTCGTCAGCCTCAGGCCGAACACCAATGCAAAGACAGCGACTGGGAGGCCAATCAGAAAAAGCCAGAATCCCACTTCATTGGTCGGCCTGCCTTGCGGCCACAGCAGTAGTGTGGCGCCGGCACCAAGGCCTATCACGGCAACGAAGACAAGCAGCCAGCTACCGATCCCGATCGGTTGGGGGCGCGCGATTGTCGCCACGTCTGGAATTGGCCAAGGCATGGGTCAACGAACCGACAGTGTGGAGTGGACGGCAAGGATCACGCATCCGCACGCCGCCTTGCAAAGATGCGTCACCAGTGGCCGGCCATCCGACATCATTGTCGTATCGCCCTCGACGATGGGATTGACGCCGTGACCTGCCCTTGGACAGTAGACAAGATCTCCCAGCAACGCCGCGCGCTTGCCGTTCTCGATGATCGTAGAGGTGGCTGTCATGACATAGCCGTCGTGATCCGTCGGATCACCTTCGAATGCAATCGCGCTCATTGGAAATGGAAACTCTGTAATTCGGTTAATTCGTTCACTGCGTGCGATGCACACATCACGTGTTGGCGCTCATTCTTCGCCAGCGGGCATGCTGGACCACCAGTCGCCCACCAGTCGGCCATTTTTCAGACGGTACACAGCACCGCAGCAAGCAGGAGAACGACCCGGCCAAGCCTTCTCCCAGGCATCCGGATCTTTGCGAACGTCATCACCTCTCCACTTCGACTGGGTGATCCTGGTTCGCCACGCAGCGTACGGAATGTGTTGTGTTTGTTCCAGGGCCGAGAACTCCCGTGAAAAAGTCCTTTTCGATGATCATGGGATCGCGCGCGTATCGTATGACGTTAAGGCCAGAGACATAGTCACCGTCCGCATACCCTCGCAATGAGCGCAAGGTACCGGCCGGCGGCCCCATCGGATCACGCTCCGGGCTGACGCGATACCACTTCGCGTCATACCAGTCCTGCATCCACTCCCATCCATTGGCGTTCATGTCGTACAGCCCCAACGGATTGGGCGGGAAGATGCCAACCGGAAACAGCATGGCTCGCGTGACTGAGGCTGGCGCATGGGGATCTGTCCGAACGACCGGCCTGAGCCTCTCCTTCTGTTCATCCGAAGCCATATTGCGCCCCTTGTCCATGTGCCCGTTGTCCGTGGCCCAGATGAAGTTCTGCCCACGGCTGCGTGCGGCATACTCCCATTGCGCCTCCGTCGGCAAACTGAACGGCACCCCCGTTTGATTGCCAAGCCAATGGCAATAGTCCCTTGCCCGGTGCCAGTACACGCCGACTGGTATTCGCGGATGTCGGTAGATCCCTTGCAGCGACTCGTAGCCAGGTTTCAACTCCATCCCAGCTCGTTCCTGTCCAGTCGCATCCGCGAACACGTCGAACTCCGCATACGTCGTCTTGTAGCGGGCCATGCTGTATCCCGTCAGCGTTACCTTGTGCGGCGGCTTGTTATCGAGCCCGGTCGTGTAGTACATCTTCTCGGGCGACCACCACGGCCCAAAGTCGCCCATCATGAAGCTGCCGCCCTCGACCCACACCAGGTCCTTGAGCACCTTGCGCTTGAGCTTGGCCACGCGCTCCTCCATGCTGCCCTCGGTCAAGGCCATCAATTCGGCCTCCAGGGCTGGGGGCTGTTTCAGCTGCGGAGCGTTCTCGCCCGGGTCCTTCGACATGAAGGGCTGCCGCGGTGGCTGGACGTCGGGCAGTTCGCCGGCCTGCAACCGGGAGCCGGTACACAGCACCGCAGCAAGCAGGAGAACGATCCGGCCAAGCTTTCTCCCGGGCATCCGGATCTTTGCGAACGTCATCACCTCTCCACTTCGACTGGGTGATCCTGGTTCGCCACGCAGCGTACGGAATGCGCCGCGGCGAGTCCAGGACCGCCCTCTCCGGTCATCCGGTTATTGACAAGCATGGGGTCCGCACTGTAGCGAAGCACATTCAAGCCAGAGATATAGTCACCCTCCGCATAGCCTCGCAATGAGCGCAAGGTGCCGGTCGGCGGGCCCTTCGGATCGCGCCCTGGGCTGGCACGATACCAGTTCGCGTCATACCAGTCCTGCATCCACTCCCAGCCGTTGGCGTTCATGTCATACAAGCCCAGCGGATTGGGCGGAAAGATGCCCACGGGTTCCCCCGCCGCACGTAGAACGTTGCGGCCGTTCGGGGCGGTATGGATGACCGGCCTCAAAAAGTAGTGCTGCTGCGCATACGACGGAACATTTCGGCCAATTTCAATATTCCCGTTATCCGTCGCCCAGAGAAAATTTTGTCCCCGACTACGGGCCGCATATTCCCATTGCGCCTCGGTCGGCAGATCGAACGGCACGCCGGTTTCCCTTGCGAGCCACACGCAGTAGTCCTTAGCGCGCTGCCAATGGGCGCCAACAGGTACTAGGGGATGCCGGTACCTACCCTCACGCCATTCCATTCCCGCCCGCGGTTGTCCCGTCGCATCCGCGAACACGTCGAACTCCGCATAGGTCGCCTTGTACCGGGCAATGTTGTATCCCGTCAACGTGACTCTGTAGGGTGGCTTGTTATCAAATCCGGACGTGTAGTACAGCTTCTCTGGCGACCACCACGGACCGAAGTCGCCCATCATGAAGGTGCCACCCTCGACGAAAACCAGGTCCTTCAGCACCTTGCGTTTGAGCTTGGCCACGCGGTCGTCAATACTGCCCTCGGCTAATGCGGTCAGTTCGTCCCGCAATGCCTGTGGTTGACTCAGAGGCGGCGGCCCTTTGATATGGTCAGCCTCCTTGACCTTAAAAAGATGGGGTTGCCTTGGCGGCAGAACGCCAGGCAGTTCACTGGCCCGCAACTGGGTGCCGATGACGACAAACGAAAGTAGCGCGACGGCCGCGCGCGCGATGATCGGGGATTTCAATCAAGCCTCGCCGGTGTAGTATGCGTTCCAGCCGCTGGATGCAAAAAGCGGATCGTCATCCATCTCTCGCAGGATTTCATAGGCCGGCGAAGTCGCCGCCACCAACACGTGGCCGTGGGGCACCTCGTCCATCAAGTGGCCCTGGAAGGCTTGGTACCAAGTCCCGAAGTCTCCGTTGAGCGCGACCTGTTCCCAGGCGTCGCTGTATGGTGCGGAGAGCGATGACGCATACTGCTTCGCGTCAACTCCCGGAACCGCTTCAGCCTTGAAGAAGGCAGCGAGCCGCGACAAGTTGGCCTGGAGATCCCCCTTCAGCCCGTTCTCATCAATATGCTGGCAGATATTGGCGGACTCAGGCGTGCATTTCGCACTACCGATCACCGTCAGGATCGCCTCGAGAACGGCCCTCCCCGCATAGCTCTGCTGCATATGCTGCATTAACTGGGCAATCAACATGCCCTTGGCTTCGGGGATCACGTAGTCGAGCGCTGCGGGGTTCGCCAGAATGCGGCTTGCCAACTGCAATCGAGACTGTATTTTTTCTAACTCGACCTTAGCATCTTCTAGCAAGCTATCAATAGCCTGCAGTGATTTTCCATAGAAACTCTCGATCGCTTCGCCAGACTGCACCACCAGAAATTGAATTTCTTTCAGCGCGGCAAAGGCATTGTCGCCGATAATCTCCAGGTTCTTGAACTGCCAATACGCGATGTTATAGAACAAGCAGCGGAAGAAAAGTGCGATCTGATTGACGCCAACCACGAATTGGATGGCACCCTCCGCTCCCACTCCCAAGCACAGGCTCGCGTGCGCCGTGAAGCGGAATATGCCGTTTGTGTATTCGATCTTGAACTTTGCCTCCAGGCCGATGCCGGCCAGTCCGCCTATGGTTGGGGCGATACTGGCGATGCTCGCGAATTCTCTTTCGGGATGATCCGGATCACGCCACTCAAGCACACCTGTTAGCGATGCATCAGCCCGCGCTCCCGCAAATGCGCTCACCGAAGCATCCAGCGTGCCAACG
The DNA here is from genome assembly GCF_014170355.1 of Cupriavidus sp. UME77. Taxonomy (NCBI): domain Bacteria; kingdom Pseudomonadati; phylum Pseudomonadota; class Betaproteobacteria; order Burkholderiales; family Burkholderiaceae; genus Cupriavidus; species Cupriavidus sp. UME77. The sequence goes on from NZ_LZZU01000032.1 coordinate 78,373, forward strand.
TCGGCCTCATCGTTGGTGTTGATCGAAACGGTCTGCTTCCTGCGCGCTTTCTTTCCCTTTCGGCCAGGTTTTCCCGATACTTTGGGTATGCCGTTATCCAATGCCGACACTTCCACCTTCATTGCCAACTCACCCGCAATGCTGGCGCCGACCACCCCCGACACCTCGACGGTCATTCGGCAGCGTCCAGCGATCAGGTTGAAGGACTTGCCCTTATCGTCCTGCACCGTCCATAGCCAGCCATCCTTGCGTGGAAAGAAGAGGTCAAGATTGGCCTCAGCCTTGGCGAAGTCGACAGCGGCATGCCCCTCAACCTTGACACTGAGGCGGCGATCCATCACCGACAGATCGCCATTGAGGCTTCCCCCGTAGGTGAAGCGCATCAGCTGCGCGGCTGCGCTGAGCTCGATGTCGGCAATCTGCGTCCCGTCATGCGAAAGAGACCCATGGCGTTCTAGCTTGTGTGCTTTGTTCCAGTTGTCGGCCCACTGGCCCAGCGTGATGCTCGCCCCACCGCTCAGATCCTCGCCGAATATGCTCTTTAGCGAGATCGTCGTCTCTTTTCGGACTTGCTCCTTCACGTAAGCGTGGAGCTTTTCCTTGTCGAGGCTGCGCTTGCCATCTCCGCCCTTCTTGTACACCTCGGACCATTTCGTCTTCTCGGCATCCTTGAACTTTGGCCATTTCTGTTTCAGCTTGCCCGAGTCAACGTAGACGAGCTTTTCTGGCATTTTCTTTGGCCATTTTCCAAATCTCTTCAGCTCCGCAGCTGTCTTGAACGACTTGATCTTCTGCTTGAACCCTCGGATATCGACCTCTGCCTCCTTGTCCTTCGCCGCTTTCTTCTTGCGTTCCTCCGGGCTGTCGTTGCTGAGCGAAATGAGTTCGACCAACCTCTTGCCAGCGCCTGCCGTAGTATGTTTGTCCTTCTTCGGCTTCGCAGGCGCTGCCGAACCCGATGACTTACCGGCATTCGCCTCTTCTTCGCTTTCAGGTAACGGATCGAGCTTTTCATACACGGCATGCAGCTTTTCGTGTGCCTCCTGCTGCCAATCGAGAGCGAACCCAAGCACACTATGCGCCAGCGCCTTGTCCGTGTCAGATGCCTTCCCGGCCTTGAGTTCCTGGAGATGCTCCTCGCTCAGCTGCACCGCCTTGTTGGCTGAGTGCAGTTCGGCCACCATGTCACTGAGTCCGTTGTAGTGGCTACGTAGCTGATTCGCGTCCTCTGCCGGCACGATGATGACCTCCCCGGTTTCCGGACGCAGGAAGGCCAGAGGTTCTGCCGGCATCTTGGCGTCGACATTGCTGCCACCCCGCGCATTGAGGGCTCCTTTGCCAAGTTCGTTATTGGCCATGTCTTATCCCTTGTGTATCTTGATGTCCTGCGCCTTATCCGCATAGACGCGGATCGTCCTGCCCGCCGCATCGGTAACACCCTCAATCACCTCACCGGCTGCGGTTTCTATCCGATATGGCAGGTGCGGCAATATCTCGCCCGTGTGCTCATCCCTCAGCGTGAACTGCTCGTCATACAGTCCGGGGGGCTTGGGAAGGGGTTGCATGGCATCGTTCAGGCTGGCCACTCCCTGTTTTTGCATCGTGATGACCTTCAAGATGAGATCACCTGGCCCACCGATGGTCACATTTCCATCAGCAAGGCGCACGAAGGCGCCACCACATTCGAGAATCAATTCCCGCTTTGCGGCGATACGGACGGCTCCATTCACGCTCGATACGGTGACGTCCTTATCCGCTGCCAGGGACATTGCATCGCTCTGCGCCTGGATTTCCACTTTTCCCTTACCTGCAAACAGTTTGATGCCAAACTTCTGCGCAAACATGGAAACAACCTCGCCTGCCGCAACGGTGAACTTCTTTACCGCGCTGATATCCACGTTCCTCTCAGCAACAACCGCAACATTGTCACGGGCCGAGATTTGCGCCCCGCGCCCCGCAACGATCCCGACGGAGGCGGGGGCACTAGCCAGAATTGAAGGCTCGGCCAGGCGGTTCAACGCTGTTGCGACTTGCTTCTGCGAGTCCGTATCGGCTGCCTCCGCATTCGCTGACGTGGCCGCGCTTGCCAAGGCACGCGCTATCTGTAGCGCGCTCTCGAGTTGTGCAACCGCCGCCTGCATATCGAGCTGCTGCCCCTCGGCTTTCGGCTGCCCGTCCGCCGAAATAAACAGCCCCTTACCACCCCGGATCGCTCCCCAGGCGTCTGTGCGCAGCTCAAAGCCCTCCCCCCGCTTTTTCTTCGTGCGATCAACGAGGTAGCCAAGGTTGAGCTGGGTCTTGCCACCATACTCAGTGGAAAGCTTGATGCTCTCCTCTCCCTTCCAGTCCTCCATGCGCAGCTTGTTGTTGCTCTGCGTCTTGATCAGGTTGCGCGACAGCCACCGGTCCCGGGTGGTGATCAGGTCCTCCTGCCGGCTGTTATGCAGCGCGTGCGCGATATAGGGCTTGTTCGGGTTGCCATCGCGAAAGGCTATCGCGACTTCGGTGCCGTCGATGAGCGGGAAGTGGAACCCGGTATGCAGACCGCCGGCATACGGTTTTGCCAGGGGTATGGCCGCGCTTTCCATGCCCTTCGGCCATGGCTCAAAATCGAAATCGAAGCGGACAATGTAGTGGCCCGCGTTTGTCAGGTACGCGTATTTGTATTGGCCGGGCGAGGTGATGCGCGCGCTCAGCGTGCCCTGGATTTTCGGCCAGTTTTCCTCGTCCAGCGGCAGGCGAAAGCGCCGGTCCGACGGGATGGCCTTGTACGTGTTGCGGTAAGCGGCATCACGCCCCCCGGTATGGATGACTTCGGTGATGACCTGCCCGTTGGGGGCTTCGGCCAATGGCTCATCCATGCGCAGGATGCAGCCGGAGTGCAGTCTGAGCACGTTGCTCTCGCCCGCATAGACAAGCTGGCCGGCCAGCAGGGCCTCGTGGCGCAGCTGCGCCTCCCACTTCGCCTCGGCTATGTCCAGATGATGCGTGCCGTAGATATACTGCTGGCCGTAAGTTGTCTTGTCCTTGCGCGCGACGTTGGCCTCGCCCTTGATGGGTTCCCATGCCTGATCCGGGTTGTAGTCAGCGACAAGGACCGATTCGGGCACGGTCCTGGCGTGCACCTGGATGTCGGATACCGCCTCAATGCCGGCTTCCAGGCCGGCGGTCTCGCGATAGGGCACGCGCAGCTCGGGCTGATAGACGTAGTGGTCGATGTCGTCGCCGAAGACGATCATCTCGCCGAACTTTCCCGGGATGAAGTAGCAATACAGCCCTTCCTGGCGCATCAGCAACTGGACATATTCCCAGTCGGATAGCTGGTACTGGAAGCGGAGTTTGTGCTGGGTGTACTTGCGGCGCACCTTGAGGGAAAGCTGGTGGCCCCGGAGCTCGTGCCGGCGCAGGATAGCCTCGATGATCTCGGGGGCCGTCTTGTTCTGGTAGATGCGCGTGGTCCGGACAAGTTCGAGCCGCGCGGCCAGTGGCCGGAGCACGATGTCGTAGGCGAAGAAATCGCGCGTGCGTTTCGTGCGTGAGAACGCCGATATCCACCCCGCGAACCGGCGCGGTTCGCTGCCGTCGCCGGGGTCGATCACAAAGGTCGCGTCACGATTGAGGTATTCAGCCCGGTCGAGTTCCAGCGGGTGGGTCAGCCGGATCGTGACGGTATAGAGCTCTCCCAATCGCTCCACTGCCTCGAACGACACCACCGACAGTTCCGCCGCGCTGGCCGCGCGAGGAACGTCCAGATGGTAAGCCTGGCGCCCGGGCATCCTTGCGCCGTAGGCCTCGAATTCGTCGATAACGCCCATGTCTTCTCCGTTGTCACGCCTGCCGCTTCGCGGCAAGCTTCGTGGCGGATTGGTTGCGCACGCCAGGAACGACAAGTGACTTGATGCCTGGCATCGCGGCGCACCATGCAACCACGTCTATTCGAAGTCCGGGGCTGCGAAACGCTATGAGCTTTGCGCTCAGTCCCGATTCGGAAAACATGCTACTGGCTGAGTGCGGATAGGATCAATCGGACGTGTCCTATTTTCTGAAGAAATTTAAAAAAATTTGATGTTACGGACCGCCGTTTAGTTGCAATGCCAACGATGGAGGGTTGGGCTGCAGGCCGGCTTTCTCGGCATGGCAGGGCCTTCTTGAGCCATTTTTCTGGTGGCGTTCTCGCGGCCAGAGATTCCGAAGCAGTGGAATCTGCCGGCCTACGGCGGCCCGTGGGGCGATGACGAAATACCAGTGGCTATTCGAAAATCAGAATACAAAATTCCGGGAGATTTCTCGATCCGCTCAGGTGCGGCAGGCATGCTACCGGGTAATTGCTGTTATGAATATTCGGAAATTTCTCATTCTTCGATGGAAAATTCCGAATATGTGCCTGACCAAACTACGCATTCCTCGCGTAACGCGAGCCGGGGCGTGGACAGCGCCTGCACGGCAGGCATAGCCCAGTCCGGCTTTCGGGAAAGCACGCGGGGCATGGTCATGCGCTTTGCACCATAGCGCCGTATTTCGAAACGCTCCCGCCAGCTCGGCACGCCGCGGGAACGAGATTATGCTGGTAACGACACGGTGCAACGCCAATGCGCAGCCGCCTCGTCAGGCGCATCGCGATTGTCGCGGCGATACGCGCAGGCCTCGTTGGCACAGGCTGGTACGCAACCCGGGCCAAGCCGGTAGCGGTACTGACGGCCAGGGTCGAGCAGGGACGCATCGAGGTGCTGAATATCCACAAGGGTGATCAGGGGAAGGCTGGCCAGGTATTCCTCGTCCTGTGGAACGAAGACCTGGTCGCGCGTGGACAACGCTCGAACACCAATTGCTGACAGCCCCCGCGCACGTGCGCCAAACGTGCGAACTGGCCAAGCTAGCGGCAGCGCACCTCCGGCTGCCTGAATAGGGGTTTATGCCAGCTTCTCTCCGGCTCCGGGTTGCGGTCTACTGGAAGCGAATCAAGACGTGGCTGGAGCGTGGATTGGCACTGCTTAGCTTGCTACTACATGCCAGCCGTGGGATTCCGACCCCAGGAGACAACACCATGGTGACCAAGCAGGACGAAAGCTTCATTTTGAAGAACCTTCTCGCGCTGGCAGCAGTGGAGGCGCTCGGCGGCGCGATTGCGCTAGGGTTCGCCTTCAATCTCCTGACCTGACTCAAAGGACAACTGAGATCCTCCATCGTTGTCAGGTATCAAGGTATAGAGAGAATCAAGGCATCATTAAAGCTCCCCGGCACTGGCTTTGATCCGGCCAGTTTTCCGGGGATCTCTGTCGTCAGGGACCCGCATTTTCGATGCTGTCCCGCCGTCCGCTGCCGGCGGAACTGGGCGCATTTCATCTCGCAAGCGCCCTGCCGGCACCGCCAGGTCAGTTCAGGCTTCCCGGATTCTGCGCCGCGGCTTTCTGCTTGGCCTTGGCCGCAAAGTACGCGCCAATCTGCTTCTGCGTAATCTCGCCCTTCTTCTTCGTATCGATCTTGTCGAAGTTCTTGTAGACCTCCGGCATGCCGGCCTCTGCTTCCTCGCGGCTCAGCTTGCCATCGTGGTTGGTGTCGGCGGCAGCGAACTTCTCTGCGAATTTCGCCTTGGCTTCCTTTGGATTCATGGGCGCTTGCGGCGCGGCCTGGGGGGCGGGTTGTGGCGCAGGTTGTTGCGCGCCGACAGTGGCAGAGGCGCAGAATGCGACCAGCGCCAGGCTGGCAGTCGACAGTAGCCGTTGAATCATTGGAATCTCCTGGAACACTTCGATGGTATCGCCGGCCGGTCCCGCGGTCGTCGGCGACCGGATGGCTTGTGCAAAGATCGGGAGCAATCGATCCCCCGGGCCCGCGGCTAAGATCATCGTCGGCTTTCCGGCATTGGGGAATTTAGTTATTTCGGTATCTGATATTAGCGATTTGCCAATCAGGCGGTGGTGACGCGCAGCAATGCGCGCTGGCGCGTCACGGCCGGGGAGCCCCCGCATCCCGCGCCCGCCCCAGCAAAAACTCGCGCTCGCGGGTGTTGCGGGTCATGCCGGCGGCGCGCTCGAACTCGGCGCGCGCCTCGGCGAAGCGGCCGAGCTTGTACAACAAGTCGCCGCGCACGCTGGGCAGCAAGTGGTACTTCGCCAGCGAGGACTCGGTGAGGAGCGCATTCACCAGTTCCAGGCCGGCCTCGGGGCCGAAGGCCATGCCGACCGCCACCGCGCGGTTCAGCTCCACCACGGGTGACGGCGCCACCTCCGACAGCGCGTCGTAGATGGCGGCGATCTGCGCCCAGTCGGTATCGGCCGCGGCGGTGGCGCGGGCGTGACAGGCGGCCAGCGCCGCCTGCAGGGCGTAGGGGCCGAGCGCCCCGCCCAGCTCTTGCGCGCGCGCCAGCGCCGCCAGCCCGCGCCGGATCAGCAGGCGGTCCCAGCGGCTGCGGTCCTGTTCCAGCAATAGCACCGGGCGGCCTTGCGCATCGATCCGTGCATGCGTGCGCGAGGCCTGGATCTCCATCAGCGCCACCAGGCCGTGCACCTCGCTTTCCTGCGGCGCCAGGCCGGCCAGCGTGCGGCCCAGGCGCAGCGCTTCCTCGCATAGCGCGGGGCGCATCCAGTCGTCGCCGGCCGTAGCGGAATAACCTTCGTTGAAAATCAGGTAGATCACCTCCAGCACCGACGCCAGGCGCGGCGCCCGTGCCTGCGGGCCGGGCACTTCGAAAGGCACGCGGGCCGCACCGAGGGTGCGCTTGGCACGCACGATGCGCTGGGCGATGGTGGCCTCCGGCGTGAGAAAGGCGCGCGCGATTTCCTCGGTGGTCAGCCCGCCCAGCAGGCGCAGCGTCATGGCGACCCGCGCATCGGTGGAGAGCACCGGGTGGCAGGCGGTGAAGACCAGCCGCAGCAGGTCGTCGCCGATATCGTCCGCGCGCGCGGCGTCCAGCGCATCGACAAAATCCGGCACCACGTGAGCCTCCATCGCTTCGAGATCGTGGCCGATCTGCTCGTGCTTGCGGGCGTGCAGTGCCTGCTGGCGCAGATGGTCGAGCGCGCGGTTCTTTGCCGTGGTCATCAGCCAGGCGCCGGGATTGTCCGGCACGCCGGTCTCGCCCCAGCGCTCCAGCGCGGCAACGAGCGCATCCTGCGCCAGTTCTTCGGCCAGGCCCACGTCGCGCACCACGCGCGCAACGTGGGCGATGACCTTGGCGGATTCGATGCGCCAGACGGCTTCGATCGCCCGCTGCGCCGGTGTCGTCGTCACCATGTGTTTCAGGCCGCGCTGGTCGCGCCGGGTGCCGAGGGCTCCATGTACACCAACTCCCAGATATGCCCGTCAAGATCATCGAACCCGTGCCCGTACATGAAGCCGTGGTCCTGCGGCGCGCGCGGCGCCGTAGCGCCGGCGGCCAAGGCTTTGGCGACCAGGGCGTCCACCTCGGCGCGGCTCTCGCAGGAGATGCAGATCAGCACTTCGGTGCTCTCGGAGGTATCGCACAGCTTGCGGGTGGTGAAGGTCTTGAAGAACTCATGCTTGAGCAGCATCGCGTGGATGTTCTCGCCGATGATCATGCAGGCGGCGTTGTCGTTGGTGAACTGCGGGTTGAAGGTGAACCCCAGTCCCTTGAAGAAATCCTGCGAGCGCTGCAGGTCGGCCACGGGAAGGTTCAGGTAGATTTGCTTATGCATGATTCGTCCTTGGATTCGGTTTCGCGTGATTGGAGGGGAGGCTCGGCGGGTTGGCCCGCTTAACGGGCCAGGGCCGCCGGGGCCTCGGCTAGCGTCTTCAGGTTGACCAGCCCTTGCTCGAAATCCTTGCCCACCATCTTGTCCATATTGAAGACCAGGTGCATCAGCTTTGCAAAGTACGGCACGCCGCCTTCCATCGACCAGGTCACGTTGGTGGCATCGGCCTGCGGCCTGAGCGTGAATTCGACGGTGTTGTGCGCCTCGAACGGCTTGATGAAATCCAGCCGCATCGTGACCTTGGCAGCTGGCACGGTTTGGACGATTTCCATGCTGCCTACGCCTACCTTGTCGCTCTCCCACGCGTAGGCGGCGCCCTGCCCGCTGCGCGTGGCGCCGTAGGTGCCCTTCAGGGACGGGTCCTTCTTTTCGTAGGGGTTCCACTGGTTGAAGTGGTGGAGGTCGTTGATGAGCGCGAACACGCGCTCCGGTGGCGCCTTGACGCTGGCGCTGCGCTCAACCCGGAAGGTATCGGGCCGCGTGGCGGCGTAGATCAGCAGCAGGGCAATAGCGGCGAAAGCGGCGAGCAGGATGGGCTTGAGCATGGTGTCGGGGTCCGGCAAAGGGTGGGTTGGGCTCGAGTGAGATCGTGGGATCGTTGGCTCAGTGCTGGCCGACATCCAGGTCGCGAAAGCGCTCCAGCGCAGGACTCGGCGCGAAGTCCTCCAGCTCGAACAGCTGCCGTACCTCGATCTCGCCATCGGCCATATCGCCATGCGGCGACGGAAAGCGCCGCGCCCATTCCATCGCTTCCTCGCGGCTGCGCACCTGGATCTGGGTGTAGCCCGCCACTATTTCCTTGCTTTGCGCAAACGGCCCGTCGATAACGGTGCGCTGGCCGCCGGCATAGCGGATGCGCCAGCCGGCGGAAGTGGGCTTGAGCCCGGCAGCGTCGAGCAGCACGCCCGCCTTGGCCAGTTGCTCGTGATACGCCGCCATCGCGGCAAAGCGGCTTTCGTCCGGCATCGCGCCGGCTTCACTGTCTTGCGTGGCTTTCACCAGGATCATGAATCGCATCGCGGTTCTCCTTAGCTTGAGGTTGCTGGTTGTCGGTGGTGAGCCATGGCGGTGGCACGCCGCTGCCATCTCGTTGACTCTTACCGGTACGACGAACCGCGCGCCGCCAGATCGACATCCTGTGCAAAGATCCCTGCAAACCAAGGGTAACTACCTAGATGAAGCCGCGCACCCCATCCGCTTGCGGCTTTACAGGAAGCAAGGCCCGACCTCGCGGACCTCCACGGTGCACCATGCCGCGGCAGGACACTCGGCGGCGATAGCGATGGCCTCGTCCTGCGTGGCACAGTCGAGCAGAAAGTAGCCGCCGATCATTTCCTTGGCCTCGGCAAAGGGGCCGTCGAGCAGGTCGCGGCGGCCTTCGCGCACCTGCACGCGCACCCCATTGGCCTGCGACATGAGCGAGTTGACACCCAGCAGCAGCCCGCGCTCATTCAGGCCTTCGGCAAAACGCTGCATGCTGGCGTAAGCCTGGCGCCCTTCTTCCGGGGAACGCTCGGCGCGCTGGCCAACGGGTTCGACAATCAGCAGCATGTACGACATAGGGTCTCCACTTTGTTTCGCGCATTTTCGGGTATGGCTTACCGCCCACATCCTGCACGCCTCGGCCGCCGGCCGCAAGCGGCCGGCGCGCCACTGATGGATGGCAGAAATGTTTGGCCGTTAATTGCAGTGACCGAGCATTCGCCAACCATTGCCGATCCGGGCGGACAGTTTAATATGTCGGCCTTGCTCCACCCGGCACCCACGCCTTCCCATGACCGCATCGCGCCAGCCAACCAACCATCCCTCGTACTTCATCGAGGGCGACACCGTGATCTGGTCGCACAGCGACCGGCCGCTCTGGGCCAAGGACGGCAGCCCGCTGCCCATTGCCCGTCCGCAGGCGTTCCGCTGCATCGACGGGCGCTGGTTCACCGACGGCGAGCACGTCATCGTGCAGGCCCAGCAAGGCAGTGCCGCGGCCTGGTACTACTTCTACCGGATCGAAAACGCCGACATCGCCACCTTCGAAGTCCTCAACGAGCGCTACGCCCGCGACGCCCGCCAGGCTTACTTCATTACCGGCAAGACCATCCGCACCCGCAGCCCGCAGGCTTTCCGGCCGCTGGTCTACCAGGACTGGCGCTGGCCGGAGAATGGCCCGCTGGAGCCGGTGACCTGCATGCATGACTACTACGCCGTGGACGCCGAGTCGGCCTACTTCAACGGCAAGCGCGTAACCGGCGCGGATGGCGCCACCGTGGTGGGCTTGCCGGGCAACTACATTGCCGACGCCGGGCATGTGTACTACTTCGGCCAGCGCATCGAAGCCGACCGCGCCAGCCTGGTGGTAGCGCCCAGTGGCGACGGCCCGCTGCGCATGACCGACAAGCTCGGCCCCATCGACGTCGGCCAGCGCATGACCGCGCTCGACCACCGCCAGGTGGAGCAATGGCGGGACTTCTTCACTGCCCTGCCCGCGCTGCAGGACTACTGGTGGCACCGCCTGCAGGCGCCCGCCGCGCAAGCCACGCCAGCCACGCCAGCGCAAGAAGTGGAATACGACGGCCATCGCCTCACCGGGCTCGATCCGGCCACCTTTGCCGCGAGGGAAATGCCCGTTGGCCACGGCCTGACAGGCGTGTTCTGTGGCGATGCGCATGGCATCCACTGGCTGCACTGGTACGCCGACGGCCCGTGCGAGCTGACCTTGCTTTCCTCGCGGCCGATATCCAGCCTGGAAGCGCTGGGGGATGGCTATCTCAGTGACGGCGTCACCGTGTTCTACGCGCCGAACCATTACCAAACGCCGCAAGCCCTGCGCAAGGTCGATCCCGCCGGGTTTACCGTGCTGCAGGGCTCGTGGGCCCGCGATGCCAGCCGTGCCTTCTATCGCGGCAAGGCCAAGAAGGGCGTGAACCCGGATGCCTTGCGCATCGCAGGCTGCTACGCATGGGACGAGGCGCAATTGTTCTGCGACGACAAGCCGCTCAAGGTAGCCGTGCCGCACGACACGCTGCAGGTACCGCACCCTGGCTTCCTGCTGGCCGGCGACCAGTTGTTCTTCGGGCGCCGGCCGGTCTCGGCCAAGCGCGTGCACCTGCCCACACTGGAGTTCCTCGACGCGGACTTTGCGCGCGACCGCAAGCACGCCTATATCATCGGCTATGTGAACCTGGTGGCAATCGACGGCGCCGACCCGGCCACCTTCCGCGTGCTGGAAAACGGCCGCGCCGCCGATGCGGCGCGCGAGTATGACGCGGCCGCACTGAAGGAGGCGAGCGCACCGGCAACCGACTAGCCGCTGAGCGTCGCCGGTACAATGGCTCGGACTTGGGACGCGAGCTATTTCCTGACCCCGACGCCATCATGACCCAGGCTTATTCAGAAACCGTCAGCCGGATCCTTGCTTCCCATCTGCAAAGGCATGCGCAGCCGGCTGCGTCCGCCAGCGCTGCCGCCACCCCGCCGCTGATCGTGCACCAGCATTTCACCGTCGCGCACGAGGCGGTGACGCTGCAGTTGCCGGCCTGGCGCGACTATGTCGGCCGCATACTCGATGTCCCGGTTTCGCGCGCGCAGGTTGCCGGCGGCTTCCGGGGCGAGATCGATACCTATGCGCTCAAGGACCTGACCTACCTGGACAGCCGCACCGATCCGGTGGGCCAGATTCGCACCACGGCGCGCATCTCCACCGACAGCGTGCGCGACTACGTCTTCCATGTGGCCGTGGACGGGATCACCGAAACGGTGACGGACTTCACCCGGCAGCGCAAATCCGCCCAGTTCGTGCCGGGCATCCTGGCGCTCGACATGAACCAGCCGATGCACATGCACCGCCCCACGCGCGCCCGGGTGCTGGCCTTCTTCGTGCCGCGCGCCACGGTGGAGGCGGCCATCCCCGATGCCGAGTCCATCCATGGCCGCGTGGTGGCCTATACCTCGCCGCTGACGCGTCTGATCTTCGACCACGTGATGGCGCTCTGCCGCAGCCTCCCGGCACGGTCCGAGGCCGATGCGGAAAAAACCATCCGGGGCTGCGCGCACTTGATCGTTGCCGCATTCGGCAAGCAGGCGCGCCTTGCCGGCAACGCGCGCGCGGCGGCCCGCGCCGCCATGCTGGAGCAGGTGCAGCGCTACGTGCAGGCCAATCTGCACCAGGAGGACCTCTCGCCCGAGCGCATCCTGAAAGCGTTCGGCCTGCCGCGCCCTACCCTGTACCGGATGTTCGAGCACGAAGGTGGCCTCGGCGCGTATATCCGCAACTGCAGGTTGCGGGCGGCGGCCGACGATCTCCTGCGTCTTGCGCATATCGGCATCGGCGAGATCGCCTATGGCGCCGGCTTCAACAGTGCCTCTGACTTTACCCGCGCCTTCCGCAGGGCCTACGGCGTGTCCCCAAGGGATTTCCGGGGATTCTGAGCCCTGGCGACGGCGCCCGCGAGATGCCCCCGGACGGGCCTCATGCGCCATATGTCACGTAACCGTCATACGCGCGCCATACAATCGGCGACTTCCCAATAGTCCGAATGCCTTGGCGATGCCTGACGTTCCGGTTGACTCACACTTGGCTCGTTCCCGCTTCCGGCAGCCCTGTGCCGAGGATCTCTGCGTCACCACGCCATCGGTGACCACGGAACAGAACAATCAGGAAGTCCTCGATGTGTTCGGCAAGCACCGGGACCTGGCCAGCTTGCCGGTGACCGAGAACGACACGCCGATCGGCCTGATCAATCGCGCGATCTTCATGTCGCAGATGAGCAAGCCCTATCACCGCGAGCTGTACAACCGCAAGAGCTGCATCGCCTTCATGGACAAGGAGCCGCTGGTGGTCGATGCCGCGATGAGCATCGAGGCCCTGACCTTCAAGGCGGTGGAGTACGGCGAGAAAGCACTTGCCGACGGCTTCATCATCGCGCGCGACGGCCGCTTCCTTGGCATCGGGCATGGCTTGCAGCTGATGCGCGTGGTGGCGGACATGCAGGCCGAGAAGAACCGCCAGATCATGCACAGCATCGACTACGCCAGCACCATCCAGCGCTCGATGCTGCGCCCCTCGCGCGAGGCGCTGGCCAGGACGCTCGGCGACGCTGGCCTGGTCTGGGAGCCGCGCGATGTGGTTGGCGGTGATTTCTATCACTTTGCCGCGTTCGAGGACGGCTGGTTTGCCGCGCTGGCCGATTGCACGGGCCACGGCGTACCGGGTGCGTTCCTGACCCTGATCTCCTCGTCCATCCTGATCCAGGCCATCGAGCAGCGCGGCCCGCGCGACCCCGGCGCGCTCCTGATGGCGGTAAACCGCGGCATCAAGCAGATGCTCGGGCAGCTCGACGGCGACGATGAAACGCCTGGCTCGAATGACGGCATGGATGCGGCGTTCTTCTGGTTTGACAACGCCAGCCGCCGGCTCGTGTTCGCCGGCGCCAAGAGCGCCTTGTTCGTGCTCCATCCCGGCGAGGAGGAAGGCGAGATCGTGGACGGCGAGCGCATGGGCGTCGGCTATGTGGACACCGACCTGGACTTTGCCTGGCAGAACCGCCTTATCCAGACCCAGCCGGACAGCGTGGTGTTTGTCACCACCGACGGCCTGATCGACCAGATCGGCGGCCCTAAGGAAATCGCCTTTGGCAAGCGCCGCATCCGCGAAGCGATCCGCGGCAGCCGGCATGCCTCGGCGGCGCAGATCAACGACGCCGTGCTGGACCAGTATCGCGCGTGGCAAGGCCATCACCGCCGCCGCGACGACCTCACTTTTTTCTGCTTTCGCGTTCAATAGTCCTGCAATGGCCTGCTATAGCACTGAGATGAACGGTAATTCGATTGACCATGAATATGAGCCATTCTTTGAAATGGCCCGGGAACGCAACGTGATCTTCTACTACGTCGGCTACTTTTCCCAGAACATCATCGCGGCAATGTCCGATGCGGTCCGGCTGCAACTGACGGTGAGCGGCGTCGATGGCTCGACCCGGCGCAAGCTGTTCTCCTCGTTCGTGGAGATGGCGCAGAACATCGTCCACTATTCGTCAGACGCGCTCACGCCGCCCACCCAGGACACCAACCAGCTGCGCCATGGCTCGGTGTGCATCTGCATGGTGGAAGACCGCTACCGGCTGATGTGCTCCAACCCGGTGGCGATCACCCGCGTGGGGCAACTGCGCGCCGCGCTGGAGCCATTGCGCACCATGACGCTGGACCAGATCAAGCAGGCCTACAAGGAAACCATGCGCGCCGAAGCGCCGGAAGGCAGCAAGGGCGCCGGCCTGGGATTCCTGACGGTAGCCCGCGACGCCAGTGCACCGCTGGAGTACAGCTTCCAGCCCATCGACGCGGACCCGGTATCGACGATGTTCTTCCTTACCGCAACCATCTGAATGACTGAACGGGATCAAAAGGGAACCTGATGGAAAACCTGTTCATTGCCGCCACACCGACCTCACCCGAGGTGAGCTTTGATTTCAAGCAGCACACGCTCTCCCTCAAAGGCGAGTCCTATCCGGAAAACGCCGCCCTGTTCTACGGCGACGTGATCCTGCGCCTGCGTAAATACCTGGCGGCCTGCGAGGACACCGAAGTCACCGTGCACGTGGCGCTGACGTACTTCAACAGCTCCAGCACCAAGGTACTGTTCAGCATGTTCGACGCCATGAACGATGCGGCCGACAAGGGCAACCGGGTCATCGTGCACTGGTATCACGACGTGGACGACGACACCATCCTGGAATTCGGCCAGGACCTGCACGCCGACTTCCCCGCCATCGATTTCCTCGACCACGCCACCACGGCGAGCTGAGCAGCGCATGTCCGAGCCAGATCTCTTCGAGTCGGAAAACGGCGTCCTGGCGGGCGCCAGGGCGGTATTCGGCAATCCCGATGCCGGTGCCCAGGCATACCGCGACACGCTGGGCGAGCTGATCGGCTACTACGAGCGGCTGATGCGCGAAACCCGGCGCCTGATACGGCGCAGCGACCGCGAAGAGCTGGAAATGAACCGGCTCAACCATCGCCTGCAGGACCTGGCCCGCGAGCTGGAATTCCGCGCCACGCGCGACACGCTCACCGGCGCGCTGAACCGCGGCGCCATCATCGAGCGGGCCGGCGCGGTGCTGGCCGAGGACAGCCTGTCGTTGATCGTGCTCGACATCGATCACTTCAAGCGGGTCAACGACTCGATGGGCCATCCTGTAGGCGACACCGTGATCCGCGGCGTCGTCGACTGCCTGGAGCGGTCGGTGCAAGGCGCGGGCGTCATCGGCCGGGTGGGCGGCGAGGAGTTCGCTGCGCTGCTGCCAGCGCGCGCGCTGGACGCCGCTGTCGAACTGGCGGAGCGCATGCGGCAGCAGATCGAGCAGCATGTGTTTCCGGTCAAGGCCGGGCTGCAGGTGACGGCTAGCTTCGGCGTGAGCTGGAGCCCCCCCGGGACGAGCTTCGAGCAGGCCTATGCGCGCGCTGACGAGGCGTTATATCAGGCCAAGCGAAGCGGGCGTAACCGGGTTGTCAGTCTGCAGGAGAGCGAGCTGGTGGTGCCGTTGCATTGAGGCGCCGCGCCGGTCAGGTTCACGCAAAACGACAAACCACGGCATGCCGCGGCGCGCTCGGCGCCACCTGCGGCCCCTCACGGCCCGTCAGCTCACCGGGTTGACCTGCACCGCCAGCGGAAAACCGGTATCGAACGTGGTCCGCACATCCAGCCGCTGCTTGAGCAGCCCGGCCTTCAGGTAGAAATCCGCCGTGCGCTGCTGCTCGGCAATCACTGCCGCATCAATGTTGCGCCACTGCGTACGACGCCGCTCGAACTGCAGCCGCGCGGCTTCCGGCGGGATGCCGATGATGCGTGCCAGCGCAGCGGAAAAGCCGTCCACATGCTGGTACGACCACACCTGCGCGCGCACCACGCGCTGCAGGAAATCGCGCAGCACCTCGCGCTTGGCGGCCAGCGCGCTGTCCGTCGCCGCGAGATAGCTCAGGCCGGACCACAGCCCGCGCCCGCTCACCAGCACGCGAGCGTGTCCGCTGGTCTCGGCCAGCGCGGTGTATGGCTCCCATGTGGCCCACGCATCGATCGAGCCGTTGACCAGCGCCAGCTTGGCGTCCGCCGGCGGCAGAAAGCGCAGGCTGGCGTCCTCGGGCTTCAAGCCGGCCGATTCGAGCGCCTTCAAAGCAACGAAGTGACCGATGGAGCCACGGTTGGTGCCGATGTTCTTGCCGCGCAGGTCCGCCGCCGTCTTCAACGGCGAATTGGCGCGTACCAGCACAGCGGTGCCGAACGGGTCCGAGCGGTTGGCGCCGATGATCTTGATCGGCGTGCCGGCGGCCAGCGCGAAGATGGCGGGCGCGTCGCCGATCGGGCCGGAATCCACCGCGCCGGCATTCAGCGCCTCGGCCAGCGGCGCGGCGGCGGGAAACTCCGTCCACTGGATGTCGTAGGCCAGGCCCTTGAGCTCGCCTGCGCTCTCCAGCAAGGCGCGCAGGCCACCCTTCTGGTCGCCGGCCTTGAGCACGGGCCGGCCCTGGGCCGACACGGAAAACGGCAAGGCGCCGCTGGCCGCCGCCAACGCGCCGTAGCGCAGGAATTGTCTTCGGGATGCCGTCATGATGCCGCTCGCCATCCCCTTCAGGCTGCCTTGCGGCCAGCACCGGAACCAGCGCCGGCCGCGGCCTCGCGCTGCGCCACCAGCGCGCGTACGCGGGGAATCAGCTCGCGGCCGTAGTCCACGGCATCTTCGAGCGGATCGAAGCCACGGATCAGGAAAGTGGTCACGCCAAGGTCGTAGTAGTCCAGCAGCGCGTCGGCGACTTGCTCCGGCGTGCCGACCAGCGCGGTGGAATTGGAGCGCGCGCCGGTGAGCTTGGCGATCTCCGTCCACAGGCGCTTGTCCACGCGCGGGCCCTTGTCGGCGGCGGCCAGCAGGCGGCGCGCGCCTTCGCTTTGCTGCGGGCCGCCCTGCCCCAGGCCGGCCGCCTCGCGCAGGCGGCGCGTTTGTTCGAGGATGGCATTGGCGCGTGCCCATGCCGCCGTCTCGGTTTGCGCCAGGATCGGCCGGAACGAGACCGAGAAGCGCACCTGCCGCCCATGCCTGGCCGCCTCGGCGCGCACCCGCGTGGTGATATCGCGGACCTGGTCGAGCGATTCGCCCCACAGGGCGTAGACATCGGCATGACGTCCGGCGACTTCAATCGCCGCGTCCGAAGCCCCACCGAAGAAGATCGGCACGTGTGGCTGCTGGGCCGGCTTCACTTCGGAGAAGCCCTGGGTGAAGCGGTAATACTTGCCTTCGTGGTCGAACGGCTTGTCCTGTGTCCAGATCCGCCGCAGGATGCCGAGGTACTCGTCGGTGCGCGCATAGCGCTCGTCGTGGCTGAGGAAATCGCCGTCGCGCTGCTGCTCGGAATCGGAGCCGCCGGAGATGAAGTGCACGCCAAGCCGGCCACCGCTGAACTGGTCGAGCGAGGCGATCTGCCGGGCCGCCAGCGTGGGCGCGGTAAAACCCGGCCGGTGCGCCAGCATGAAATGCACGCGCTCGGTCACGGCAGCCGCGTAGGCAATGGTGAGCGTGGCGGACGGGCCGGTGGAGTGATGCGGCACCAGCACGCGGTCGAAGCCAGCGTTCTCATGCGCTTGCGCAAATGCCCGCACATAGTCGCGATCCACCACCGGGCCGCTGGCCGGATGGATCTCCGACTGCTTCTGGCTCTGGATCATGCCAATGATTTCCACGCTCATCGTAGGCTCCTGTTCCTGGTTTGCGATGATTTGAAGCGGCTGCGCGGGAGTTGCGCACCGTATCGCCAAAACATGAACATACGCCGTGGATAGGCAATCTTTAAGGAATAAGAACGAGGGAAGATATGCGGTTTTGCACGATGAGGGGCAGCCCTTGCCTGGCTGGCGCCGAACCAGCGCCATCGTCCGATAGCGCTGGTTCGGGCAGCCGAATGGGATTTTTTTCGGCGCTGCGTGATTAGCTGGCGGCCGCGCTCTTCAAACCGTCCGACACGCCTTGTGCCGAGTCCTTGCACCACTGCTTAGCGCCGAGCGGGCTGCTTTCAATCCCTTGTTCCTTGCCGTCCGGCATCAGCACGTTGCCGCGCAGCCCCGCGGCCTCGCTGGCCTCGCCACCACTTGTATCTACCCCGGGGATGCCCGCGATCAGACCGACCATCTTCCTGGCGTTCTTGACACTGTCTGCTTTCAGGTAGCCCTTTCCGACACAGTAGCTGGTGAGGCCAGCAACGTTGCGGGACATGTCATACATGCCCTTGAGCACGGCCGGGTCTGCTTGCGCATGCGCCGGAGCGGCAAGCACCATCGTGCTTGCCGCCATCAGCATTGCTGACATCGTCTTGTTCATGGTTCTCTGTGTTTCCCATCATTGGTGCCCGGCTTCAATTAGCCGGATTTGCCAAGTATACTGGCAGTCACATCGGGTTTCATGGCCTGCCGTCGAAGCGGACCCTTCAGGGCCCGCTTTCTTGTTGATCGGACTGACAATCCCTACCTTTTTCCTCTCACTCTGCATGGCTCTTCGATTTCGTCCCGTCCCCTGCGCTTTATCGGCCTTGCTTCTTTCCGCCGTCGTCGCCTCGCCCCATGCCCTGGCCAACGAATACGTCCTGGTCCCGATCACCGGCAGCGAACAGGAGACCAGGGAGGTTTCGGCGCTGGAACCAGCCGTGGTCCGATTCGCCGGCCTGGCTTCCGGCTCCTACTATTGGGAGGACGGGCTGCTGGCCGAGCAGCTGCTGACCGGGCTGGCATCGCGCCCGGACAGGCTCGAGCAGGCGCTGCCCGGTGGCCAGCGCCTGCTAGCGTCGCGCCGGGAGTTTTCCGACGGCGCCGAGCGCGCGGCCGTGCTGGTCGACGCGCGCGGCGACGTGCTGGCCGCGGCGCTGGTGCACCGGCAGTGCGGCAAGGAATCCGTCTGCCAGGACAGCCAGCACGCCGTGCTGTCGGTTTTCCTGCGGCCCGGCTTCGGCCGCGCCCAGGCGCAGCCGCTGGTCGCGTGGAGCCAGGATGTGCCCAAGGGCCTGCAGCTGGGCAAGGGCGAGGCGATCGCCACGGTAGAGACCATCACGCTGGATGCAAGCCGCACGGGCGCCAGCCCGGTCCAGCGCCCCACGGGATTCTCGCCGCAGGTGCCGTTGTACCCGAGGGCGATCCTCTATCGCACCGGGCAGAATGCACTGAGCGACGCCAAGGCCAGGCGCGTGGTGCGGCTGCAGACCACCGACAGCATCGAGCAGGTGCTGGCCTTCTACAAGCGGTTGTCGCCGCCGATGGGGCAGATGGAGACCGGCAAGAATGACAACAGCGGCTACGTGAGCGGCAAGCGCAAGGGCGTGGCGTTTTCCGTCGAGGCGCAGCGCAATGAACACTTCCCCAGCCTCACCAACGTGGAGGTGGAGATCGCCGACTGAGCGCGGCGAGGACGACATCGGCGCCGTTTCAGGCCGATCGCCCGGCATTACCAAGTACACTTACGGTCACATCAGGCTTCGCAGCCTCTCGTCAAAAACGGACCCTCCCGGGCCCGTTTTCTTGTTTACCGGACTGACAATCCCTATCATTTTTCCTCTCCTTTTTCCTTTCCGTATGGCTCTTCAATTTCGTCCCGCCTCCTGTGCAGCGCTGGCATTGCTGCTTTCCACCCTCGGCGCCGCGCCCCTTGCCCTGGCCGCGGATGCCGTCCTGGTCCTGGACACCAGCCGCCAGCAGGAAACCCGGGAAGCCCCCGCGCTGGATCTCGCCATCACCCGGTTTGCCGGCAATGCGTCCGGTACTTACTATTGGGAGGACGGCCTGCTGGCCGAGCAGATCCTGTCGGGGCTGCAGTCGCGCGCCAACCGGGCCCAGCAGGAACTGCCCGATGGCCAGCGCGTGCTGTCGTCGCGCCGCCAGCTATCGCATGGCGCCGAGCGTGCGGCCGTGCTGGTAGACGAGCGCGGTGACGTGCTGGCTGCGGCGCTGGTGCACCGCGAATGCGGCAAGAATGGCTGCCAGGACGACCAGCACGGCCGGCTGTCCGTCTTCCTGCGGCCCGGCTTCGATCGCGCCAAGGCGCAACCGCTGGTTGCGTGGAGCCAGGACGTGCCCGAAGACCTGCAGACCGACTCCGGCGAGAAGATCACCAAGGTGGAGACCATCACGCTGGATGCCGCCAACACCACGGCCAAGCCGATCAAGCTCCCCAAGGGATTTTCGTCGCAAGTGCCGCTGTACCCGCGGGCCATCGTTCACCGCACCGCGCAGGATGCGCTGAGCAACGCCAAGGCCAACCGTGTGCTCCGGCTGCAGACCACCGACAGCATCGAGCGGGTGCTGGCCTTCTACAAGCAACTGACGCCGCCGCTGCAGGATGCTGTGTCCGACCTGGATCGCAACACCGGCTTCATGGCGGGCAAGCGCAAGGGGGTGGCCTTTACCATCAACCTGAAGCAAGACAAGCACTTCCCGACCATCACCAACATGGAGGTCGAGATCAGCGAATGATCCGGCTACGGGGCGGCGGGCGGCGGCAAGCGGTGGATTACATACCGTTGTCGCCCTCCATCTTGCCGATCGAGGCCTTGATCCCGACAGCGGTGCGCAAGCCCTTGACGGAATACGTTTGCGCCTGCTCTTGGTCCTCCGGCTTGCGCATCCACAGCTGCGCGAACAGCCCGTCCTTGGGTGAATAGCCGCCAAACCAGTCGACCAGTCGTCCGATGTAGCACTGGCGCCCCACCCAGACGGGCATGTCTGCCACGATTTCAAAGGTGTAGTGGCCCGTGCCGTAGCTGTAGTAGACACCACGGTCATCGCCCTTGACCGTGTCCGGAACCGGGCAAAGGGGCTTGTCCATGGTGCCGACATCGCGTGCCACCTCGCTGCTTGCCTGCGCAAGCGCGCGTGTCAGGGCTGCATGCAGGGTGCTGTCCAGCGTCGCGACCGTGCCCTTCTCTTCGTCCTTCTGGACCTTGGGGATGGAGAGCTGGTAGCGGTAGTGCACGGCAAGCCTTGGCACCTCGCCAACCACCGTCAGCGGCCTCAGCAGGTGAACGTTGTCCACCCCGTAGTAGCTGTTCCAGTACGCTACATAGACGCGTCCGCGCAGGCGGACCCAGTCCGCCGCCTGGTTGGCGCCGCGTCCGTTGACCGAGTAAAGGTAGCCTCCTTCCTCCAACGCGTCGGCCCGGCCCGTCGAGCCATCGGCGCCTGCGAATTTTCCGCCCTCCCGCCGCAGCGCGCTCACGAAGGAAAACAGCCCGGTCCCACCGGAATAGGTATCGATGATGAGATCGCGCTGCCCGTCGCCGTCGATATCCATCAGCGTGTAGGAGGCGTTGCCGTTCTCCCCGCCGCCTTCGATGCCGGAGGCCAGCAAAGCGCGCCATTCGTCGCTGGTGACGCCCGGGGGGCGCGTCGCCGGGAAATGCGCGTCGTCGCCCGTCTGCTTGCCGTCTTTCACGTTGGCGAACGTCGTCACGCCCGTCTTGATGCGGATCGCATCAAGGGCCTTCTCAAGCGGGAACACCGGCTCGGTCTTGCGCATGGCTTCCACCGCCTGGCGCAGGTCCTCCAGCGCCTGCCGGTCCACGCTGTCCGGCTTGTAGGCCGCGGCTTCGCGCAGCTGCGCCTGCAATGCCGCAAGCCGCTCCTCATACTGTGCGGTGATACAGCTCTTGTCCGCGCCACACTGATCCCGGGTCTTCAGCCACGCAAGCTGGGCTTGCCGTAGCGCGGCACGCTGCCGGGCCTGGGCGCTGGCGAGCTTGCCATACACGGCCGAGAGCTTGCTATCGAGCTTGCGCAGATCCGCATTGGCGCAGATCGCGATCTCCGTGCTGCTCGCCGCGAGGCCGCATTGCATGCCGGCCTGCGCTGCCTGTGCGGCAGGGACAAATAGCGCCAACAAGGCGATCAGCGACGAGCAATTCCTGATTTTCACATTCACAACGCGCGTTCTCTTCTGAGTGGTTTCAGGCTGGGAAGGCAAGCAGGCACTGCCCCCTCAACAAGCGCATATGGAAGCGCAATATGCTTCTTTGTGCCGATGCGCACCGGCCGGTAGTCTAGCAAGTCCTTGTTCATGGCAAGCCTGCCGCTACCTGCTCCATGCCTCAAAGCTTCTCCACGCTGCCCGATGGCGCTCTGGCCGGCGTGATCGCCGAGGCTGCCGACCGCGTGCTGGAGACCGGGGCGCTACGCGACATCCTCGACCGCCCCCGCGCGGCTTACACGCGCACGCTGATGGCCGGGTACGAGGGTTGCCGGTGGTGGCAGTGGCTTAGTGATGGCGCGCCTGGTGAGTGGCGCTCGTCAGCGAGGGAACGCAAGCATGATGCAAGAGAACCATGGCAGGACGCGCATATGGCACGGGCGTGCGGGCACGGCCGCCGGCGCTGCGGGGCTATATCTGTCGCTGGGGACGGAACTGGCGTGGATACAGCTCGGGGGTGTCTTCCTGACCACCCTGGGGATTCACTTCTGGGTGATGTCCCGCCAGCAATGATGTCCCGCCAGCGGGATTGAGCGATCACCGGGGAACCCCGGCGATCGTCATGGCGCAATGGCCTTCAGCGGGCCGAACGCTTAGCCAACAAATGCCTTTTCAAGCACAAAGTGGCCCGGCTCGCTCATATTGCCTTCCGTGAAGTGCTGCTCGGTCAGCATCGCGCGGATGTCCTTGAGCATGTCCGGGCTGCCGCACAGCATGATGCGGTCGTTCTCCAGCGAGAACGGCTCCACGCCCAGGCGCTCGAACAGCTCGCCGTTGGCGATCAGGTCGGTGATGCGGCCCTGATTGTCGAACTCTTCGCGCGTCACGGTGGGGAAATAGACCAGCTTTTCGCGGATCAGCTCGCCCAGGTGTTCGTGCTGCGGCAGGTGTTCCTGGATCAGTTCGCGGTAGGCCAGTTCCTCGACGAAGCGGCAGGTGTGGGTCAGCACCACCTTGTCGTAGCGCTCGTACACTTCCGGGTCGCGGATGATCGACAGGAACGGGGCCAGGCCAGTGCCGGTGGCCAGCAGCCACAGGGTCTTGCCCGGCAGCAGGTTGTCGACCAGCAGCGTGCCGGTGGGCTTCTTGCCGACGAAGATCTGGTCGCCTTCCTTCAGGTGCTGCAGGCGCGACGTCAGGGGGCCGTCCGGCACCTTGATGCTGAAGAACTCCAGCGTTTCCTCGTAGTTGGCACTGGCGATGCTGTAGGCACGCAGAAGCGGACGACCGTTCACTTCCAGGCCGACCATGGCGAACTGGCCGTTTTCAAAGCGGAAGCCGGGGTCGCGGGTGCAGGTGAAGCTGAAGAGCGTGTCGGTCCAGTGGTGGACGGAGAGGATGGCTTGCTGGTTGAGATTGCTCATGAATAAGGCGCTGTATGCGCTGGATGGCGCCGGCGTCGATGGCCTGTTGTGGCCTGATACCAAAGGCTTGGCGGTAGCTTGCCGGTTGCGTTCAACAAGGCGGGCTCCGGTCCGAAGGCTGGAAGGCGCGCCGATCAAGGTGAGAAGATAGCGGATTTTAGAAGAAAACGCAGGGCGCGTCCCGATTCATGCATATTCAGGGGGGTTATAAGCCCCACGCCCCGCGTTTTCCGGCTCAACGGCGCCCCGAAAGCCGCCTGACCACCGAAATCAGCCGGTCCACCTCGTCCGTGGTGTTGTAGAAGGCCAGCGACGGCCGCACCGTGGCCTCCACGCCAAAGCGGCGCAGGATAGGCTGGGCGCAGTGATGCCCGGAGCGCACGGCGATGCCTTCCTCGTTGAGCGCGCGGCCCACTTCCTCGGTTTCATAGCCCTTGAGCACGAAGGACAGCACGCTGGCCTTGTCGCGCGCCGTGCCTACCAGCCGCACGCCCGGGATGGGCTGCAGCAGGTGGGTGGCGTACTCCAGCAGCTCGTGCTCGTAGCGGGCGATGTTCTCGATGCCGACCCGCTCCACGTAATCCAGCGCAGCGCCCAGCCCGACCGCATCGGCGATGTTGCCGGTGCCGGCCTCGAAGCGGTTGGGCGGCGGCTGGAACACGGTGCGCTCGAAGGTCACGTCGGCAATCATGTTGCCGCCGCCTTGCCAGGGCGGCATGGCCTCCAGCAGCTCGCGCTTGCCATAGACCACGCCGATGCCGGTGGGCCCGAACACCTTGTGGCCCGAGAACACGAAGAAATCCGCATCGATGGCCTGCACGTCCACCCGCATGTGCGAGACCGACTGCGCGCCGTCGACCAGCGCGCGGGCGCCGGCGCGGTGGGCCAGGTCGACGATCTCCTTGACCGGCACCACGGTGCCCAGCGCATTCGAGACCTGGGTCACGGACACGATCCTGGTGCGGTCATTGAGCAGCCGCCGGTATTCATCCAGCAGCACCTGCCCGGAATCGTCCACCGGAATCACCCGCAGCCTGGCCCCGGTCTGCGCGGCAAGCTGCTGCCACGGCACGATATTGGCGTGATGCTCCAGGTGCGAGACGATGATCTCGTCGCCCTCGCCCACGTTCTGCACGCCCCAGGTCTTGGCGATCAGGTTGATGGCCTCGGTGGTGCCGCGCACGAAGATGATCTCGTCGGGCGAGGATGCGCCGATAAAACGCCGCACCTTGCTGCGCGCGGCCTCGTAGGCATCCGTGGCGCGCCCGGCCAGTGCATGGGCAGCGCGGTGGATGTTGGAGTTCTCGTGCGCGTAGAAGTACGCGATGCGGTCGATCACCGACTGCGGCTTGTGCGTGGTGGCGGCGTTGTCGAACCACACCAGCTGGCGGCCGTTGACGCGTTCCTGCAAGATCGGGAAATCGCGCCGGATGGCGTTGACGTCGAACGGCACGCGCGCCGAAGACGATGCCCACGGCAGCGTCTGCTCTTGCTCGCGCCCAGAGCCGCAAGCGCCCTGCCCTTGCTGCGGCAGATGCAGCGAGAGCGGATCGCCGAACGTGGCGATCTCGCGCAGGCTCGATGCGCCGCCATGCAGGTCGCGGCCCGCGCCCTCCAGGAAGTAGTAGGCAGGCGCGGCCGAGGACTGCGGCGACGGCGACGGCGCATGCGGCACGCCCAGCGCCTGGCCGCCGAAGCGGCTTTCCACCGCGGGCGCCACCGTGGCTACCGTGTCGGGCAGGCCATTCTGCGCCACCGAGGTTGGCCGCAAGGCCGGCGCGCGGTTAGCCAGCGACAGCACATGGGTTGGCGCGGCCGGCAACAGGTTGGCGCCGGGCACGTGGCCCTGCGGGATCGCCGCACCCGGCACGCCGGTGCCCGTGCCGCCTGGACCCGCCACGGGCGAGCCAGGCGGCGCCGGGTTGTTCACCACGGGCAGCGACTGCGCGGCGGCGGGCGATGTCCCCGGCAGGGCCGAGAAAAACGCCCCCGCCAGGCGCGCCAGCACCGCCGGATCCGGCAAGCCGGGCGGCACCGAAGGCGCGCCCGGCAGCGCCGCCGACGGGCTGGCCGGCGGATTCGGCGGATTCACCGGATTACTTGTAGGTGTCAGGATAGTCATGGTACTTGCCGATCTCCACGTCATCGAGAACCGCCAGCGCATCCGGCGCGTGCACGGCCAGCGAGCAGTACAGCGAGATCAGGTACGAAGCGATAGCCTGGTCGTTGATGCCCATGAAGCGCACCGACAGGCCCGGGCCCTGCTCGCCCGCCACGCCCGGCTGGAACAGGCCGACCACGCCCTGGCGCTTGTCGCCCACGCGCAGCAGCAGGATCTTGCTCTTGCCGTCAGCCACCGGCACCTTGTCCGACGGGATCAGCGGAATGCCGCGCCAGGTGATGAACTGCGAGCCGAACAGGCTGACGGTGGGCGGCGGCACGCCACGGCGCGTGCATTCGCGGCCAAAAGCGGCAATCGCCAGCGGGTGGGTCAGGAAGAACGCGGGCTCCTTCCACACCTTGCTGAGCAACTCGTCCATGTCGTCCGGCGTGGGCGCGCCGGTCAGCGGGAAGACACGCTGCTCTTCGGCCACGTTGGCCAGCAGGCCGTAGTCCGGGTTGTTGATCAGCTCGCCTTCCTGATGCTCCTTGATGGTCTCGATGGTGAGACGCAGCTGTTCCTTGATCTGGTCGTGCGGGCTGCTGTACAGGTCCGAGACGCGGGTATGCACGTCCAGCACCGTGCTGACCGCGTTCAGGAAATACTCACGTGGCTGCTCTTCGTAGTTGACGAAGGTGCGCGGCAGCTTGCCTTCGTCGTCGCGCTGGGTGCAGGCGACCTTGACGGACTCGGGGTCCTGCACCTTGTTGAGGCGGTAGATGCCGGCTTCCACCGGCACCCACTGCAGGAAATGCGTCAGCCAGCGCGGCGTGATGGTCGCGAGCTGGGGGATCGTCTTGGTGGCATTGGCTAGTTGCCGTGCTGCGTTATCGCCGAGCGCCGTCTGGCCGCTCCCGTTTACCGACATGTGCTACTCCGTTTAGCTGTTAGCTGTGAGCTGATGGCTGGTTGCTATATGAGAAAAACAAGAATCGTTATTACCGCAGCGATTATCGGGAGACGGCCCGGCCCGTTCAACATGCTATAGACGGCAATGCGCATGGATTTGCGCGTGGATTTGCGCGTGGTTCGTGGGTATCGGCGGCGATAGCTAGGACCGTGTGCCAACCACCTGCGCATCACGCAGCGAGACGTGTGCGGCGCCCGATCCGAGCAGCCAGGAGATCGGCACGCCCAGCGCCACGGCCAGCTTTTCCACCGTGACGATCGAGGCAATCGCGCTGCCGCGCTCGATCTCGCCGATATACGAGCGGTTCATGCCCGCATGCTCGGCAAGCTCTTCCTGCGACCACGCATGCGCCTCGCGCAACTGGCGCACGGTGGCGCCCAAAGTCCGCACCAGGTCAGTCATGGCAAGCTCGCCTCGATCACGCGCGGCAGCTCGCTTGCGCCCGGCACCCTGGCGGTCTCGTTGCGCGATACGGCCTGCGTCACATGGGCGCCGGCAGCGACATCCTGCGTGACCCACACATTGCCGCCGATCACCGCGCCGCGGCCCAGCGTGACGCGGCCAAGGATGGTGGCGCCGGCGTAGATCACCACATCGTCCTCGACGATGGGGTGCCGCAGCAGGCCCTTCTCCAGCTTGCCCGTGGCATCGCGCGGAAAGCGCTTGGCGCCGAGCGTCACCGCCTGGTACAGCCGCACGCGTTCGCCGATGATGGTGGTCTCGCCAATCACCACGCCCGTGCCGTGGTCGATAAAGAAGCCGCCGCCGATCTGCGCGCCGGGATGGATGTCGATGCCGGTCTCCGCATGCGCCAGCTCCGCCACGATACGTGCCAGCAGCGGCAGCCCGAGGCCATAGAGCGCGTGGGCGACGCGGTGATGGATCATCGCCAGGATGCCGGGATAGCAGAGCAGGACCTCATCCACGCTGCCGGCCGCGGGGTCGCCATGGAAGGCGGCGAGCACGTCGCTGTCGAGCAGGCCGCGGATGCGTGGCAGCTCGGCGGCGAACGCATGCACGGCCGTCAGCGCGCGCGCTCTTAGCGCAGCTTCATCACGTTCGGCATGGCGCGCGGCGTAGTGGAACTCCAACCTTGCCTGGGCCAGCAGCCCATGCAGCGCCGCGTCCAGCGAATGGGCGATATAGAGATTCTCGCTCTCCTGGCGCAAATCGGGCGGCCCCAGCCGCATGGGAAACAGCACCCCCTTGAGCGTGGCGATCACCTGCGCCAGCGCATCGCGCGAAGGCAGGTCGCGCCCGCCCGGCTCCAGCAAGCGTTGCTGGCCTTCTCTCCATTGCTGGCGCACCTGCTGCAGGGCGAGCACGATCTCGCCGATCTCGAAGTCAGCCACTGTGGTACTCCCCGTTCTGCGTTGTCCGCGCGATGGCTCGCGCGGCTTGTTGAGCGCTATGCTTGTTGATCTCTATGGATCGATGGCTTGCGCCAGCCGAGGCTCAGTCCTGGATCCACGGCAGATCGTGAAAGCGCCAGCCGCCGCTCTTGCCGCGCCGTTGCAGCTCGTCGATCTCGCCTTCGAAGCCCTCGAGCACGTTGAACACATGCACGATCCCCGCCTTGGTGGCAGCTTCGGCAGCCAGCGCGGAGCGGTTGCCGCTGCGGCACAGCAGCAGCACCACGGCGTCCTTGCCGGTCTTGGCTTCGAGCTCGCGCGCAAAGCGCGGGTTGCGGGTCAGGCTGGTGCCGGTGGCCCAGGGCACGTGCAGGGTATCGGGCACATAGCCGACGAACTTGCGCTCTTCCGCCGTGCGTACGTCGACCAGCACCGCATCGCCGGCGCTGAACAGCGCCCAGGCCTGCTGCGGCGTGACGCGGCCGGCATAGGGCAGGCCGGAGGAACGTGCCACGCCGCGAGCGGCTTCCAGCACGGGATGCTTGATCTTGTCTTCCGATGCGACTGTCATGAAACGCTCTCCTTGCAGCATGTTGTCCGCGTGCGGGCTAAGCCGGGCCTGCCCGATGCACGCTTTGTCGTTGACGGCAACCGCCTATAGCCATCACGGCTCAACTATGAAATGACGCTGCTGGATTGAGAACGAATAAAAACGCATTTCCTAAGACGCTTCCTCGAGGGCGGCACGGGCCAACGCGGGAACTGCATGAGCCGGCTTGACAAAGCGGCCAGGCTGCGTCCAGATTCAGGGGCGGCTATGGATAGCCACCGCTCCCCCTTCACCGCTCACCACTTACCTTCAGCAAGGAATGCCATGACTCCCTCCCCTGCCCGGCGCCGTTTCGTGCGGCACGCCCTGCTGCTGGCCGGCGCCGGCATGTTGGCCAGCGCGGCCAGCGCCGCGCTGGCCGCGGCAGACGAAGCACTCGCCGCCGCCATCGCCGGTCCGCAGCGCAGTGCCGCCAACAAGGCCCGCGACGTGTACCGCCATCCACTGCAAACGCTACAGTTCTTCGGCTTGCAGCCGGACCAGGGAGTGATCGAAATTGCGCCGGGCGGCGGCTGGTACACGGAGATCCTGGCGCCGGTGCTGCGCGACCACGGCAAGCTATACGCCGCGCACTACGATGTGAGCGCCGCGGATGCCAGCGAGCAAGGCAAGCGCTCAAGGGCGAACTTCGAGAAGAAACTGGCGCAGGATCCGGGCAACTACGGCAAGGTCGCGGTCGGCACGCTGCCGGTGCGCGCCTTTACCGATATCGCCCCGCCGGGCGGCGCCGACCTGGTGCTGACCTTTCGCAACATCCACAACTGGATCAAGGACGGCCACCTGGACGATAGCCTGCGCGCCTTCTACGCCGTGCTCAAACCCGGCGGCGTGCTGGGCGTGGAGGAGCATCGGGCCACGCCCGGCACCTCGCTGGAGCAGATGATCGCCACCGGCTACGTCACCGAAGACTACGTCATCGACCACGCCCGCGCGGCCGGCTTCGCGCTTGCCGGGCGCAGCGAGATCAATGCCAACCCCCGCGACAATCACGACCATCCCGATGGCGTGTGGTCGTTGCCGCCGACGTTGCGCGGCGGCGAGCGCGACCGTGCGAGCTTCATGGCCATCGGCGAATCGGACCGCATGACGCTGAAGTTCATCAAGCCGCGCTGAGGCACGCTCCACGCTTGTCAGGCGATCGACGCCAGGCGGTCGCCCACCTTGATCGCCGAGCCCGCGCGGCAGCGCATGGCCAACAGCGTGCCCGCCACCGGGGCCAGCACGGTCAGTTCCATCTTCATGGCCTCGACCACCAGCAGCGGCTGCCCGGCCCGCACCTGCTCGCCGGGCTGCACCAGCACCTTCCACACACTGCCGCTCATCTCCGCCGTCACGGCATGGCCGTCGTGCTCGTCATGGAGCAAGGCGGCCGGCACCTGGATGGGCGCCGCGTTGGCCTCATGGACTTTCCAGCGAGCCACCTCCGCGCTGAAGGCGGCCTGCTGCCGCGCCTGGAAGGCGGCAATGCTGTGCGCGCTGTCCACGAGCGACTGGCGGTACGCGGCATAGTCGAATACATCGTGCTCGATGCGCACCGTGGCGCGTCCTTCGCGGAAATCCTCGCGCAGCCGGTCCAGATCCGCCTGCGCAACCGGGTAGAACTGCACCTGGTCAAAGAAGCGCAGCAGCCACGGCGCACCCGGCTCAAAACCCGGGTTTTTGAGGAACTTGTTCCAGATCGGCAGCGTCCGCCCGATCAACTGGTAGCCGCCCGGGGAGTCCATGCCATAGATGCACATATAGACCCCGCCGATGCCAACCGTGCCTTCCGCGGTGAAGGTGCGCGCGGGGCTGTACTTGGAGGTGAGCAGCCGGTGGCGCGGGTCAAGCGGCACGGCGCAAGGCGCGCCAAGGTAGACATCGCCCAGCCCCAGCACCAGATAGCGCGCCAAGAACGCAATGTCCCGTACCTCGTCGCGATGCGCCAGGCCGTTGATGCGCTGGATGAAGTCGACATTGTTCGGCAGCCACGGCGCGTCGGCGCAGACCGTCTCGCGGTAGCGCTGCACGGCATCCAGCGTGGCGCCATCCTCGAAGGCCATCGGCAGGTGCACCACGCGGGTGGGGATCGTCAGCGTGGCCACGTCCGGCAGGCCGGCCTCGATGGCGAGCAGCGCCTCGATCAACGCCGCCTGATGGATGCGCTGGCCGTCGTAGCGCACCTGCAGCGAGCGCACGCCGGGCGATAGCTCCAGCACGCCGTCCATCGGCTGCGCCTTGAGCGCCTCCATCATCAGGTACACCCGCAGCCGCAGGCCGATGTCGAGCACGTTCTCGCCGTACTCCAGCAGCAGGTAGCCGTCGCCCGCCTGCCGGTAGGCGATGGCCGGGTGATGCCCGCTGGCCGCGCGCGCGGCAAGGATGGCGGTGGAATGCGCCGGCGCCGGCAGCGGCGGCGCGCGCGTGACTTGCCCCAGCCCGGCAATGTCCTGGTCCTGCGCCGCCTGCAAGGCACGCGCGGCATCGAAGCTGATAGGCCGGAAGCGGATCCGGTCGCCCGGCTTGACCTGGCCAACCTTCCACAGCTCGGCCTTGGCGACCGTGACGGGACACACAAAGCCGCCGAGGCTCGGGCCATCATTGGTGAGGATCACCGGGAAGTCGCCAGTGAAGTTGATGGCGCCGATTGCGTATTCGCAGTCGTGCACGTTGGATGGGTGCAGCCCCGCCTCGCCGCCGTCGCGCCGTGCCCATTCGGGCCGGGGCCCGACCAGGCGCACGCCAAGGCGGTTGGAGTTGTAGTGCACCTCCCAGTCCGTGGCGAAAAAAGTCTCCATGGATGCCGGCGTAAAGAAGTCGGGAGCGCCATGCGGGCCGTGCAGGACCGCGATCTCCCAATGTTGGCCGTAGGCCGGCACCAGTGCGGCGGGCGCGGCCTGTGGCGCCGTCACCGGGGCCTCGACGCCGCTGGCGGCCAGATGCGGCTGGCCGAGCGGGAGCATGTCGCCCGGCCGCAGCGTGCGCCCGGCATGCCCGCCGAACTGCCCGAGCGCGAAAGTGGACCGGCTGCCCAGATAGCGCGGCACATCGAAGCCATTGCGCACGGCAAGGTAGGTGCGGCAGCCTTGCGTGGCCTTGCCAAGCGCCAGGACCTGGCCCGGGGCCACGCTGATTGGCGCCCAGAACGGGACGTTCATCCCGTCGAGTGTTGCCGTGCAAGGCGCGCCGGCCAGCGCCACCACGGCCGCGCCATGAAAGCGCAGGCGTGGCCCTGCCAGCGTGCATTCCAGCCCGGCAGCGCCCGGATGATTGCCAACGATGCGGTTGGCCAGCCGGAAGGCGTAGTCGTCCATCGGGCCGGACGGCGGCACGCCGATATGCCAGTAGCCCGTGCGGCCCGGCACGTCCTGGATGCTGGTGTAGGTGCCTGGCTCCAGCACCTCGATGACTGCCGGCGCGTAGGGAAAGCGGTCAAGCATGCGCGTGAAGGCGCGGCCCGCGGTGAACTCGGGCGAGTCGACAATCTGGCGCAGGTAGTCCAGGTTGGTAGCGATGCCGCACAGGCGCGTGGCGGCCAGCGCCGCCGCGAGCCTTGCGCGCGCGGCTTCGCGGGTGGGGCCGTGGACAATCAGCTTGGCCAGCAGCGGATCGTAAAAGGCGGATACCTCCGTGCCGGTCTCGACCCAGCCGTCGACGCGCACGCCGTCCGGAAAAGCCACCTCGGTCAACGTGCCCGGCGAGGGCTGGAACTGCTTGAGCGGATCCTCCGCATAGAGCCGCACCTCCATGGCTGCACCCTGCGGCGGGCGGGAGATGGCATCCCAGTCCAGCGCATCGCCCGCGGCCACCTTCAGCATGCAGGCGACCAGGTCCAGCCCGGTGACCAGTTCGGTCACGGGATGCTCCACCTGCAGCCGGGTATTGACCTCCAGGAAGTAGAAGTCCTTCCGCTCCACGTCGTAGATGAACTCCACCGTGCCGGCAGACCGGTAGCGCACCGATTCGCCCAGCCGGATCGCGGCCCGATGCAGCGCGTGGCGCGTGGCCTCGCTCAAGTGCGGTGCCGGGGTTTCCTCCACCACCTTCTGGTTGCGGCGCTGCGTGGAGCAATCCCGCTCGCCCAGCGCCACCACGCGGCCCGCGCCGTCGCCAAAGATCTGCACCTCGATATGCCGCGCGCGGTCCAGGCAGCGCTCGATAAAGGCGCCACCATGCTTGAAGAATTGCTCGCCCAGCCGCTGCACGCTGTCAAAGGCCGCGCTCAGTTCAGCGTCATCGGCGCAGCGCGACAGGCCGATGCCGCCCCCGCCAGCCGTACTCTTGAGCATGACGGGATAGCCGATGCGCGCGGCCTCCCGCAGGGCTTGTTCCACGCTGGAGAGCAGACCGGTGCCGGGCGTCATCGGTACCCCCGCCTCGGCAGCCAACGCGCGCGCCCGGTGCTTCAGGCCAAACTCGCGGAGCTGGTGCGGCGTCGGGCCAATGAAGACCAGCCCTGCCGCTTCGCAGGCCTCGGCGAACACCGCGCTCTCCGACAGAAAGCCGTAGCCGGGGAAGACGGCTTGCGCGCCGGTATCCAACGCGGCTTGCAGCACGCGCTCGGCCACCAGGTAGCTATCCGCCGCACGCTCGCCACCCAGCGGCACGGCCACATCGGCCAGCCGGACATGCGCGGCATTGCGATCGGCATCCGAATACACGGCCACGCTCTTGATACCTAGCGCACGCAAGGTGCGAATGGCGCGCACGGCGATCTCGCCACGATTGGCGATCAGTACGGTGTGGAACATCGGCGCTCCCGGGTCAGGCTGCGCTGGCGTTTGCGCTGGCGAGATAGGCGCGCCAGCCGCCAAATGCCGTGATATCGCGCGCGCCTTCCAGGCCCCGGGGTTCGCAGATGAACCCGGTAACTTGCCGGCCGTCTTCCAGCAGCAGCTTGCCGATGCCAAGGGGCGCGGGAATCTCCGCGACGAAAGCACCAAAGCTGGCCAGTGGCACATCCCAGAGCTCGACTTCGATCGGCGCGCCCTGCCCTGTGCCGCTATGCACCAGCCCGGGCTTGGGTGGAATCGTTTCCGCCAGCGCATAAAGCCGGTAGCACGGCGCCGTGCGGCAAGCCTCCACAAAGGCCGCGTGGCGCGTGAGCAGTTGATGGTTAAGCGGCATGCCACTAAGGTGGGCGCCGACCACGGCCAGCCGCACCGATCCCGGCGTGACCGGCGTGGCGCGCTGTGCTCCGGCGGGACAAGCCCGCGCGGTGGCGCCCAGCGGCAACGCTTGCGCCGCCTGCCACTGCCGGCCAAAGCGGGCCAGCGCGCGGTCCGACCATGCGGGGGCGATCAGCGTGATACCCGCCGGCAGGCCGTCCTCGCGCGCACCGGCCGGCAGCGCCAGCGCCGACAGGTCGGCCAGGTTGGTGAAGTTGGTATAGGTGCCAAGCCGCGCGTTCAGGCGGATCGGATCGTCCTGCACGGCGGCCAGCGTATAGATCGACGGCGCGCTCGGCACCACCAGCGCATCGACCTTTGCCAGCGCCAGGTGGATAGCGCGGGTCAGCGCCGCGCGCCGGTACTCGGCGCTGAACGCATCCATCGCGCTATAGCGGCCCGCTTCCTCGACGATCACGCGAACGACCGGATCGATGGCTTCCGGCTGGCTGGCGTGAAGCTGGCTCACCGCCAGGAAGCGTTCGGCCACCCATGGCCCCTGGTAGAGCAGTGCGGCCAGCTCGGCGAATGGCGAAAAATCAATCGGCACCAGCTTGGCGCCCATCGCCTGCAAGTCCGCCAGCGCTTGCTTGAAACTGGCCTGCGCCTGCGTATCGCCAAAGAATGCCAGCTGATCGGGAATGCCCAGCACGGGCGATGGCGCCAGCGCGGCAGGCGCGCTCTGCGGATAGGTGCGCGAGTAAGGATCGTCGTGGTCAAAGCCGCCCGCGATCTCCGCCACCAGCGCGGCATCGTCAACCGTCAGCGCAAACACGGAGACGCAGTCCAGCGTGCGGCAGGCCGGCACCACGCCGGCTGTGGAGAGCCAGCCCCGGGTCGGCTTGAGGCCCACGATATTGTTGAATGCCGCGGGAATGCGCCCCGACCCCGCCGTATCGGTCCCGAGTGAGAACGGCACCCAGCCGCGCGCCACCGAAGACGCCGAGCCCGAACTGGAGCCACCGCTGACGTACGCCGCATCGAAGGTGTTGGGCACCGCGCCGTAGGGCGAACGAACGCCCACCAGGCCGGTGGCGAACTGATCCAGGTTAGCCTTGGCCACCACGATGGCCCCGGCCGCGCGCAGCCGCGCCACCGCGCCGGCATCGCGCTTGGCAACATACGCAAAGGCGGGACACGCCGCCGTGGTGGGCCACCCCGCCACGTCGATGTTGTCTTTCACCACGAACGGCACGCCGTAGAGGGGAAACGCATCGAGCTTGCCGCCCGCTTCTTCAACGCGCGCCGCCAGCGCAGCCAGCTGGGACTGCAGCCGCGCCGCATCCAGCCGCGCGATCCAGGCCGGGTCCGCGGCGTCCAGGTCCAGGAACGGCGCCAGCACGTCCGCGGGCGACGCGCCTTGCGTCTTGTAGAGCTGTTGCCACTCAGGCAGGGTTCGGCAACTGCCAAGGCTGGCGGCGGATCGGCGCAGAGGCGTCTTGCTGGTCATCGCTTGTATCCCAGGTTGTATACATGAGGGCGTTGCAGACCAACGAAGCAGGAGACATGCCATGTAAGACAGATAGACATATCGCACCATAGGGCGGCGCGAGCAGCCCTAAACAGTGCCTACGCGAAGGACCAAGCCGCAATGTGGTGCGTCATGGGCCGGCTCCGCTATCGCGTGGTTTATGATCCGCTGGGCGGCCTGCACGCAGCCCATTGACTTTTGGAGGTGGTCTCGATGATGAGCACCGGCGTTCCCCGCGGCGCGGCGATCGCGCTGGCCCTTTGCAGTTTCGGGCTGATGCCCCTGGCATGGGCCGACGCCCCGACGCCACCGGTACCCGATGCCGCCGCCAGCGATCCCGCCGGCCTTGGCTGGATGCGAGGCGCGCCACCGCCACCCGAGCGCACGGTGCGCTTCGACGACGGCAGCTATTGGCGCTTCCCCGCCCTGCGCTGGAGCGTGTCGCACTTCCGCGAGCTGATGCCCACCGTCAATGTCTCGCGCGGGCTTGGCGCGCCGGTGCCGCTGCCGCGCGCACTGCGCACCGATATCGACGCGCTGCAGTTCATGCCGATCGGCGCCACCCGGCCGATGACCTGGGCGCAATCCCTGGCGGCCAACTACACCGATGGCATCGTGGTGCTGCACCGCGGGCGCATTGTCTACGAGCGCTACCTCGGCGCGCTGAAGGACGACGGCCAGCATGCGGCCATGTCGGTCACCAAGTCGGTCATCGGCACGCTCGGCGCCATGCTGGTCGCAGAAGGCCGCCTGGATGCCGGCAAGCGCGTGGCGGACTACGTGCCGGAGCTGGCGCAATCGGCGTTCGGCAATGCCACGGTGCGCCAGGTGCTGGACATGACCACGGGACTCAAATACAGCGAGGATTACGCCGACCCCGACGCCGAGGTCTGGATGCACGCCCAGGCGGGCAGCCCGCTGCCCAAGCCCAAGGACTACACCGGCCCGCGCAATTACTACGAGTCGCTCCAGGCCATCCAGGCGCAAGGCGAGCATGGCGCGGCCTTTGGCTACAAGACGGTCAACACCGACGCGCTGGGCTGGATCATCGCGCGCGTGACCGGGCGCTCGGTGGCCGAGCTGCTGTCCGAGCGCATCTGGCGCCGGCTGGGCGCGGAGCAGGACGCGTACTTCACCGTCGACTCCATCGGCACGCCCTTTGCCGGCGGCGGCCTGAACACCGGCCTGCGCGACCTGGCGCGCTTTGGCGAGATGCTGCGCAACGACGGCAAGATCGATGGGCAGCAGATCCTGCCCAAGGCGGTGGTCGACGATATCCGCGGCGGCGGCGACAAGGCCGCGTTTGCCAAGGCCGACTACCCGCTGCTCAAGGGCGGCAGCTATCGCGACATGTGGTGGGTCACCCATAACGAGCATGGCGCCTACATGGCTCGCGGCGTGCATGGCCAGCGCATCTATATCGACCCGAAGGCCGAGATGGTGATCGTGCGCTATGCATCGAACCCGGTCGCCGGAAATGCCGCCAACGACCCGACGACGATCCCGGCGTTTCACGCACTGGCGAAGTACCTGCTGTCCCGGCCGCGCTGATCGCGGCGGGGTGGCTATTTCGTGCGCCGCGGCGCGCGCGCCGTCCTTTTGGCATCGGCCGGCGGCGTGGCCAGTTGCCCGGCCGCCGCGCGCAGGC
Source organism: Cupriavidus sp. UME77 (assembly GCF_014170355.1). Lineage (NCBI taxonomy): Bacteria > Pseudomonadati > Pseudomonadota > Betaproteobacteria > Burkholderiales > Burkholderiaceae > Cupriavidus > Cupriavidus sp. UME77. Next base: position 114,727 of record NZ_LZZU01000032.1, read on the forward strand.
ATTCGACCAGCTGGATGCTGCTGGGCGTGGGCCGCCCCTCGCGCAGCGTGATCACGCCCACCGGCGGCAGCTCCAGCGCTATGTCCATGGGCAGGATATGGAAGCGGCCTTCCCGCTCGAACTGCTGCCCCACCGACCTGGCCAGGAAGCCCACGGCATCTAGCTGCGCGACGAAGGTAGTGATGGCAAGGTAGGACGACGACTCGATCAGGTCGGTTGGTGGCTGCAGGCCAAAGCGGTAGAACTCCTGCTCGATCTTGACCCGTAGCGAGGCCCATGGCGGCGGCACCACGCAAGGCATGCCGGCCAGGTCCGCCCAGCCCGGTGCGCGCTTGCCTGCCAGCGCGTGGCCGCTGCGCACCACCGCCACCATCGGCTCGTTATAGAGCGGCTCGGTGATGAGGTCCGGGGCGGCATAGCCGGGCTCCAGCCGCCCCACGATCAGGTCCAGCTCGCTGATGCGCAGCTTGGGCAGCAGGTGGGGCAGGTCGCCCTCCTCCACCAGCACGGTGGCCTGCGCCGAGCGCTGCTTGAGCAGGCCTATGGCTTGCGCCAGCAGCACCGGCAGGGCCGCGCCCATCGATCCCACCCGGGTGCGCCCGGCGGCGCCGCTGGCTTCCGCGGCGATCTCGTCGCGCGTGCGCTCGTATTGCGCCAGCACCGAGCGGGCAAAACGCACCAGCGACGCGCCCGCCGGCGTAGGCTCTGTGCCGCGCGTGGAGCGCGTGAAGAGCGTCAGGCCCAGCGTCTTCTCCACCTCGGTGAGCATCTTGGAGACGGCTGGCTGGCTGACGGAGAGGAACTCGGCGGTGTGGCCGAGATGGCGGAACTCGTCCAGCGCCACCACCAGTTGCAGGTGGCGTAGCTTGATATTGGAGCGCAGGGCGCGGTCGATCTGGGGCATGGCGCGATTCTACTTAACTTTAGGGTTATGAAGCCATTCCGATGATTGATTGGATTGTTATGAATGGCTTTGCCACAATCCGGCCTGACCGGTGGACATTGCCACCAGCCCATGACTCCAATAACGACACCCTGCGAGGACGACACATGACCGCACCCCACGGCATCAACCACGGGCGACGCCGCCTGCTCATCAGCGGCGCCGCAGCCGCCACGGCTGCGACGGCTGGTAGTGCCGGCCTGTTGCTGCCGGGCCTCGCGCGTGCCGCCGACTATCCGGACCGGCCCATCACCTTCATCTGCCCGTGGCCCGTCGGCGGCACCGCCGACCAGTCCATGCGCGCGCTGTGCCAGGTGGCGTCCGGCGTACTCAAGCAATCCATCGTGGTGGAGAACCGCGCCGGCGCATCGGGCATGATCGGCACCAAGGCACTGGCCCGCGCCAAGCCGGACGGCTACACCATCGGCCAGGTGCCGATCTCGGTGACGCGCTTCTCGCAGCTGGGCATGCTGCAGCTGGACCCGCGCAGCGAGCTGACCTACCTGGCGCGCACCTCCGGCCAGACCTTCGGCATCGCGGTGCCGGCGAACTCGCGCTTCAAGTCGCTCAAGGACGTCGTGGCCGAGGCCAAGGCGCATCCCGGCAAGCTCACCTATGCGCATGCCGGCATCGGCGGCGCCACCCACGTGGGCATGGAGGAATTCGCGCAGGCCGCCGGTGTGCGCTTCAATGCCATCGCCTACAAGGGCGGCGCGCAGGCCTTGCAGGACGTACTCGCCGGGCAAGTGGACCTGCTGGCCGATTCCAGCTCGTGGGCGCCCCACGTGGAAGCCGGCAAGCTGCGCCTGCTGGCCACCTGGGGCGACCAGCGCACGCCGCGCTTCAAGGACACGCCGACGCTCAAGGAACTGGGCTACAACGTGGTGGTGGAAGCGCCCAACGGCATCGGCGCGCCCATCGGCCTGGACCCCGCAGTGGAAAAGAAGCTGCGCGACGCCTTCCGCCAGGCTGTGGCCAGCAAGGAATTCCAGCAGGTCGCGGCCCGCATCGATGCGCCGGTGATGTACCTGGACGGCCCGGAATACAAGCGCTACATCAGCACGGTGTACGACCAGGAAACCCACCTGATCCAGCGCCTCAAGCTCAAAGAACTGCTGCAACAAGGCTGACCCAACGTGAACACCGCCGCCCTGATCCGTCTGCATGCGAACGACAACGTCCTGATCGCCCGGGACGCCCTGAACCTTGGCCAGACCCTGCCTGAACTGGGGCTGCGCGTGCGCGCCCAGGTGCCCGCGGGACACAAGATTGCCGCCTGCGCCATTGCCAAGGGCACCCAGATCCGCAAGTTCGACACCGTGATCGGCGTGGCCGAGCGCGACATCGAGGCCGGCGATCACGTGCATTCGCACAACCTGGCGCTGGTGGATTTCTATCGTGACCCGGGTTTCTGCCAGGACGTGCGGCCGGTGGACTATGTGCCCGAGGCCGAGCGCGCCACCTTCATGGGGTTCGTGCGGCCCGACGGCCGCGTTGGCACGCGCAACTTCATCGGCATCTTGTCGTCGGTGAACTGCTCGGCCACGGTGATCCGGCATATCGCGGACCACTTCACGCCCGAGCGCATGGCGGCCTATCCCAATGTGGACGGCGTGGCCGCCTTCGCGCAAAGCAGCGGCTGCGGCATGTCCTCGCCCAGCGAGCACTTCGACGTGCTGCGGCGCACGCTGGCGGGCTATGCGCGCCACCCCAACCTGGCCGGCGTGCTGATCGTGGGCCTGGGCTGCGAGCGCAACCAGGTAGCGGGCCTGATGGAGTCGCAAGGCCTGGTGCCCGGCAGCCACGTGCGCACCATGGTCATGCAGGACAGCGGCGGCACGGCAGCCACCATCCAGGCCGGCATCCGCGCCATCGAGGCAATGCTGCCCGGCGCCAATACCGCCACGCGCCAGCCCGTGCCCGCCAGCCACCTGAAGATCGGCCTGGAATGCGGTGGCTCCGATGGCTTCTCCGGCATCAGCGCCAACCCGGCGCTCGGCGCGGCCATGGACATCCTGGTGCGCCACGGCGGCACCGCCATCCTGTCGGAAACCCCCGAGATCCACGGCGTGGAATACATGCTCACGCGCCGCGCCGTCACGCCGGAAGTCGGCCAGAAACTGCTGGACCGCCTGGCCTGGTGGGAGCGCTACACCGCCGGCCAGAACGCCCAGTTCAACGGCGTGGTCGGCCACGGCAACCAGCAAGGCGGCCTCGCCAACATCTTCGAAAAATCACTCGGCTCCGCCATGAAAGGCGGCACCACGCCGCTGCAAGCCGTCTATGAATACGCCGAGCCCATCGAGCAAGCCGGCTTCGTCTTCATGGACTCCCCGGGCTACGACCCCGTCGCCGCCACCGGCCAGATCGCCAGCGGCGCCAACCTGATCTGCTTCACCACCGGCCGCGGATCGATGTTCGGCTCCAAGCCGGCACCGACCATCAAGCTAGCGAGCAATACGCCGATGTACACGCGGCTCGAAGGCGATATGGACATCAACTGCGGGCTGGTGCTGGACGGCGAATTGACTGTGGACGAGATGGGCCAGCGGATTTTCGAACACATCCTGGAAGCGGCCTCCGGACAACCAACCAAGAGTGAAGCACTCGGGCTGGGCGACAACGAGTTCGTGCCCTGGCACTTGGGGATTGTCAGTTAGAAAGTAGAAAGCCTCGCAGCCTGGAACCATCACGAAATCGCGATCGCCCGCCCTCTCCCCCGCCCCCTCTCCCACAAGTGGGAGAGGGGAGCCAACCAGCGGCAAGATCAACCGATTGGTATAGCCGTGTGAAGCGCCCGAAGGGCGGGCCACACCCCAACGCGATGCGAAGCGAGCCGTCAAGGTGTGCCAAGGCCGTATGGGGCGCCTCGTGAGCCGACGAAAAGAGCGGAAAAGAGGGACCCATGTCTGAGTATCGCCCTAAGGCGATGCGAGTTTGGGTCCCGGCCGCTCTTTTCGTTGGATCACGAGGGGTAGTCGCCCCATCCGGCGCGCCTTCTTTGCCTACTTTCTTGGCAAGACAAGAAAGTAGGTCGCCGCCCCGCAGGGGTGGTGAAACTGCAGTTGCAGTTGTCCTTGAATTCAAGCAGTTGCAGTTGCAGTTGCAGTTGCGGTTGCGGTTGCGGTTGCACTCACCCCCCATATCCCAAAAACCATGCCATCCACCCCACTCCCCCTGACCCACCCAGCCCTGCTGCGCACCAGCAACCTGATCGGCCAAGCGTGGTCAGCCGCCAACACCGGCCACCGCCTGGATGTCACCAACCCTGCCACCAACACCGTCTTCGCCTGCGTGCCCGACAGCGACGCCCAGGACGCCATCCAGGCAGCCGATGCCGCGGCAGCAGCCTTCCCAACCTGGAGCCGCCGCACCGCCCGCGACCGCGCGCAGATCATCAAGCGCTGGCACACCCTGATCCTCGAGCACCAGGAAGACCTGGCCCAGATCATCTCCGCCGAACAAGGCAAGCCCATCAAGGAGGCCCGCGGCGAAGTGCTGTACGGCGCCTCCTACGTAGAGTGGTTCGCCGAGGAAGCCACCCGCATCAGCGGCGAGATCGTCGCCGAGTCCGTCCCCGGCCGCAAGATGCTGGTGCTCAAGGAAGCGGTGGGCGTGGTAGCCGCCATCACGCCGTGGAACTTCCCGCTCGCCATGATCGCGCGCAAGATCGCGCCCGCGCTGGCCGCCGGCTGCACCGTGGTAGCCAAGCCCGCGGAAGACACCCCGCTGACCGCGCTGGCGCTGGTCTACCTGGCGCAGCAAGCCGGCCTGCCCGCCGGTGTACTCAACATCGTCACCGCCTCGCGCGCCAATACCCCCGCCGTGGTCGATGCCTGGCTGGCCGACAGCCGCGTGCGCAAGATCACCTTCACCGGCTCCACGCCGGTGGGCAAGCACCTGGCCCGCGAATCCGCCGGCACGCTCAAGAAGCTGTCGCTGGAGCTCGGTGGCAATGCGCCGTTCATCGTGTTCGACGACGCGGACATCGATGCCGCCGTCGATGGCCTGATGGCCTCCAAGTTCCGCAACGGGGGCCAGACCTGCGTCTGCCCGAACCGCGTCTATGTACAGGCTGGCGTGCACGACCATTTCGTCGCGCGCCTGTCGCTGCGGGTGGCCGCGCTGCAGGTCGGGCCTGCCACCGATGACGCGTCGCAGATCGGCCCCATGATCAACGCGCGCGCCGTGGAAAAGATCGCCCGCCACGTGGCAGATGCCGTCGCCAAGGGCGCCGTGGTGATGACCGGCGGCGAACGCGTGCGCCTGGCAGACGGCCCGCACTACTACGCGCCCACCGTGCTCACCAACGCCACGCCGCAAATGGCGCTGTCGTGCGAAGAAACGTTTGGCCCGGTAGCCGCCGTGTTCCGCTTCACCGATGAAGCCGAAGTGATCCGCGACGCCAACGACACGCCCTTCGGCCTGGCCGCCTACTTCTACTCCAATGACGTGCGCCGCATCTGGCGCGTGGCGCAGGCGCTGGAAACGGGCATTGTCGGCGTCAATGAAGGGGCTATCGCCTCGGAGGCCGCGCCCTTCGGCGGCGTCAAGGAATCCGGCTACGGGCGCGAGGGCTCGCGCCATGGGCTGGACGACTACATGCACACCAAATATATTTGCCAGGGCCTGCTCGGCTAAGACCCGGCGGCATCCCACCCACGCCCACGACATTCATCGGAACACCATGCCCGCACAAAACGCATTCAAGGCCGCGCTGGCGGCCAACCAGCCCCAGATCGGCCTGTGGCTCTCGATGGCATCGCCCTATCTCGCCGAAGTCTCGGCCACGGCCGGCTTCGACTGGCTGCTGATCGACGGCGAGCACGCGCCCAACGACCTGCGCGGCACGCTACATGCGCTGCAGGCGATCGCCCCGTACCGCTCGCAACCGGTGGTGCGCTGCGTGGCCGGCGAAGTTCCGCTGATCAAGCAGTTGCTGGATATCGGCGCGAAGAACCTGCTGGTGCCGATGGTGGATACCGCCGAGCAAGCCGCCGCGCTGGTATGCGCCACCCGCTACCCGCCGCAGGGCATTCGTGGTGTGGGCAGCGCCGTGGGCCGTGCCTCGCAGTGGAGCGCGCGCGCCGATTACCTGGATGTGGCCGACAATGAGATCTGCCTGCTGGTGCAGGCCGAAACCGTGAAGGCCCTGGCAAACCTGGATGCCATCTGCGCTGTCGATGGCGTCGACGGCGTCTTTATCGGCCCCGCCGACCTGGCCGCCTCCATGGGCCATCGCGGCAACCCGGGCCACCCCGAGGTGCAGGCCGCCATCGAAGGCGCCATGCGCACCATCGTCGCCAGCGGCAAGGCCGCGGGCACGCTGACCTCCGACCCCAAGCTGGCACGCCGCTACCTGGACCTGGGCTGCACCTTCGTGGCCACGGGCGTGGATGTGCTGCTTTATGCCAGCGCGGCACGCCGGCTGGCCGCGGACTTCATCGGCACCGGCGCCGCGCCCGCGGCGGGGCCATCTGCCGCATACTGATGCCCGCCACCGCAGTCACAGAACACGACAGAACACGACAAAGCACGCCAACATGCCGACCGATTCCCACACCGCCCCCGCCACCAGCACCACCAGCGCCACCCTGGCCGCGATGCAAGCCATCGTCGGCGCCGGCGCCTGCCTGAGCGGCGACGCCGACACCGAGTCCTACGTCACGGACTACCGCCGCATCTACCACGGCAAAGCCCAGGTAGTGGTCATGCCCTCCACCACCGAACAGGTCAGCCAGGTCATGGCCTGGTGCCACGCGCACGATGTGCCGGTGGTGCCGCAAGGCGGCAATACCTCGCTGATGGGCGGCGCGGTGCCCGACGACAGCGGCACCGCGGTGCTGCTCAGCCTGGGCCGCATGAACCGCGTGCTGGCCGTGGACACCATCAACGACACCATGACAGTGCAGGCCGGCGTCACGCTCAACGCGGCCCGCACCGCCGCCGAGCAGGAGCAGCGCCTGTTCCCGCTTCGCATCGGCTCGGAAGGCTCCTGCCAGATTGGCGGCAACCTGGCCACCAACGCAGGCGGCACCGCCGTGCTGCGCTACGGCAATATGCGCGACCTGGTGCTGGGCATCGAGGCCGTGCTGCCCGATGGCCGCATCTACTCGTCGCTGCGCGGCCTGCGCAAGGACAACACCGGCTACGACCTCAAGCAGCTCTTCGTCGGCTCGGAAGGCACGCTCGGCATCATCACGGCGGCCGTGCTCAAGCTGATGCCGCAGCCGCGCGCCAGTGCCGTGGCCTTCGTGGCAGTGCAAAGCCCCGAAGCCGCCGTGCGCCTGCTCGGCGTGGCCAAGCAGCATGGTGGCCAGGCCGTCACCGCGTTCGAGCTGATCTCGGCGCCCGCGCTGGAACTGGTGCTCGAATACCTGGGCGACGTGGCCTCGCCGCTGCCCGAACGGCACGACTGGATGGTGCTGATCGAGCTGACCTCCGGCGGCAGCGACGAAAGCCTCAACGCCACGCTGATGGAGATTCTCGAAGCCGGGCTGGCGCAAGAACTGGTGCTGGATGCCGCGGTGGCCGCCAGCCTGGCCGACGCCCAGCGCTTCTGGCGCATCCGCGAGGAAATCTCGGACGCGCAGACCCGTACCGGCGGCAGCATCAAGTGCGACGTGTCGGTGCCGTTGTCGCGCATCGCCGCGTTTATCGGCGACGCCTCGGCCAAGGTGCTGGCACTGGAGCCCGCCGCGCGCATGGTGATCTACGGGCATATGGGCGACGGCAACGTGCACTTCAACCCGCTGCGCCCCAAGGACCGCAGCGCCGCGGACTTCCTGGGCCAGTGGTACGCACCGATCTCCGAGGCGGTGGACACCCTGGCCCACGCGGAGAACGGCTCGATCTCCGCCGAGCACGGCATTGGCGTGGCCAAGCGCGACGACCTGAAGCGCTACAAATCGCCGGTGGAGCTGGAGCTGATGTGGCAGGTCAAGCGGGCGCTGGATCCGAAGAACCTGCTCAATCCCGCCAAGATGCTGCCAAGGCTGGACTGACGGAAAGCGGGAACCAGCGGCCTATCAATGCGAAACGTTCTCATTTATAATCCACCGGTTCCCGTCGCACACAGCGCAACAGATCTAGCCGCCGCCACATCTCAGCCATCAGACGGGCATGTTTTTCGTCCTCTTTCTGGCTGGGGTGCATCGTGCATGTGCGGTATTACGGCGAGCTGCTGCGTTTCTTCTTACGTGAAGTCAAAAACCTGGATGAGGCGCAAGACCTGGTCCAGGAAGCCTGCGAGCGCGGGCTGGCCATGGCCAGCGCCGGCGAACGCATCGATGACCCACGCGCGCTGCACTACAAGATCGCCCGCCACCTGCTGATCGATCGTCACCGCGCGCGGCAAGTGCGCAACCACGAGTCCGACGCCGTGCTGCAAGACATGGCGGGCCCGCTCTGCGACGACCCGGAAGCGGCCTATGCCGGGCGGCAGCGCGGTCGCCTGCTGGTTGCCACCATCGAACGCCTCCCGCCACGCTGCCGCGAAGCCTTCGTGCTCCACAAGATCGATGGCCTTTCCCACGCCGAAGTGGCCGCCCGCATGGGGGTGGGCATCAACGCCGTGGAGCGGCACATCATGCTGGCGGTGGCGGCCTGCCGCAAGGCGCTGGGCGACGACCCGCGCAAGGCAAGAACGCAGCCGGCATCCGGGCTGCCAACCGGGCTGCCGGCCGAGCCATCCGAGCCGGCCGTCAGTTTGCCGCAAGGCGGCTGACTGCGGTTATCCTCAGCACGCGCCCGCTCCCCTATCCGCCACCCGTTGCCCGGCATCAGGTTTTTGGCGCCTGATCCGTCATCATGAAAGACACCACAAGAGAAGCCATGCGATGACCCAGCGCCCTGTACCGCCGAAGTCGCCCACCTTACCCGCTACACCGGCTACATCCGCCGCCTCAGCCGCAGCGCCCCCGGCGCCCGGCGAGCCGATCGACGAATCGCTGCTGGACGCCCTGTCCCCGCCAGCATTCGAGGCCCTGCGCTGGTCCGTGCGCATGGCCGACGGACTGTCGCCCATGGCGCGCACCGAGTTCCAGGCCTGGCTCGGCGCCAAGCCCGAGCACCGCGAGGCCTTTGAGGACATGGCCCGCGTCTGGGACGCTATCGACGACCTCCCACCGGCGGGCGCGGCTCGCCTGCGGACCACGGTCGCCATCGAAAAAGCCTCCGAGTCGTCAGCGCTGGGCGCCATCGGCGACGCGCATCCCCCGGTGCCTGCACCGGCAGCCGAACGCGCCCGCACCAGCCGCCGGCTACTGCCCCATGCCCTCGTCGCGACCTTGGCGGCCGGCTTGCTGGGTGGCGGCTGGTTCGGCTGGGACATCTGGCAGAACCAGCCCATCTTCAACCGCCACTACGCCACGCAACGGGGCCAGAGCCTGGATGCCGCGCTGCCCGACGGCAGCCAGCTTGTGTTCGACACCGCCACCCAGGCCGACGTGACGCTCTACCGCAACCGCCGCGAGGTCAGCTTGCCCGAGGGCCAAGCCGTCTTCAAGGTCCAGGCCGACAAGTCCCGGCCCTTCCACGTACTTGCCGGTGCGGCACGCATTACGGTGGTCGGCACGAAGTTCTCCGTGCGCTACACCCCTTCCATCGGCAGCAAGGCCGTGCAAGTTGCCGTGATGGAAGGCAAGGTGCGCGTGTCCGGCGCCAGTGGCGAAGGGCACGGGCAAACCGTGGAACTGAGTCCAGGACAAGCCGTGAATGTCGACAACCAGGGGCGGCCCGGCCGTGTCGACTCGGTGCCGCCCGACGCCATGGCACCGTGGCGAGGCCGGCGCCTGAGCTTCGACAACACGCCTCTGGCAAACGTGCTGGCCGAACTAGGCCGCTACGGCGAATCCGGCCTGCGCGTGAGCGATCCCGCCATCGGCGGCCTGCCCGTCACGGCCAGCGTGGATCTCGACCATATCGACGGCTTCACCCGCAGTTTGCCGCTGGTGCTGCCCGTGCGCCTGCGCCAGCACGATGGCGCCAGGGATATCGTCGCGCGTTGACGGAAACGGAAGGCGCTTCTCAACGGCATTTTTTTCAAGGGGGACATCAGGGTTTGTGTTCGTGATTCGTCATCTGTAGAGAGGGCGTCGTTTTCTTGACGCCATATCCATACAGAAGAAGGATCGAATGCTGATGTCTCCTACCCCGTTCGCCTTGGCGCCGCTGGCCTTGGCGGGTTTCCTGGCGCTCGGCGCGCCGTACGCCGCGCACGCGCAATCTACAGGCGGCGCCGGTACGCCGGTGGAGATATCCATCACCGCGCAGCCTTTGGCGCAGGCCCTGACCGAGCTGGCGCGGCAAGCCCGCATCACGCTCGTCGCCGCGCCAGCGTTGCTGGCCGGCAAGACCGCGCCAGCCGTCACCGGCCGGCTGACCACACGGCAAGCGCTGGAGCGGCTGCTGGCTGGCAGCGGGCTGAGCGCGGACATCGACGGCACGGCCGTGACGATCCAGCGGACTGCGCAGGCCGCATCCGATGACCACGCCACGCTGCCCGCCGTGACAGTAAGCGCACAGGTCGAGCGCAGCGGCATGACCGAGCTCACTGGCTCGTACACCAGCCCGGCGCTGACCATCGGCAAGATGACGCAGTCAATCCGCGAAACGCCGCAGTCCGTCAGCGTGGTGACGCGCCAGCAGATGGACGACAAGAACCTCACCAGCCTCGACCAGGTCCTGGCGCAGTCCACTGGCGTCACCCGCTCGCAGAGGAACTTTGGGGACCACAAGTTCACCATCCGGGGCTTCGCGGTGGACAACGACAACTACATGATCGACGGCGTCTCGGGCACGCTGTATTCCTCCACCGGCTGGCTGCCCCTGGACACCGCCATCCTTGACCGGGTCGAGGTGCTGCGTGGCGCGGGCGGGCTGATCGTGGGGGCCAGCGACCCGAGCGGCGCGGTGAACCTGGTGCGCAAGCGCCCGCGCACGGAGCGGCATTTCGACGTGACGGCCAGCGTGGGCTCATGGAGCAACTACCGCACCGAGATCGATACCGGCGGCCCGCTCAACGCCGAGGGCACCATCCGCGCTCGCATGGTCGCCGCCTATGAAGACCGCAAGTACTTCTACGACGTCACGCATTCCCGCCAGCCGCTGTTCTATGGCGTCATCGACGCCGACCTGGGCCGCGACACCACGCTGACCCTGGGCGTGCGCCACCAGCAGAAGACCGCCGACGGATTCTGGCTGTTCGGCCTGCCCCGCTACAGCGATGGCGGCACGCTGGACGTGTCCCGCTCGACCTCGCTGGTGCAAGACTGGAACCGTCAGAGGGCAACGGTCAACGAAGCATTCGCCGAGGTCGAGCATCGCTTTGACGGCGACTGGAGGGCCAAGGTCTCCTACAACCACACCGAGGGCGAGCTCGACCAGAAGGTGGCGATTCCACGCGGGGCGGTGGACCGTGCCACGGGCACCGGAACCCGCTTCTATAGCCTCTACTTCAAGGACCTGAAGGTTGTCAGCGATGGGGTCGACGCCAATGTGACCGGCAGCTTCGCGGCATTCGGCGGCACGCACCAGATCCTGGTCGGCGCCAATGCATCGAGCCAGCGCTTGAAGAACAACAGCGCATCGCTCGACGACGGCACCGCCATCAACGTGTTCAACCCGAATCACGGCGCCATTGCGGACCCCATGCGCCCGGCATGGAGCAGCGAGGAGGATTCCCGGGACCGGCGCTACGGCATCTACGCCAGCGCGCGCCTGCAACTGGCCGAGTCCTTGCACATGCTGCTTGGCGCACGGCTGAGCTGGCTGGACTACCGCGCGTCGGAGCGCCTGAGCGCCAGCCAGCTGCGCGACGACAAAGTCGATCATCAGTTCACGCCCTACGCGGGGGTGGTATATGACCTGAACAAGCAATGGTCGCTGTACGCCAGCTATGCCGACACCTTCCAGCCGCAGAGCCAGTACCGCAGCGTCTCCGGCGATACGTTGAAGCCGGCGATCGGTGCCAACTACGAAGCGGGCGTGAAAGGCGAACTGTACAACGGTCGCCTCAACGTTTCGGCGGCGGTGTTCAGCGTCAGGAAGAACAACATTGCCGTGTCCGACGCAGGCAACTATGGCAACTGCCCTGGCACCTCCGCCGACGCAGAGTGCTTCCGCAATGGCAGCACGCTGCGCAGCAAGGGCTTCGAGGCCGAGGCCAGCGGCGAGATCCTGCCCGGCTGGCAGGTGGCCGCAGGCTACACCTATGTGACCAGCCGCAACGACGAAGGCGGCAGCATCAACGCCGAGACTCCCCGCCATCTGCTGCGCGCCTCAACCACCTATCGCCTGCCGGGGGCGTGGAATGCCTGGACCATCGGCGGCGGCGTATCGGCGCAGACCGGCTACTCGTATTTCGCTGGGGACGACCCCGAGGTGCGCATGGGCGAAGGCGCGCGCGCGGTGTGGGACCTGCGTGCCGCGTATCGCATCAACCGCCACTGGACGGCCGCGCTGAACGTGGCCAACCTGTTCGACAAGCGCTATTACGCCATGCTGGGCGAGCTGCGACGTGGCAACTACTACGGCGAGCCGCGCAACGTGACACTGACCTTGCGCGGGACGTTCTGATCTTGCCCGCCGATCCTGCATGCTCGTGACATGAAAGACAGTTTTCGCCAGCGCATGGCATGGCTTCATACCTGGTGCGGCCTGGCCTGCGGCTGGCTGCTCTGCGCCATATTCCTGACCGGCACGCTGAGTGTGTTTCGCGAGCCGATTACGCGCTGGATGCAGGCGCAGCCGGCATTGCCCGCCAGCCCGGAAGCGATCGTGCTCACGCAAGCCGAGGTGCTCCAGCGCGCGGCGCGCTACCTTGCCGCGACCGCGCCGGATGCCAGCCTCTGGGGCATGGATATGCCCCGGCACGAAGGCGACGCGATCCATCTGTGGCAAGCCGGGAGCAGATCGCCCGCCATTCGGCAAGCCGCGATGGACCCGCGCACCGGCACGCTGCTGCCAGCGCCCTGGGGACGGCAAACGGAAGGCGGCCGGCATTTCATGGCCTTCCACTATTCGCTGGAAGCCGGCCTGGCCGGCTTCTGGGTGGTCGGCGCGATGGCAATGGGCATGCTGGTGGCGCTCGTATCGGGCGTTGTCGTGCACAAGCGCATCTTCCAGGACTTCTTCACCTTCCGTCCCGGCAAGGGGCAGCGCTCGTGGCTCGATGCGCACAACGCGACGGCCGTGCTGGCGCTGCCCTTCCTGTTCATGATCGTCTACACCGGCCTCGCCATCTTCTACACGAGCTACGTGCCATTGCCGCTGCATGCGGTCTTCGGATCGGATGACAATGCGTTCAGCCGATTCCAGGGCGAGTTGTCGCCCGAAACGCCGTTGCTGCGCCCCCGCACGGGAAAGGCTGCCGCAATGCACGACCTGGCACCTTTGCTGCGGCAGGCGCGGGCACTAACGGGCAGCCCAGCGAGCCGGCTCATGGTCGAACGCCCCGCAGACACGAGCATGGTGATCAAGATCCTGGGGCGCACGCCCGACACCGGAACCTCCCGCCGCATTCTCAACGAGGCCAGCAGCGTCACCTTTGATGGCGTCACCGGCGCCGTGCTCGACGTAAAGCGGCCCGATCCGGCCGATGCGCACTCGGCGAAGGACATTCACCGCGTCATGGAGCAGTTGCACCTGGTGGGCTTCGGTGGCTGGACGATGAAGTGGCTGTATTTCTTCAGCGGCCTGTCTGGTACGGCCATGATGGCCACTGGCACCCTCCTCTTCACCGTCAAGAGACGCAAGAAGAGCGAGCATGAGTTCGGCGCCTTCACCGCACGCGTCTATTGCGGCATCGAGACATTGAACGTCGCGGCCATGGCTGGCCTCTGCATTGCCTGCATCGCCTACCTGTACGGCAACCGGTTGATCCCCGCCGACCTGCCAGACCGCGCCGCGTGGGAAATCCGTATCTTCTTTTACGCCTGGCTGGCAACGCTGCTGCACGCCATGGTCCAGCCGCCAGTCCGGGCTTGGTTGACGCAATTGTCGGCAGGCGCGCTGCTCTGCCTCGGCTTGCCATTGCTCAACGCGCTGAGCACCGCGCAGCAGGCCTGGACCTACGTCTCGCGGGAGGACTGGGAGCGTGCGGGCGTGGAACTGACGGTGATCGGCTTTGGCCTTGTGCTCGCATTTGCGGCCTGGCAAGTCCGGCGCGGCTGGTCGGGGCGGGCAACGCCGGCAAAGGCCACGCCGGCTTCCTCGCGGCCGGTGAAGACATGAGCAGCAAGCCCACCCAGGCCGTATCGGCGCGCTACCGCTGGATGGTCGCCTGCCGGGTGCTGGCAGCGACGGTCGGCGGCTACGCGCTGGCCTCGTTGTTCGCGGCTGTGCTGGCGCTGGCGCTGCCGGTTTTCGCCGGCGTTTCACGCGCGGCCAGCGTGCTCGTGGCCACGCTGCTCGCCTTTGCGTTTTACACGGCGGTGGCGATCTGGGTGTTCAGCACGCGCAGCGCCATGCGAGCGTGGGCCGGGCTGGTCATCGGGGCTGCCGTGTTCGGGGTGGTGTTCATCGACTTGCGGGGCGCAGCATGAGCGGTGCGGCCCGATGTCGGCATACCGGCATATTGCGCGCCGGGCAATTTGCTGCCGCCGGCACGTTGCCGGGCTTCGGGCGTATTGGACCTTCGCCACGGCGATGCTACGTTGGCAAGGCCATCGCAATCAGAATGTTTTTTTCCGCGCTCCCGCGCGTTCAGTTGCGAAGCCACGTCTACGGCAAGACATCCTGACACCCTCGCTTTTTTCACCTATATTCAGGGACACAGTCCGACGTCTGAAGCCGGAACGTTAGGTCCCGACGTTTCATGCCCCGCGCGACGCCGCGAGGATTTCCGCACGAGGAACCATGTTCCCGGATCAGTAAAGGAATCGCGATGAATCGCCGCAACGTTCTGGTTCTCGCCGCAACATCGGTCGCCGGTCTGCACGCTGCGGGCGCAAGCGCACAACAGTCCTCCGGCATCGAAGCGATCAAGGCCGCCAACCAGGCTTTCTATGCCGCCCTCTCCGCGAGGGACACCAAGGCAATGGCGGCCCTGTGGGCTAACAAACCCTATGTTGTCAATATCGGGCCCCGAAGCAAAACCATAGCCGTCGGATACGCGGATGCCGTATCCGGGTACTGGCCAGCCGCCTTTGATGCCTTCTCCGAGATGGCGGTGTCGCCTGCATCGATCGATCAAGTCCAGACCGACGGAAAACTGGCATGGGTCATCGGCACCGAGAGCGCCGTGCTCCAACCCAGGGCCGGCGGCGATGCGCTGAAGTTCCAGACCTTCTTTACGAATATCTTTGAAAAAAATGGAAGCCGGTGGTTATTGGTTTCTCACCATGCGCAGGTGATTCCGAAATAACGGGCTGCCGTTGGGAAGCCGGACCAAGAAGCAGTTTCAAGATGAAGCGAAGCGGTTCTGGCCAGGCGCGCGGCCGCAGACAGTACGACTGGTACGGCCAAGGCCGCGCAATGACGCCAGGATCTTTTTGAAATGACCTCTAGATCGTCCGATATCTCCCGATAGACGAGCGCAGCACCATCGACAGCGCGAGCAAAACGGTCGCCACAACAATGGTCTGTGGCGGCAGCCAGCACACCCTGAGCGTCATTCGCGCAAGCCTTGTCACGCGGCGCGATCTGGTTGCGGTGTAATCCCTGACCTACCCCGGTTTCAAGAGCGCCGCAAAACTGCTGGGCATCCCCCCCTGGTCGACGTTCCGATCGACGGCATCATGCCGGACGCGCTCGACGCGGTTTGCCGCAAACATGCAGGCCGGGTGCGCATCGTCTACACGATGCCCACGGTTCACAATCCCACCGGGAGCGTGATACCGCTCGCATGGGAACGCCGCAGTCTATACTTGGCGTTTGGCAGCCAAGCTGCTTTCACGATGCGGCAGGACCATGAAGACAAAAATCATTCTGTTGCGCGGCCTGACGCCGACCGGAAAGAACAAGGTGCTCATGGCACCGCTGCGCGCTGCGCTGGAAGAAGCGGGGCTCGCCAACGTGAGAACCTACATCCAGAGTGGCAACGTCATTGCATCGACGAACCTGAACCAGTCCACCATCGAGGACCTGGTTCACGATGTCATCAAGGAACGGTTTGGCGGCGATATCAAAGTCCTGGCAAGGTCGGCACCGTACTTCAACGAGGCGATGGAGAACAACCCGTTCAAGGGCGCCGATCCCGCCAAGCTCTATTTCACGCTGCTGTCAGCCGGGCCTGAAGATGCGTTGCTGGAAGCGTTCCATGCGCTTGGACATGCGCCAGACCAGGTACAGGTGGTCGGTGACATGGCGTACGTGTTGTGCGCCACGAAATACAGCGACCTGAAGGCCAACAATAATTTCATCGAAAGAAAGCTCAAGGTGGCCGCGACGACGCGTAATTTCAATACGATCTCAAAGCTCATTGCGCTCGGTGCTGTCGGCTGACGGCTTTCTTGCTGAATCCTCCTTAAAACGATCTCCATATGAAAAGAACACTACTGCTGCCGATCTGCGCAGCGCTCATCGTCCAGATTTATGGTTGCGGAGAGAAAGCCAAGGTCGATGCGAATCCCGCGCCGTCCAGCGTCGCCCAGCAGCCTGCTGCTACGCTGTCGATCGAGTCCGTGGCAAGTAACACGCACGGTTTCAATGCCGGCAATGTGCTCAGCGCCAGGAAGATCTATATCTTCTTTGATCCGCAGTGCCCCCATTGCGGTGAGCTCTGGAAGGCGGCGAAGCCACTGCTGTCGTCAGCGCACTTCATCTGGATCCCGGTCGGGCTGCTGACCCCGGAAAAATCCGCGCTGCAGAGCGCCTACCTGCTCGGTAGCCAGAACGCCGTCAGGGAAATGGACAATCATGAAGCCTTGCTCGATGCGCGCAAGGGTGGGCTTGAGGTCTCCGCCGCACAGCCCCCGGAAAACGCCGTGAGCCAGGTCAAGGCCAACACCGAGTACTTTCTGCGCTTGAATCTGGACAGCGTGCCATTTGCCGTTTATCAGGGCCCTGGGGGCGAGATGTTGACGTTCTCGGGGGCGCTGACTACCGATGCACTCAAAGAGCGGCTTGGCATATAGTCAGCCGTTGTTTCCCGACCCTGCAAACTGCCTGATCGTGATGGCGTGATGGCATGAAGACTTCACGAGTCCACCCAATGAACCTGAGAACGGACAAGACCATGTGGAAGCACCCCGTACGCCAAACCCTTGCCGCATTCGCTGCCACCCTGGCGTTACCCGCGCTGGCCGGTATCGTGACGGGCACGGCAACCTATCGCGAGCGTATCGCGCTGCCTCCCGATGCCGTGTTCGAAGTCACGCTGCAAGATGTGTCGCGCGCCGGCGCGCCAGCCCTGGTTATCGGCCGGTCGACGCTGGATCCGGCGGGCCAGCCGCCCTTCCATTTCGGGGTTGCCTACCAGGACCAGGCGATCGAGCCTGGCCATCGCTACGCCGTGCGGGCGGTGATCCGGCAGCATGGCCGGTTGCTGTTCACCACTGACACGCATGTCCCGGCGCTGGACGGCAACAACGCGCCGCTGCAGTTGCAGCTGGTATCGGCTTCCAGGGGCAAGGAGAAGCCGTCGGAAAAGCCAGCTGCACAGGTGCCTGACAGCCCGTTGCGCGGGACCTACTGGAAGCTCACGCGGCTGGGCAATGC
Source organism: Cupriavidus sp. UME77 (assembly GCF_014170355.1). Taxonomy (NCBI): domain Bacteria; kingdom Pseudomonadati; phylum Pseudomonadota; class Betaproteobacteria; order Burkholderiales; family Burkholderiaceae; genus Cupriavidus; species Cupriavidus sp. UME77. The sequence goes on from NZ_LZZU01000032.1 coordinate 132,329, forward strand.
GCCGGTCAGCGTGGCGGAGCGCCAGCGCGAACCGCACCTGATCCTCGCCACGAACGAAGCGCGGCTGTCAGGCAATGGCGGCTGTAACAGCCTGATGGGCGGCTATGAAGCCGATGGCGACCAGCTTCGCTTCAAAGGCCTGGCAGGCACCATGATGGCCTGCGCGCAGGGCATGGCCCAGGAAACGCAGTTCCTGCACGCACTGGAAACGGTACGGCGCTATCGCATCGCGGGCCGCCAGCTCGACCTGCTCGGCGCCGACAATGCCGTGGTGGCGAGCTTCGAGGCTGTAGCGCTGCGGTAGAAGAGAGGCTGTCCATCCAAGGGGGCATCTGCTCGCTTGAGTGTTGTCATGCAAGACCCACGCTGAAGTCCAGGCCTGGCTTGGGCGCAGGTGACTGCGCCCGCCTCGCAGCGGATACAGGCCTGACCGCAAGCCATGATGCGCGTCAATTCGCATCATCTGGTGCTGGGCGCGCTGCGCGACCGGCGCCTGTTGGCGGTCGCGCAGCGCCTGGGACTGGCCGCGCGGCCAGCGCGCTAGCCACTGGTTGCCCCCGCCGAGAACCATCAAGAAAGCGCCACTTTTTGCAGACAAGCCACACAGGGCACGGGTAAAGTGCAGTTTCCGTCGCGTGCCACCACGCCACGTGCTGGGTCGCACCACTCATCCCCGTCAACCGGATCGACGGATTGCCGCGGTGGGCGGTAGCGCTCAGGCCTCACTCAAATCAGTTTTTCTGACCTGCTTTCCGACCTGTTACCCATTAACTATTACTCCGGAGCGTGACCATGAATCCAGATTCCGATTCGATTTTTTCCAACCTCGACAAGGCGGCCGCAGAGGCTCGAGCACAGGGCGACAAATGGATTGTGATCGATCGCATCTACGAACACCTGGATGCGCTAGAAAGCCAAGACTATCAAGAAGTCCTGGCACGCATATTGGCCCTGATCGAAAAGTACCCCGAGCTGGATTATGGTGGTCCTGGCCCCTTCGGTTCGCTGATTGAGCGCCAGCCCGTCGGCACCTATGCAGCGCAGTTGCTGGAGTCACTAGAGCGGCAGCCGAGCACGCAGGTGGTGGGGTTCCTGGACCGCATGATGCGCATGGATGAAGCTGAGCGCGAGGAGCAAGGCGGCCCAACCGTTGCGGCCTTCCTGGATGCGCTTGACGCGGTGCTGCGGCATCCCGCCGCGAACGACGATTGCAGAGAGTTTGCGCGGATGTGCCTGACTCCGTGAGGGGAAAGAACAGGATTTGATTGAGAGAAATGCGCGCCGGATTGATCGAAACCAGGGCGGCCGCCGAGACTGCGTCTGCCGACACCCTCCACTCCAGCAATAGCTGAGGAAAGAGCATAGTTCCTCGAACCGCAACACGGGGAATTGGCCGCTTTCGAGCCAGGTTTTGTGGCGCACGCAGCTCCGGCCGGGCACCCTTCCCTCGTCCTACTGGGCGACCCACGCAAGGAATGTGGGATCGGCACCGCCGAACATGGAAATTCCCCGCACTTCGATTCGCCGACCCGACTCGCCCCGACGGATCACCAAGTCGGCCGCGCCCTACTCTGCTCGATTCGTCACTAACCCTTGTTTCGCGGCCCACAGGCTCACGTCCTGCTTCTGGATCGCTTCGGCCCAGCAATTGCTTGCTGGCGGCACCGCTGTCTGGCGCGAGCGCCAGGACCTGCTGTTCGGAAAGCTGCATATCTGCTACGCGGGCTCACTAGAAAAATGATTTACACGTCATATTGACACAGCTTTTTTGCCGTTGAGCGCCAGAATGGTCCAGATCCGCATGGTGGCGCGGTTTCGGTCTTCACACCAGAATCGCGCCACAATCGCGCCATCGAAGTGGCGCGATCGGATAAATCGCGCCACAATCGCGCCACAGACTGAACCAACCGCCCAATCTCCCATGCCCGCAGACCAGGAAATACTGAAGAGCATTCAAGCCACCCCGGCCGGACTGACTCTGGCGGAATTACTGGCGGCCCACCCCTTAGTGGCACGCCGAACCGCGCAACGCTGGCTAAGCCAATGGGTCGCTGCGGGCATCATCGGTCCGGCAGGCGAAGGCCGCGCCCGCCGCTACCTTGCGGTGGGATCCGCAGTGCCAGCCGCATCGGCCATCGAGCAAGATCGCTTCCCCGACTTCATCCCGCTGTCAGCGGACAGCCGGGACATCCTGGCATACATCGATCAACCGCCGCAGGCGCGCAAGCCAGTGGGTTACCAGCACGATTTTCTTGACACCTACCAACCCAACGTCACCTGGTACCTGTCGGAATCACTGCGCCGCCAGCTGCACAAGATGGGCAAGACCGCACAGGCAGACGCGCCCGCGGGCACATACAGCCGGGCCATCCTGAGCCGGCTGCTGATCGACCTGTCTTGGGCGTCGAGCCATCTGGAGGGGAATACCTATTCCCGGCTCGATACCCTTGAGTTGATCGAGCACGGCAAGGCTGCGCAAGGCAAGGCGGCCATCGAAACCCAGATGATCCTCAACCACAAGACCGCCATCGAGTTGTTGGTGGAGAACATCGGGACGGCCAGATTCGATCGCTACATGCTGATGAACCTGCATAGCGCCTTGTCGGAGAACCTGTTACCCAACCCGACCGATGAAGGCCGGATCCGGCAACATGCCGTGGACATCGGCAAAAGCGTGTATCGGCCGCTATCGGCGCCTCAGCAGCTCGACGAGGCACTGGATAACCTGCTAGACAAAGCGAATCGCATTACCGACCCTTTCGAGCAGTCCTTCTTCGTGATGGTGCACCTGCCTTACCTGCAACCGTTCGCGGACATCAACAAGCGGACCTCGCGGCTGGCTGCCAATTTGCCGCTCTTTCGCGCAAACCTGTGTCCGCTTACCTTCCTTGATGTGCCCGACCATGCTTACAGCCGAGCCATCCTCGGCTTGTATGAAATGACGCGCGTGGAATTGCTGCGCGATCTCTATGTCTGGTCCTACGAACGATCGACGCAAGAGTACCTGGCCATCAAGCAAGCCCTGGCGGAACCGGACCCGGCACGCCTGGCCTGGCGTGGACTGATCAAGCAGACCGTTCGCGAAGTGGTAACCCATCCCGGCCAGGATGCGCTCTCGCTGATTCACCTGGCCGTCATGGCCAATGTGCCGCAAGCCGAGCGCAGCAATGTACAAGCGCTGATCGTGGAGGAACTCCGGCGGCTACACGAGGGTGTGCTGGCCCGGTACGGTCTGCGGCCGTCCGAGTTCGCCGCCTGGCAAACGGCACATTCAGCGGGACCAGCTCGATGAGCGGAACCGTACGATTTCGCAGCATGACGCCCATATCCCTGTCCTTGCCTGTGTCAAAATGACGCGCAGCCTGCCTGATCGCACCTCGCCTTGGCTGGGGTAGACTGCGCCGCGCCCGCTCGCATATAACAATGACGCTTATCCGCCGCATCCGCTTGACCGCATGGCTTGGCCTGATCGCCATGTGGCTCATCGTGCTTGCGCCGGCAGTCAGCCAGTTCGTGGCCGCGGCCCAAGCCAGCGATCCCGAAGCCGTCATCTGCTCGGCCGCCCACCCGGGGGATGCGCCACATGACATGCCGGGGAGCTCGCTGAACGCCTGCGGCTATTGCGATCTGCTGGCGGATCATATGCCTTTGCCTACCCTTGCGCCTGCGGCGCTGTCGGCGATCCCGCTGCTGGTGGTCGCCACGTCGCACGTGCTGGTCACCCGCTTCACGCCACTCGGGGCCTTTCCTTCAGGGCGCCCCAGGGACCCTCCGGCCCTGCCTCAATCCAGTCTGTAAGCAACGCACGCCCTTTGGCGTGATCGTGGCGTCCGCACGCACCTGCGCGCGGACGCCGGACAACGATTTGAGGTAGACCCAATCATGCGCACGCTGCTGCCCCTAGTCATCCTTGGCACCATCGGCACGCTGGCCGAGGCCGCCGACGAACAGAGCCTGCCGGCGGTCCAGGTGACCGAGACTCGCTCGTTTGCCGAGAAGAACCAGTTGCCGCAGACCACCGCGAGCATCACCGGCGAACAAGCCGCGCAGGCCATCAACGTGATGGGCGCGGAAGATACCCTGAAATACCTGCCCGACGTGCTGGTGCGCAAGCGCTTTATCGGCGACACCCAGTCCCCGATGGCGACCCGCACCACCGGCATCAACGCCAGCGCGCGCAGCCTGATCTATGCCGACGGGGTCCTGCTGTCGACCCTGATCAATAACAACAATGGCAACGGCTCCCCGCAGTGGTTCATGGTGACGCCGCAATCGATCGACCGGGTCGACGTCATGTATGGCCCGTTCGCCGCGGCGTATCCGGGCAACTCCTATGGTGCCGTGACCGAGATCACCACGCGGATGCCGAAGACGCTCGAGGGCAGCCTGGAAGTCACGGGCGCCATCCAGCAGTTCAGCAAATACGGCACCGACCAGAACGAGCCGGCGCAGCAGGTCAGCGCCACGCTGGGCGACCGCACCGGAAAGTTCTCGTGGTGGTTCAGCGCGAACCACCTCAACAGCTTCAGCCAGCCGCTCACCTTCGCCACCGTCGGCCAGTCGACCGCCGCCGCCGGCGCCGGCCTGCCGGTCATCACCGGCGCGTACGCCGACCGCAACCGGACCGGCGGCGCCATCCAGGTAATCGGCGCGGGTAATTTCATCCATACGCTGCAGGACAACGCCACCGTCAAGCTGGGCTACGATTTCACGCCGACGTTGAGCGCGGTCTACACGCTGGGCTATTGGCAGAACAGTTCGAAGGCGAGCGCGCAGACCTACCTGAGCACGACTTCCGGGTCGCCCTTCTATGGCGCGCCAGGCGGCAACGTCAATATCGGTGGGTTCGCGTACAGCGCCAGCACCATCGCGGGCCAGTTTTCCAGCAACAACGTCGATCAGGAACACCTGATGCAGAGCCTGAAAGTCGGGACCCGGACGCAAGGGCTGTTCGACTGGGAGGCCATTGTCAGTAATTTCTACTATCTGCAGGATTCGAGCCGCTTGTCCACCGGGCTCTATCCGGCGGCGCTGACGGGTGGGCCAGGCCGGACCACCGACATGAGCGGCTCCGGCTGGTCCACCTTCGACGTCAAGGGCATCTGGCGGCCGCAGGGCATCGCGGGCGCGAACATCGTCAGCTTTGGCGCCCACTACGACCAGTTCAAGCTAAGCAGCCCGACCTACAGCACCACCAACTGGGTATCCGGCGGCAATGGCGCCCTGTTCAGCACCTCGCAGGGCAAGACACAGACCGGCGCGCTCTGGCTGCAGGACGTTTGGCGCATGACACCGAGCCTGCAGGCAACGCTGGGCGGCCGCTATGAAATGTGGCGCGCCTATGACGGGTTCAACTACGCCATTGGCAGCAACGGCGTGGGGGTGCCGATCCAGCAGCCCAGCCTCGACAAATCCGGCTTCTCCCCCAAGGCCTCGCTGACATGGGAGGCCAGCCAGCTGTGGTCGGTGACCGGCTCGTTCGGCAAGGCGCTTCGCTTCCCGACGGTCGGCGAGCTCTACCAGAGCGTGCAGACCGGAACGACGTTCACCCAGGCCAATCCGTTCCTGCAACCCGAGAGCGTCCTGTCGGGCGAGCTTGCCATCGAGCGCCACACCAGCGAGGGCAAACTGCGCGTTTCCGCCTTCAGCGAGTACGTCAAGAACGCGCTGATCTCCCAGACCTCGACAATTGCCGGGTTCGCCACGCCCGTCTCCTTCACGCAAAACGTGGGCAAGACACGGCAACTGGGGCTCGAGCTGGCCGGCCAGCAAGACAATGTGCTGATCAACGGCCTGACGCTCTCGGGCAACGTCACCTATGTCAACTCCCGGATTCTCTCGGACGACAGCTACGTGCCGACCACCCCTGGCGCGACGGCGGTCGGCAAGCGCGTGCCCTACGTGCCCACGTGGCGCGGCACGGTGGCGGCAACCTATCGGCCTGACAACAAATGGGCTTACACGCTGGCCGCGCGCTATAGCAGCCGCGTATACGCGACGGTCGACAACACCGACACCAACCCTGCGACCTACCAGGGTTTCGAGAGCTTCTTCGTGATGGATGCGCGCGTGCACTACCAGCTGGACAAGCATTGGAGCGGTGCGCTGGGCGTGGACAACCTGAACAATCACAAATACTTCCTGTACCACCCCTTCCCACAGCGCACGTTCTATCTGAGCCTGAAATACACCCTTTGACAGATCCCACCATGTCCCAGCCTCTCGAACGGCCGCCCATGGGCGCGCAAGCCACCCAGCCCTCGCCGGCAGCAGCGGCGTCTTATCGCATGCTCTGGCGCTGGCACTTCTACGCCGGGCTCTTCGTCGCGCCCTTCCTGGTCGTCCTGGCGATCACCGGCACGATCTACTGCTTCCAGCCGCAGATCGAATCGCTGCTCTATCCGCAATTGCTGCGCGTGGAGCCTGTGGGCGCGAAGCTTCCCGCCCAGTCCTTGCTGGACCGGGCTTGGGCCCAGGCGCCGGAAGGCGCCGTCGCGACGACGTACACCGTCGATTCGTCCCCGCGCGCCAGCGCCGAGTTTGTCTTTCGGCTGCCGTCGGGCAAGAGCGAAAGCCTGTACCTGGACCCATACACCGGCAATTTTCTCGGCAGCCTGAGCGTGGAGGACCGGCTGATGAAGCAGGTGCGCATGCTGCATCGCGCGCTGCTGCTGGGCAAGACCGGGGAGCTGCTGATGGAGCTGGCGGCATGCTGGTCGCTGGTGATGATTGCCACGGGCGTCGCGATGTGGTGGCCGCGGCTGCGCGACAAAGGCGGCAAGGCCTTCGTGATCGGCAAGGCCGCCGGCGGGCGCGGCTGGTGGAAGGAAGTCCACCTGGTCATCGGCGCCTGGATGGCCATCGGCGCCGTGGCGTTCGTGTTGTCCGGCTTGCCGTGGACCGCATCGTGGGGCAAGCAATTCAAGGCGATCGCGACCGCGGCGCGGCTGGGCAACCCGGCCGGCGCATGGGGCGACGCAGGGGTCCGGTCGACGCCGGGCGCGGCCAGCATGGATGCGCTTCCCCTCGCGGCGGTCCCCTGGGCTGTCGGCATGGCCAAGGTTCCGTCCGGCAAGCCGCCGGCGATGGGCGCCGCCACGATCAGCCTGGACCGGGCGGTGGCGATCGTCGCCGAGAACGGTGTGTCGAGCGGCTACCAGCTCGTGCTGCCGAAGTCCGCCACCGGCGTGTTCACCGCCTCCTATTTCCCCGCGGATCCCAAGGTGGAACGCACGCTGCATATCGATCAGTACACCGGCAAGGTGCTCAAGGACATTCGCTACGGCGACTACGGCGCGGTGGCGCAGGCCATCTCCTACGGCACGTCCCTGCACATGGGCCGCTACTTCGGATTGGCCAACCAGATTGCGTGCACGGTGATCTCGCTGGGCCTGATGATGCTCGCCGTGACGGGCCTCGTGATGTGGCTAAAGCGCCGGCCCGCGCGCGCCCTGGCCGCGCCGTCTTTCCCGCGCACGCTCCCGCCCATGCGGGCGTGGGTGATCGGCCTGGGTCTGCTGGGCGCGGTGTTCCCCATGATGGGCGCCACGCTGGTGATGGTCTGGCTGCTGGATCGCTGGTTCGCACGGTCGGCCGCCGTGCTGCCGGCCGCGCCAGGCGCCGCCAGTCCGCTCAGAAGCGGTAGTTGACGCTCAGCTCGACCCGCCGGCCAGATCCTTGCAGCCATTGCGTAGCGTTGTAGTAGGCGGTGGTGACATAGTGCTTGTCGAAGACATTGAACCCGCGCAGCGCCAGCGTCGTGTCCCGGCGCGCGCGCCATTGGAGCGACAGGTCGGTGGTCGTATATGCCGGCATCTCGAGCGTGTTGGCACGGTCGGCAAAGCGCCGGCCCACATAGCGCTGGCCGGCGCCGGCAGTCCATGCCGGGAGGAAGCGCCACGTCACCCAGACGTTGGCCAGCCGCTCGGGCACGTCCGTGGGCACATTGCCACTACGGGAAACCGCCGCGCCGCCCACGGACTCCGTGAAATCGTCATAGCGCGCCTGCAGCAACGCGGCATTGGCATCCACGCGCCAGCCGGAGAGAAACGCTAGCCCGAAGGTGGCTTCCAGCCCCTTCGACGACTGCTGCCCCACCTGCACGCTGGCCGAAGGATTGGCAACGTCACGCGTGACCAGGTTCTTCTTGACGATCCGATAGGCGGCCAGCGTCAGCTCGCCCTTGCCCTGCCAGAAGCCCTGCTTGACGCCGACTTCGACCTGGCGGCCGGTGGAGACGTCGAAGTTGCTGTTGGCCGGCGTCAGCATCAGCAAGGCGCTAACCGGATCGGCCGCTTGCGCGTACTGCGCGTACACGGCGAGATCCGCCGTCAGGTTGTAGACCGTGCCGGCACGCCAGCCAACATTGGAAAACGTCTTGTCGAAGGCGGCCTGACCGGCCACGAGGTCACGGCGCGACAGGTCGGCGCGGTCATAGCGCAACCCGCCCAGCACGGACCAGCGCGGCGTCACCTCAAGGCGATCCTCGGCAAACAGCGCGTATTGCGTCGCCTCGTTGCGATAGCGTGGCGTGGTGCCCGCCACGTTGATGAACGTACCCCGATCGAACACATAGGGATCCACCGCCGACGTGCCCGAGTATGGCGAATTATTGGTGTGCGTGAACGATGCCCGGTTGACGTCGAAACCCACCGACACGCTGTTCTTCATGCCAAACAGATGGTGCCGGAATGTGGCATCGGTGGTATTGCCGACCTGCCACTGGTCGTGCAGGATCTCCGTATAGGACGAGCGGCTGACCAGCCCCGTGGCCGGCACGTAGTTGTAGTACTCGGCATTGCGCCAGTGCCGCTTGCTGTCGATGTAGTAAAGGCGCGAGCGCACCGTGGCATCGGCATTCGGTGTCCACTGCGCGGCGAGTTCCGTCCACTGGTCATCGAACTTGAGCAGGCTATCGCCAACGTTGTAGTTCTTGCTCCGCAGCGCGGCGTCTTGCTGCCCGTTGACCAGCGGCACGCCGAAGTAGCGCTGCGGCTCCTGCCAGCCTTTGGCATAGCTGAGCTTCAGGCTCAGGTCCGGCGTGGCGTCCCACTGGATGGCACCGGACAGCGACAGGTTCCGGGAGTCGCCGAGATCGACGGATCCGTCGGACCGGTTGCCGCTCACATCAAGCCGGTAGGCGAGCTTGTCGTTGATGGCGCCGCCGCTGCCGAACGCCAGCCGCTGCGTATTCTCCGTGCCCAGCGCGGCCTGGATTTCATTCTCGACCGGGCCGCGCGCTGGCTTCTTGGGCACCACGTTGACCACGCCGCCGATGGCGCCCTCCCCGTAGATCACCGAAGCCGGGCCGCGCAGCACCTCGATGCGCTCGACGGACCAGGTATCGAAGGGGAACGTGATGCCGATGCCGCCATACTGGCGAATCCCGTCATAGAGCTGCATCACCGAAGTCGAGCCCGTGAAGCCGCGCGCCGACAATGCAGCGCCGCCGTTGCCGGGGTGGCCGAGGCCGGACAGCCCGGGCGCCCGGGTGATGGCGTCCACGAGCGATGCGTCGCCGCGTTCTTCCAGCTGCTCGCGCGGGATGACGTCGACGCTGGCCGGGGTCTGCATGGGCGTCAGTCCGAGATTGGAGCCCGTGGATACCTGCCCGCGCAACGCGGACTCCGGCGCGGCGGAGACAGTCACCGGGGCAAGGTCGGGCGCTTCGCGAAGAGCGTCCTCAGCGTAGGCGGGAAAGCCGGCGGTCGCGGCGGCGAGTGCAAAGCAATGATGTCGAAGCGAGGTGGGGAGCATGAATGGAGGCGCGCTGAGTCCGGAGAGTTGTCGGCTCGGAGCGCCACTCGTGCGAGTGGCGCTAGAGGCGCGGAAGTCTACCCAGCGGCCTGACATCAAAGGAATGCGGCAATGCGACGCATTGGGCGCAATGCGCGGTCGCGCCATCCATGCAGCGACCATTTGCCACGGGCTTGCCAATGAATCGACGCCCGGCGAGACCGGCTACATCCCCTCGCTCACCAACCGGTCCGCCTCCGCCTTTACCCTCTGCCCATGCTGGTCCAGCACCGGCGCCGCGAACGGTTCCGGCCCCGGCGTGCGCCCGAACTTGATGGCACGGCTAAAGCCGCGATACCGGCCCACGGTGGGATGCTCGAACGTGGTCACCATGCCTTCCGCCTGCACCTGCGGGAAGTCGAACATGTCCTCCACGGAGCGCGCGGCAGCGCAGGGCACCGCTTCGCCGAAGTGCGCCTCCCATTCCAGCGCAGTGCGGTCTGCCAGCGCGCGGTGCAGCATGGGGACGATCTCATCCTGATGCTGCGCGCGCTTGCGCACGCTGTCGTAGCGCTCGGTGGCGAGTTCCGCCAGGCCGGTTTTCTCGCAAAGCGCGGCCCAGAAATGCGGCGTGTTGGCGGAGATGTAGAGATAGCCTTCCTTGGTCGGATGGATGCCGGTGATGCCGCCGGAGCGCATGTCGCGGCCAACCTCCCTGGGTTCGTTGTCCGCCCAGACCATGCGGGCCGATTGCATGGTCAGCGCCGCGCGCAAGAGTGAGATGCCGACGTACTGGCCTTCGCCGCTTTTCTCACGCTCGTAGAGTGCGGACGCGACGCCGCCGGCAACCAGCGCCGAGCCGTAGTAGTCGACGACCGAGCCATAGAGAATCTCTGGCGCACCGCCCTGCTTGCCCTGCAGCGTGCACATGCCGGTCATGGTCTGCAAGACCTGGTCGTAGCCGGCCTTGTCCTTGAGCGGGCCGTCTTCCCCATAGCCGGTCACGGCGCAATAGATCAGGCGCGGGTTGACCAGCTTGAGCTGTTCGTAAGCGATGCCCAGCCTGGGCGGCACGGTGGGCCGGAAGTTGTGCACCAGCACGTCGGCGGTGCGCACCAGCGCCATCAGCCGCTGCAGGTCGTCGGCTTGCTTGAGGTCGAGCACCACGCCCAGCTTGCTGCGGTTGACGCCCAGGAAGGCGCGGCTCTCGGCCTCCAGCGAGGAAGGATATTTGCGCAGGTTGTCGCCGGCGGGCGGCTCGATCTTGATGACCTCGGCACCCTGGTCGGCCAGCAGCGAGCAACCATAGGGGCCAGCTATGTAGGCGCTCAGGTCCAGCACGCGCAGGCCGGACAGCGGGCCTGGCTTGCCGGTGCGCTCGCTCAGCGGCGCGGCGCGGTCATCAGAGGGGGAACGCATGGAGATCTCCGGAAACAGGCAATAGAGGCAGTAGTGGCAGTGAACGCAAGAGAAGCAAGGCGGGCTGGCATCAGTCCACGACGATGTTCTGGCGCTTGGCGAGCGTCTTCCACCGTTCCACGTCCTGCCCGATGATGGCGGCGAACTGGGCCGGCGTGACGGGCCTGGCTTCGGCGCCCTCCTTCAGGAAGGCCGCTTTGATCTCGGGCTTGGACAAGATGGTGTTGACGGCGGCGTTGAGCTGGCTGACGATCGCCGGCGGCGTGCCGGCCGGCGCCAGCAGGCCCCACCAGAGTTCGAACTCATAGCCTGGCACCGCGCTGGACATGGGCGTGAGATCCGGCGCGATCGGGCTCGGCTTGAGGCTGGTGATGCCAACCGCGCGCACCTTGCCGGCGCGCACCATCGGCAGCAGCGAGGGGCCGCTGGAGATCAGCAGTTGTGTCTGGTCGCCGATCAGGTCGGTCACGGCGGGCCCCATGCCGCGATACGGGATATGCGTGATGAACAGGTTCCCGGCCCTGGCCTTGAGCAGCTCGGTGCCAAACTGGTTGACACTGCCCGGCCCGCTTGAGGCGTAGTTGTACTTGCCCGGCCTGGCGCGGATCGCCGCGATCAGTTCCTGCGGCGTCCTGGCGGGAAACGCATTGTTGACCGCGACGATGAACGGCCCTTGCGCAAACATCGCCACCGGCACGAAGCTCTTGACCGCATCGAACGGCAGCTTGGCCTGCACCGCGGCATTGGTCGTCATGCTGGACGACACCGCGACCAGCGTGTACCCGTCCGGGGCGGCTTTGGCCACGATGCCCGTGCCGGTATTGCCGCTGGCGCCGGGCCGGTTGTCGATGACCACGGCTTGCTTGAGCTCCTCGCCGATCTCCCTGGCGACGATGCGCGCGAAGATGTCGTTGGAGCCGCCCGGCGGATAGGGCACGACGATGGTGATGGGCTTGCCTGGATAGCCGCCCTGCGCGAACGCCGCGCCGGATACCAGGCCGGCAATAGCCGTGGCGGCCAGGGCCACGCTACGGGACAAGGCTATGAATGCGGTTACGGATACGGATACGGATACGGATACGGATGGTGTTTTCAAGATGTCTCCTTCTGTTTTTTTTGTTTGCCCCATGCGACGCAGCCTGATCCCGCCAGCGGACTCCGGTGGCGTCAGGCAGGCAGCAGTCCAAGGCGCCTGGCGGTAGCCACGATGGCTTGCGCCCGCTTCACGAACGGCGGGTCGATCATCTTTCCGTCCACCACGTAGGCGCCCACGCCCCTGGCCTCGGCATCGCGCGCGGCCTCCAGTACCCGCGCCGCATGGCCGATCTCCTCATCGCTCGGACGGAAGGCCTGGTTTGCCAGCGGGACCTGGCTGGGATGGATGCAGCTCTTGCCAAGAAAGCCCATGCGGCGCGACAGCTCGGCCTCGGCGCGGAAGCCGGCTTCATCCTTGATGTTGGCAAACACCGTGTCGTAGGCGAACACGCCGGCCTCGCCGGCTGCCATGCGCACCGCGTACATGGCTTGCTGGATCGCCGCACTTTCGCGCCTGGCGATGCCCAGCGGCTCGAACAGGTCGCCCAGGCCAAGCTGCAAGCCAGCTACGCGCGGGTGGGCCGCGGCCAGTTCGCCGGCCAGGCGCAGCGCCTTGGGCGTTTCAATGTTGAGCAGCAGGCGGACCGGGCTGTCCACGCCATGCGCAAACCCGTTGACCCGTTCCGCCTGCTCGATGGCGGCGGCAGCGCGGCGCACGTCGTCGGCGCTCTCGGGCTTGGGCAGGTTGATCAGGTCCAGGCCGGGCTGCACCACTGCGGCCACGTCGGCCGCAAAGTGAGGGGTGTCCAGCGCGTTGACCCGGACGATCAGCGTCTTGCCGCTGGCGCGGGCCTGGCCCGAGCGCAGCAGCGCGCGCAGTGCCTCGCGCGCTTGCGGCTTGCGCTCCTGCGCCACCGCGTCCTCGAGGTCGAACGAGAGCCCGTCCGCGGCACTGGCCAAGGCCTTGTCGAACAATTCCGGACGGGAGCCGGGGACGAACAGTTTGCTTCTCATGGCAACGTGAACCGATGGCTTTGGAGTGCGCCAGTGTGGGTCACGCCAGAACAAAGATAAACTATGTATCTCTTTCTTTAATCGATAGAAAATGTATGGAGACAGCCTACCTCAACGCGTTCCTGGTCGTCGTGGATACCGGCTCCCTCGCGCAGGCCGCCCGGCGGCTCAACGTGACGCCCGCCGCCATCGCGCAGCAGATCCACGTCCTGGAGCGGGAGCTGGGCACCGCCCTGCTGGGCCGGGCCGGCCGCACCGTGGCGCCGACCGAGTCAGGCGCACGGCTGGCCGAACGCGCCCGCACCCTGCTGCGGGACTTCAACCAATTGCGCGATTGGGTGAATGAGGCGCAGGCACCGCGCGAACTGCGCCTGGGCACGATCAACACCGCGCTGCACAGCCTGCTGCCGGAAACGCTCGCCGGGTTCGCCGCGGAACATCCGGGTGTCTCCGTGTTTATCCAGTCGGACAAATCGGCGGCGCTGTACGACGCCGTGAAAAACGCGGAGCTGGATGCGGCCGTCTGCCTGCACCCGCCCTTCGCGCTGCCCAAGACCATCGTGTGGGAACTGCTGCGCGAGGAACCCCTGGTCGTGCTGGCGCCCGCCCGGCTGGCCCGGCGTGATCCGCACGACCTGCTGCGCACCGAGCCGCTGATCCGCTACGACCGCAGCGTGGGCGGCGGCAAGCAGGCCGACCGGTACCTGCGGCAGGCCGGCATCGCCGCGCACGAGCGGTTCGAGCTCAGCTCGCTGGTGGCGATCGCCATGATGGTCGACCGGGGCCTGGGTGTGTCTCTCGTGCCCGACATCGCATCGCCGCTGACGGCAGGCCTGCGCATCGCCAAGCTGACGCTGCCCGAGGCGACCGAGCCGCGCCGGTTCGGCATCTTGTGGCAACGCGCGTCACCCCGCACGCCGCTGATCCTCTCATTGCTGCGGCACGCGCGGCAGGCTGCGGCCTGAGCGCTTACTGGCGCCAATCCGGCACCGATCTGGCGCCGATCCGGAGAGGCTCAAACGGCATGATCCGCGCCGCCCGGAAACACCCGTTCGCCCAGGAAGTCGATGAACACGCGCAATTTGGGCGACGGGTGCCGGCTGGCTGGCCACAGCACGCGGAAGGTGCCGCTACGGTCCACGTAGTCGTCCAGCACGGTGCGCAACCGGCCGTCGGCCAGCGCCTCGCGGATGGCAAAGTCCGGCAGGCAGGCGATGCCGAGGCCCTGCAGCGCAAAGCTCACGCGGGTCTCGATGTTGTTGCAGATCATCGAGGTGGGCAGGGTCAATTCCGGATCGGCGGCTGCGCGGCGCAGCGGCCAGGCTTCCAGCTTGCCGCTGTTAGGGAAGCGGTATTGCAGGCAGGCATGCCCGGCCAGCTCCGCAGGCTGCCGGGGCACCCCACGCTGCGCGAGATACGCCGGCGACGCCACCAGCAGGATCCGGAACGCGCCAAGGCGCCGCGCCGATAGGCGGGAGTCGTTTGGCTCGCCGGTGCGCACCACGGCATCGAACCCCTCTTCGATCACGTCCACCATGCGGTCGGTGAAATCCAGGTCCAGCTCGATCTCCGGGTACTGCCGCATGAAGTCGCCCAGCACCGGCAGCACCAGCGAACTCACCAGCGGCAGGCTGACGCGCAAGCGCCCGCGCGGCGCTTGCGCGGCGCGCGACAACTCCTGCTCCGCCGCCTCGATCTCAGCCAGGATGCGGCGGCTGCGCTCCAGGAACAGCGCGCCTTCCGCGGTCAGCGTGATGCTGCGCGTGCTGCGGTGAAACAGCCGCGTGCCGAGCTTTTCTTCCAGCCTTGCCACGCTCTTGCCCACGGCCGACGCCGACACGCCCATCAGGCGGCCGGCGGCCACGAAGCTGCGGGTCTCGGCGACCTGCACAAACACCGTAAAGCCACTCAGGCTGTCCATTGGCTTTCCCGCCATTCCAAGCGCCTTGCTCTTCGATTACGGACATATCTGTCCGGATAACCAGGAACTCTATCCTACTTTTTCCCGAGTCGAATGTTTCTTATCGTTCGCTTGTCCCATCCCTGTCTTGCGACGAAGGAAAACACGCATGTTGTCACCCCTGTCCACCCAGTCCTCCCTGTCCGCCCGCGTCGATGCGGCGATTGAACAAGCCCTTGCCGACCACCGCCTGGTCGGTGCCGTCGTGCTGGTTGCCCGCCACGGTGAAGTCGTCCACCGCCGCGCCGCGGGCCTGGCCGACCGCGAGGCCGGCCGGCCCATGCGCACCGATACGCTGTTCCGCCTGGCGTCGGTATCCAAGCCCATCGTGTCGAGCGCAGCGATGGTGCTGGTGGCGCAGGGCCGCCTGGGGCTCGACGAGGCCATGACGCGCTGGCTGCCGGATTTCACGCCCCGCCTGGCCGACGGCAGCCCCGCCATCATCACCGTGCGGCAGTTGATGACCCATACCGCCGGGCTGGGCTACCGCTTCTTCGAAGCCGACGAGCACGGGCCCTATGCCCGCGCCGGCGTCTCGGACGGCATGGACCAGCCGGGCATCACCCTTGCGGAGAACCTGCGCCGCATCGCCAGCGTGCCCTTGCTCTACAAGCCGGGCACCGCCTGGGGCTATTCGCTGGCCACGGACGTGCTTGGCGCCGTGATCGAACGCGTTTGCGACGCGCCGCTGGCCGACGCGGTGCACGCGCTGGTCACGGGTCCGCTGGGCATGGGCGACACCGGCTTTGCCGCAGTCGATGCCGGGCGGCTGGCCACCGCCTACGTCAACGACACGCCGGTGCCGCGCCGCATGCGCGCGCACGATGTGGTCCCCGTCGTGGACGGCACGGCCGGCATCCACTACGCGCCGGCGCGCGCACTGGACACCAGCGCCTTCCCCTCCGGCGGCGCCGGCATGATTGGCAGCGCCGGCGATTTCCTTCGCTTGCTGGAAGCCCTGCGCCAGGGCGGCGAGCCATTGATGCCCGCTGCCTGGGTGGATGAAATGGGCCGCAACCAGACCGGTGCATGGGGCCCGCCGGATGCGCCAGGCACCGGCTTCGGCCTGGGCTTCTCGGTGCTGCACGATCCGGCTGCGGCCGGCTCGCCGGAGTCGGCCGGGACCTGGCGCTGGGGCGGCGCCTACGGACACTCGTGGTTCGTCGACCGCGCCCGGGGCCTGAGCGTGGCCGCGTTCACCAACACCCTGTATGAAGGCATGTCCGGCCGCTTCGTGACGGATTTGCGCGACGCCGTCTATGGTCACGAGTCGGCAACGCGATGAGCGATATGGCTGCCTGGCTTGCCCGCTATCCAGGGCAGCCAGGCCACCCAGGGCACCCAGGCCATTGGCTAAAGCGCGGCGAGCAGCAGCATGTAGGCCTTGATCACGATGGCATTGGCCAGGTCGATGAAAAACGCGCCGACCATGGGCACCACCAGGAACGCCAGGTGCGACGGCCCGAAGCGATCGGTGATCGCCTGCATGTTGGCGATGGCCGTCGGCGTAGCGCCCAGGCCAAAGCCGCAATGCCCGGCGGCGAGCACCACGGCATCGTAGTTGCGTCCCATCACGCGGAAGGTCACGAACATGGCGTAGGCCGCCATGGCCGCTGCCTGGACCAGCAGGATCGCCAGCAAGGGCAAGGCCAGCGCGGACAGCTCCCACAGCCGCAGGCTCATCAGCGCCATCGCCAGGAACATCGACAGGCTGACGTTGCCCAGCACGGAAACCGAGCGGTCGAACACGCTGTACCAGCCGAGCACCGACAGGCCGTTGCGCAGGATGACCCCGATGAACAAGACCCAGACGAAGCTTGGCAAGGCGAGCCAGCTATCGGCAAAGGCAGCGGCCAGCGCCTGCCCGGCGGTCAGGCAGACCAGGATCAGGGCCAGCGTTTCAATCAGCGCGGACGCGGTGATCAGCCGCACTGCCGCCGGCTCCTCGAAATTGAGCAGGTCGGGGTCGTGCGCGGCATTGCCCGGCGTCTTGATTTGCCGCAGCAGCACGCGTGCGACAGGGCCGCCCAGCAAACCGCCGAGCACGAGCCCGAACGTGGCGCAGGCAATGGCCAGTTCCGTGGCGGAGGCCACGCCGTACTGGGTGGCGAACGTGTGGCCCCAGGCCACGCCGGTGCCATGGCCGCCAGACAGCGTGATCGACCCCGCCAGCAGCCCGACCACCGGTTTCAGCCCGAGAACGGTCGCCATGCCGACGCCGATCGCGTTCTGCATCACGAGCAACCCGATCACTACGAGCAGGAAGACAGCAATGCTCCTGCCGCCGCGGCGCAGGCTGGCCAGATCGGCACTGAGCCCCAGCGTGGCGAAAAACGCCAGCATCAAGGGCGTCTGCATGGTGAGATCGAACCCCACCTGCGCCCCCGCGAACGCGCGCGCGGCAAAGAGGCCAAACGCCACCACCAGGCCGCCGACCACTGGCTCGGGGATGCTGTAGGTTTTCAGGAACGGCGTGATGGCGATCAGCTTGCGGCCGGCCAGCAGGACCAGCGAGGCCGCCACCAGGGTTTCATATGTGTTGAGCTGTAGCATCTCGCCTCCTCCGGGAAGCCATAGTCTGCACCGGAAGAACGCCGGCTGGATATTGAATGTTTTTTGAACGCGGCCCGGGCCGCCATGCCGCGCCCTTACTCAGCGCCCTTACTCAGCGCCCTTATTCAGCGCCCCTACTCGGTGCCCCTACTCAGCCGTGTCTCCCACCCGCAGCATGTTCCACGTCAGGCCAAGCTGGGCATCGGTCTTCAACGAGAGCAACTGGCGGGAGAGCCGGGCCAGATGCGCCTGTTCCGCCAGGTTCTTGCCGACCACGCCTTTTTCCTCCGCGGCGTTGGCAAGCACGCCCTCCAGGTCGCCGTAGCGCTGCAAGAGCTTGGCCGCGGTCTTCGCCCCGACCTTCTCGACACCGGGGATATCGTCCGTGCTATCCCCCAGCAAGGCGAGATAGTCGGCAAGCTGGTGGCTGCCCACGCCGAACTTGTCCATGACATAGCGTTCATCGAACCAGGACGGCTCCCCGTTCTTCGCGGTGGCAAAGTGGTTGCGCACGATGGCGCCGTCGGCGATGAGCTGCAGCACGTCCTTGTCCGTGCTCACCGGAATCACCTGCCCCTCCTTGCTCGCGGTCCAGCGATAGAAGGCCGTGGCGATGATGTCGTCGGCCTCGTAGCCTTCGATCATGGCTGTCTGCAGCCCGAGCACTTCCGTCAGCGTCAGGCGGAAGTCAGGCAGGACCTCCGCCAGCTCCGGATCCATGGGCTTGCGGTGCTGGCGGTACTGGGGATACAGCGCGTGACGCCAGGTCTTGCCGCCGGTGTCGAACGCCGCCAGCGCGTGCGTCGGCTTGCACTCGGTCAGGGCGCGGCGAAACGAGGCTAGCGCCGAGAGTACGGCGCCTTCGACCTTGGCCGGAATGTCCTCGGCCGGGTTGGCTTCGTAGACCCGGCGCAGGATGTTCAGGCCGTCGATAAGCAGTAGGGTGTGCTTCATTGTTCTTGCGATTCTTGCGATGCGTGCAGTCAGACCCTCTATTTTGACGTGCGAAGCCCGTCGCGCAACCTTTTCGGGCGGACGGATCAGCAAGAATGCGGGGTTGCGCCGGCGGTCCACCTCGTCTAGTCTGAGCAGACTCAACCTACGCCCGGAAATGAACAACAATCACGACACTCGCCAGGCAGTAATCGACGCCCTGCAAAAGACGGGCACCCCGATGGATGCATATCAGGTCGCAAAGGCCACGGGCGTCAGCCCGATCCAGGCAGCGCGCACGCTCACGAAGCTCGCCGCAAAAGGCGTCGTGCAGACCGACGCCCAGCTTGGTGCCGAGGCCGACTTGTCCGCGCAGTTCCGCCTGGCTCCAGCGCCGAAGGATGCCGCCGGAGGGTAAAAGCGGAGGTGGTTGCTGCCAGGCCGGCGCGAGGACCTGGTGCATGTGCACCGCCGATCTCACGGGCAATCGTGTCCGCTGATGCCGCGTGTGCGGCGAATACGTGGCTTGACGACGTGATCGGCCACCGGGCGGATGCCCGACAAAGCGCGAATACCGGGCCCATTCTTGCAGCAACTGCATTGATTCTGGCAATGCGCCGAGACCGTTTCTGGAAATAATCCCAATCAGGACTATCCATGACGCGCCAACCCGCGTATATTTCGGCCCGCGGGGTGGAGCAGTTGGCAGCTCGTCGGGCTCATAACCCGAAGGTCGCAGGTTCAAGTCCTGCCCCCGCAACCAGATTCTGAAAAGCCCGTACGGTTCACGCCGCACGGGCTTTTTGCATTGCCGGGGCAGGACCGCGGATCAGCGACCGTGTCAGCGGCTTCGTCACCGCCAGTTCCACCGGCGGGTTGTCCGCCAGCAAGCAAGCCTGCGGGAAGCCATCGGCCGGCGCCGGAGGCAGCCTCGGGTAGTCCGGCGACCTGGCACCCTTGACTGCTTGACTGGGACTGCCAAAGCCTGCCGGAGCCGGCCAAAGCGTCTGGCTGGCACAAAACGCTGTCTGGCTGGCAATATTCGGATGGCGCGCCGGATGCTCCGGCGATGCCTCTTACCCGATCTTGCCCCATCTTGCCCGGTACCGGGCCTCACCCGACAACGCGATATCCGCGGCAGCAAAGGAGTGAAGCGCATGCCCCCGCTCGAGACACTATTGCCATTCTTCGGCATCGCCGTGGTGCTTGGACTGACGCCGGGTCCGGACAATGTCTTTGTGCTGCTGCAATCCGCCATGCGAGGGCCCCGCGCGGGCATGGTCGTGGTGCTTGGCCTGTGCACCGGGCTGCTGGTGCATACGGCCGCGGTCGCCTTTGGCCTTGCCGCGCTGTTCGCCGCGTCCAAGCTCGCATTCATGCTGCTCAAGATCGCCGGCGCGCTATACCTGGCCTATCTTGCCTGGCAGGCGTTCCGCGCCCCGGTGGGCGCGATGAGCCAGGGCAACGGCGACAAGGCTGGCGTGGGCCATATGTACCGGCGGGGCGTGGTGATGAACCTGACCAACCCCAAGGTGGTGATCTTTTTCCTCGCGTTCCTGCCGCAGTTCGTCGCGCCGGACCGTGGCCATATCGCGCTGCAGATCATGGTGCTCGGCGTGGTCTTCATCATCGCCACCCTGCTGGTCTTTTCCGTCATCGCCTACTGCTCGGCCATGTTCGGCGCCCTGCTGCTGCGCTCGGCACGCGCGCAGCGTGTGCTGAACTGGTTTGCGGGAGTGGTGTTCCTGGGGCTGGCCGCGCGGCTGGCGTCGTCGAGGATGTAGGGGAGAGCTGGGGGTTCGGAGTTTTGATGCTTCAGTGGGGGGAGTGTGCGATGTGTATTGCCTCTAGCCCGCTGACGCGGGGGTCTCTTGTGGGTGGGGTTTTGATGCTTCTAGCTGCTGATACAGAGTAGCGTGAGTGGGGCAGTGTTTTAGCGCTTCTAGCTGCTGTCGCGGCTGTGCGGTGCTGGCCGTTTTAGAACGTGTGAGATGTCACTTTTCTTTACTCGTAAAGAAAAGTAACCAAAAGAAAGCGATCCTTGCAGGAGGCTGCCGTGGCGTCATTGGGAATCCCAATGGTTTCGTCGTACGGCCCCGGGTGCTAATGGACTCGTGCCGTTACCAGTTTAGATCACCACGATCCTGCCAATGCCCAGGGATTCGTGGTGGTCCCCCCGGTAGCGGTCACCACTTGCTTCAAGCCGTCTGTCGCTCTCGGCGCGGGCGGCCACGAAGTTGCAGGCGTCCCGTTTTCGTCGTGGGCGCGGTGGCACCGCCGGAATAGTTTTGAGGGATTCACCACCGCGCTCACCCCGCCAAGAAACCATCACGGCGTGATATATCGCGGCGCTTTGCGCCGCTGCCGGCAGATGGGTGAATTGGCAGGGATGCTGCTACCGGGTGCCTCACCACGAAACCAGCGTCATTTAAAGGATCGTGGCCATTCAAATCGGTAACGGCACGAGTCAATTAGCACCCGGGGCCTGACGACGAAACCATCGGGCTATGTAACCCCAATAAGCCAGCCTCCTGCAAGGATCGCTTTCTTTTTGTTACTTTTCTTTACGAGTAAAGAAAAGTGACATCTCACACGTTCCAAAAAGGCCTACACCGTACAGCCGCGACAGCAGCTAGAAGCAATAAAACCCCGCCCACAACGCAACCCCCGCGTCAGCGGGCCACGCCAAACGGCCGCTTCACCCTCTCCCACATCACCCCCAGCATACGTGGTGATGAACTAGAACGCCCCCTCCTTCAGTTCGACACTTGCGGCTGCCTCGTCGCCGCGCGCCCGCGCGCGTTCCCTCCTTCCCCTCCGGTTGCCCCGCTCGCCGGGGCGCCGCCGTCAACCTCCACCTCCCATCGGGCCGGTGCTTTGGCTGCGCGAGCTGTCGGCGGCGTTGTATTCTGCCCACGCATTGTGAGAGAAATGTAATGAAACGAAAAAAATCCGCAAACCCGCATTCGACACGCCCGTCTTATCCGACGGGCTATCTCAGCGTGATTTCAATCCGCCCTCAATCTGAATTCAATAACTCTAATTCGGAATTTTCCGCAAATTCTTAAGACCCGTCTGATTCCCCTAGCGACGTTACCCAATTTACTATCCCCCTTCGGTCGCTGCGCCTTTGGCAGGTGGCGCAGCAATAGCCCCGCAAGACACCCATTCATTGGTTGTCTACGGTAGCAACCAATCCTATTTTCGCGGAGCGTGATTGCATGGGTAGTCGATTGTCATTTTCCTCTCGTACCGTCACCGTTTCCGGTGCCGGCCTGCCGGAACTGCTGGGACAGCCGCTGCTGGTGTTTTCCAGGCTGTCCGGCACCGAGGGCATCAATTCCCTGTTCGAATACGAACTGGACCTGAAGACGCCCGACGACCGCAATGCGCTGTACGGCCCGGCGGGCGATTTCGACCTCGAAGCCATGCAGGGCCAGGAGTTGACCGTCAGCATCGAGTTGGACGGCTCCGGCACCGGCATGGCGGGCGGCTTCGGCAAGGGCGTGCGTGAAATTACCGGCATCGTCACCGGCGTGCGCGGTCCCTTCCATGAAAACGAGCGCATCCGCTACCGCCTGACGCTGCGCCCGTGGCTGTGGCTCGCCACGCTCACCAGCACCTTCAAGCGATACCAGAACATGACGGTGCTGGAAATCGTGGAAGCGGTGTTGAGCAAATACACATTCCCAGTCGAGCGCCGGCTTTCACTCATCGCGTACCCAAAGCGCGAATATCAGCTACAGGCCGGCGAAACGGACTACCAGTTCGTACGCCGCCTGCTCGCGGAATGGGGGATCAATTTCCATTGGGAATTCTCCGAGGGCCACCATCGCATGGTGCTGACCGACGGCAACGGCGCCTTCCTGAATATCCCCAGCCCCGCCTACGAAACGATCAGCTGGTATCCCTCCTCGGACCGCGTGGACGAAGAGCACCTCTATGAATTCGAGGTCCGCGACCGGCTCATCCCAGGAGAATGGGCGCACGGGGACTATGACTTCAACCACCCAGGCGCGAACCTGAACGTTTCGGCCGCTGACCCGCGCGACACCAGCCACGCGACTCAGCAGCTCTATTCCTGGCCGGGAGATTTTTCCGAGCCCGCGACCGGCAGCGATGCCCGCCAGGAGGGCGACATGCTGGCGCGCATCCGCATGGAAGCGATCCGGCAGCAAGCCTTCCGCGTGCGCGGCAAGGGCAATGTGCGCGCGATGGCGCCAGGGCACACCTTCACGCTCGAGCGCTTCCTGCGTACGAAGGCGAACCGAGAGTACCTGATCTTTGCCACGTACCTCCTGATCGAGGACGTAGGTGAGTTCGCCGGCAGCGGCCAGCAATGGCGCTGCGAAGTGGAATTCGAAGCGCAGCCGACCAGCGAGATCTTCCGGCCTGAGATCGTGGAGAAACCCAGGATCGGCGGCTATCACGTCGCCAGGGTTGTCGGCCCGGCCAATACGGAAATCTGGTGCGACAACTTTGGCCGCATCAGAATCGAGTTTCCGTGGGACCGCTACGGGAACAATGACGAAAACAGTTCCTGCTGGGTCCGCGTCGCGGATTTCGCCTCGGGCAACCGCTTCGGCAGCACGCACCTCCCGCGCATCGGCCAGGAAGTGATTGTTGACTACCTGGGCGGCGACCCGGACCGGCCGATCATCGTCGGACGCGTCAACAACCAGCTGAACCTGCCGCCATGGGACTTGCCGAACCAGTTCGCCTTGTCCGGCTACCAGAGCAAGGAACTGTTCGGCGATGGCCGCAACCACACGCTTTACGACGATACCCAAGGCCAGCAGCAGGTACAGATGGCGTCGGACCACCAGAGCAGCTTGCTCGCGCTCGGCCACAACGTCCGGGTGAAGGATTTCGAGGGCCGCAAGGACAAGCGCGGCGAAGGGTTCGAGCTGCGCACCGATGCGCATGGCGCGCTGCGAGCCGCGCTCGGCATGCTCATCACCACCTTCTCTCGCCTGCATGCCGAAGGCAACGCGATGAACGTACGCGATGTTGTTCAGTTGCTCGAAAGCGCGCAGGACATTGCCGCCACCCTGGGGGAGAAAGCGACCGAAGCCCATGCCCAGGACGGCGAGCAGCCGGAAGTTGCCAAGCGGCTGGAAGCGCAAACGGCGCAAATCAAGGGCGGAGGCGAGCTCAAGGAATTTACCGCGCCCCACCTGGTATCGGCCAGCCCCGCCGGCATCGTCTCCACCGCTGCCGGTTCCACGCATATCGCCAGCGGCGGCGACACCGCGCTCACCACCGGGGAACACCTGTCGGTGACCACCGGCGGCGGCTTCTTTGCCAGCGTGCGCAAGGCGCTGCGCCTGTTCGCCTATGAGGCCGGCATGAAACTGGTCGCCAACATGGGAGACATCGACCTGCAAGCCCTGAAGAACAACATCAACCTGCTGGCAAAACTCAAGATCACGCTCACGGCCGACGAGATCCGCATCCAGGCCAAGGAAAAGCTGCTGCTGGCCGGGGGTGGGAGCTACCTGCGCCTGGACGGCAACATCGAGCACGGCACCAACGGCAGTTTCACCGTTCACGCCGCCAGCAAGCTCCTGACCGGGCCAAACAGCCTGCCGATGGAGCTGAACACGAAACAGGTGTGCATCGAATGCCTGATCCGAGCCGCCGCGCGCAACACCGCCCTGATGCTGCGCTAACCACCAGACTGCCATGAGCCAAGCCGACCCCATTTTTGTCTATGTTCTTGCCGACGGTGCGCAACACCACGCTCAGGTTGGCGACCTGATCCGCCAGGCGTCGGCGCATCGCAACGTCTATGCCGGCCTGCCCGAAGAGAAAGCCGGCGATGCGTCCCTGTTTCTCGCGCATGTCGCCGACGCCGAGGAGCCTTGGCTCGCGAAGCTGGACGAACTCGACCTGCTCGCGCCCTGCATCTCGCTGATCTGGAGCCGCGCCGGGATTGACGCACTGGCCACGCATCTGCAGCAATTCCTGATCGCCGATATTGGCGACGGCATGGGCGTCATGCTGCGCTACTTCGATCCCCGCAACCTCAAGACCAGCATGACGCTATGGGGCGAGGACACGACGCAAAAGCTGATGGCCCCCATCCTGCAATGGAAATATCGCGGGCACGAGCCGGAGTGGCAGCGCCTGGACGGCCCCATGAACGGGCATACGGTGCAGACCGCCCCGGTTGCCATCCGCTTCGACCAGCAGCAAGTCGATGCCTTCATGGCGCACTGCGAGCCGGATCAGTTGCTGGGCACGCTCGTGGAAAACGGCACGGTGCCAGCGGATGGGCCCTATCTGCCCCGCTTCCGGGACTTTCTGGCGCGCTATCGGCGCGTCACGCGGTGGCACCTCACCGAACCCGCGGACCGCTTGCGCTATTGCGAACACTCGTATCAATACGGACTGGAATTCGATCTGTATCCGGAAGTATGCAGTGCGCTGAAGTCCCGTGCCGAAAGTGGCGAAGGGTTCGGCGACTGCATGGATCGCATCCCCGATTACGTGTGGAGCAGCCTGCGTAGGAAGCTGGTCGCCACGTCAGAGACTGGGGAGACGAAGTGAGTCGAGTTGATACATGGGCGCATGGGCATGTGAAGCGTCGGCTTGCATTGATGGTGCTGTTGGGTGCGTGCGTTTCACTGTTCGCTTGCTCCGAGGAATGGCGTGCAGGCGAGCACAGCGCGACCAAAAAGGAAGAGAGATATGGCGGGGGCGTTAGCGGCTTGAACTACTCATCGGATGCCATCGAGGGCTTCAGCGTCACCGGGCCACGTGGCATGAACGGCGGGGGTGCCAACATGAGCCCGGCATACAAGGATGGGCCTGCCACTGCTGGGGAAATGTGCTGCATCGGGATTCCGAAGCACTGGCAGCCCGATACCAAACTCGAAATCGAGTGGGTGCGCGATCGCTTTCCCTACAGCCATGAAAACAGAACTGGAGCGGTCGTGATGAAAGCCACCGTGACTGTGCCGCAGTACGGGCTGAAGACCTATGGATTCTGGGCCATCTTCCTGCCGGGCGATCGCGTCAAGGTGGTAGTCATGGACGGCAACGCAAACGGCAATAACTCGGTATGGAAACGGCCCGCCGACAACGACCCCTTTGTTGCCCAAGGGGTACTCGATGAAGCCTTGACGAAGGAACTACAGGAGAGCTTCAAATGAGCGTAAGGAGAGAAAGCCTACAACAACGGAGAAGTTACAGACCCGGAATTACGTCGTGCGCTGCCACCTCAGAGACTGGAGAGACAAAGTGAATCGAGTTAACACATGGGCGCATGAGCGCATGAAGCGCCAGCTTGCGATGATGCTGCCGTTGGCTGCATGCTTGTCGCTGTCTGCCTGCTCCGAGGAACGGCCCATTGGCAAGCCGCCCAATCACGCCAGCGCGACCAAAAAGGAAGAGAGATATGGCGGAGGCGTTAGCGGCCTGAACTACTCATCGGATGCCATCGAGGGCTTCAGCGTTACCGGGCCACGTGGCATGAACGGCGGCGGGGCCAACATGGGCCCGGCATACAAGGATGGGCCAGCCACTGCTGGGGAAATGTGCTGCATCGGGATTCCGAAACACTGGCAGCCCGATACCAAACTCGAAATCGAGTGGGTTCGCGATCGCTTTCCCTACAGCCATGAAAACAGAACTGGAGCGGTGGTAATGAAAGCGACCGTGACTGTGCCTCAGTATGCGCCGAAGACGTCCGGGTTTTTTGCCATTTTCCTACCAGGAGATCGCGTGAAAGTCATGGTGGGAGACGGCAATGCCAATGGGAACAACGATGTCAATATCAGACCTCCCGATGACGACCCGTTTATTGCCCAAGGGGTACTCGACGAAGCACTGACGAAAGAACTACAGGAGCGTTTCAAATGAGCGTACTGCGCTGGCCTGCCGCGATGCCGGAAACGAACAAGGGTCGTCTCCCGGAAGGAGAGAGAGCCTACAACAAGGGAAAAATGCGTGTAGTCGATCCGCTGGGCGACTGCGAGCAGACCATCCACATCAGCCTGTTCTTCGACGGCACCAACAACAACGATGACCCCAATAACAAATGGCGTGATTCCGTCCATGGGACGCACACCAATGTAGTCCGGCTGTTCAGAGCCAGCAAGAATAGGCCAGAACAAGGTCTATTCAGCTACTACATCGTTGGGGTGGGCACACCATTCCCCGAGATCGGAGAGGAGACATACAGCAGCGCAGGCAAGGCACTAGCAGCGGGATTCGCCAAGCGCTGCGTGTGGGGCTATACGCGTGTGCTAAATGCGGTTTATAAGGCGATTACGGCAATGCATGGTGACGACCTGATTAAGGACGATGATGCTGGCAAAATTTGTGCAACGCTCGACAGAGCTTTCTATTCCTTCAAGCTCGCGGAAAGAGAGAAGCACCTCGGCAGCATTCATGAGGCCGTGGTCCGCAGTTGCCAGCGCAACCGCCTGATCAAGAAGGCCTACATCAACGTCTTCGGCTTCTCGCGCGGCGCGGCGGGCGCCAGGGTCTTTGTCAGCAGGCTGATCAAGCGCTGGGCCAAGAACGGGAAACTGATCGACAAGATTCCCTATGAGGTGAATTTCATGGGGCTGTTCGATACGGTGGCATCGGTTGGGCCGCCGGACTCCACCCGTGCCGCAGTGGATTCCGATAAATTTGACGGGCACTTCAGCTGGTCCGGTGGTGGCGCGCTGAACATCCCGCCGCAAGTGCGGCGCTGCGTGCATTTCTTCTCGATTCACGAGCAGCGCATGAGTTTTCCGCTGGACTCGATCCGGCAAGGCAAGCGCTATCCGGCGAATTTCGTCAGGCTGCTGGAAGTGGCCTATCCCGGTGTTCATTCGGACGTGGGCGGCAGCTATGCGCCTGGCGACCAGGGCAAGTCCACCAAGGGCGAGGGACACAGGCTGGGCAAGATTCCCCTGCATGACATGTACATCGAAGCACTGAAGGCGGGGGTTCCCCTGGCCCTCGATGCGGACGGCGTGGAAGATCGGATGCGTGAGATTGTCATGCAAGACTTCTCCATCGATCCCGCCGTCGCCAAAGCCTTCAACGACTGGCGCGCCAAGCTGCCCGCCGTGGATAGCCTGGAGCAGGCACTGGAATTCGGGCTGCGGCAGAACCTGCAATGGCGCGCGCTGCGGGCACGCTACCACACGGGCCATTACCTCACCAATCAGCCTTTCTATCGGTTCTGCGCGGACAAGCGCGAAGACAGGAAGACCCCTCACGCGCTAAGGACGGAAGCCGACAGGAGGCGGAAGACCGACCCCGAAATTGAACGGTTAAAGAAGGAGAACGCCGAACTGGACAGCAAGATGAAGCTGTTGAAGGCGCGTGCCAGTTCCCGGCGGGCGATCCCGCAGATCATGGCCGACATGAAGGAGCTGGGGGACATCAAGGCCAGGATCGCGGCCAACGAAGCCGCCATTCTGGCGCGCGAGGTGGCCATTCTTGCCGAGGTGGCCGGCAAGAAGCCGGAAGATTGCCGGCCCGGCGAAGGCGCGGACGAACTGGTGACCAATGACCGCACGGACTTGCTCGAAGCGGCTGAGGAATTCCAGTTGCTGCTGGGCTTTCTACACCCGGATCAGCAAGCCAGTCTCAATGTCAAGACGCAATCCGTCGAACGGTGGTTCTCGTTCGATGACTTTCACAAGGGTGGCATCGGGCCGGGCGGCGCGATCGTTGGCACGTGGGAAAAATCCGGCATGCACCTGTGCGTGCCGCGTGCCGACCGCCCGATGACGGATTCGGCCAGTGTGGCGCTGGTAGCGCCGGATGCAATGGTATCCACGGCGGCTCTCAGGAAGTACTACGCCGTTGACGACGTGCTGGTGGAGCCCGCCCGCGAAATGGTCGCCTACCTGAGAGCAACCACCGCCGCCAAGGCGGTGGATGAATTTGCCTTGCGCGAGAGAGCCGCCGTCGAGATGTTCGACAACTACATCCATGACAGCCGCGCCTGGTTCCGTGTGCCCCACTTCCATGAGTACGCGCCCGGCGGATATGGATGGGCACGTACGGTCTTTGTCGGGGATGACGAGAAGATCCGGCACCTTGGCATGACTGGGGGCGCGCAAAGGCGCGCGGCATAGCAGAAGGCCGTTCGCATTGCCACGGCAACCAGCGCATCGGCCAACGCATCAACCAGCACTTTAAGCAGCACTTTAACCAGCGCGTCAACCCGCGCTTCAACCTAGGAAACACATATGAACTACACCAACTCTCAACAACCTTCCTTCGCCTTTGTGGCCGCCTCCTGGGCTGCGCTTTTGACGGGCTTTCTTGCCTTCCTGATCGGCCTGTTCAATGCCGACATGCAACTCAATGAAAAAGGCTATTACTTCACCGTCTTGGTGTATGGCCTGTTCGCCGCCGTCTCCGTGCAGAAGTCCGTCCGCGACAGGCTGGAGGGCATTCCTGTCACGGGGATTTACTATGGGCTGAGCTGGCTGTCCGTGCTGCTGGCAATGCTCTTGCTGTGCGTCGGGCTGTTCAATGCCACGCTTGCCTTGAGCGAGAAGGGCTTTTATGCCATGTCGTTTGCGCTGGCCCTGTTTGGCGCAATCGCCGTGCAGAAGAATACCCGCGACACCCAGGCAGCAAGGCCGACGTCCATCAATGCCGATGCGGTCCGCATCATCAATGACGGTGCCGCCCCCGGCCAGGTGGACGAGGCATGACCGCGTGGCTGGACAAGGACGACCCCGCGCCGCAGCGGGGGCAGCGGGGGCAGCAGGTGCCCGGCTCCTCCGTGAAGCTGGCCGTGACAGGCCAGGAGAAGCAGGAGGCCGACCCGACGCCCCTGCCAGCGGGCAAGACCATCGAGGCCCGCGTAGCCGAGATTGACGGCACGCCCAATCCCCTGCTGGGAGCCGCCCGGCGGCTGCTACGGGCGCTGGCCGACATGCCGCCCAACCTGGAGGAGCGCGCTACGGTGGAGCGGCTGCGCGCCCTGCTGGAGCGGGAATTGCGCACTTTCCAGGCTGTGTGCGACCGGCTGAACATCGACCGCGGGCACACCACCGGCGTGCATTACGCGCTGTGCACGGCGCTGGACGAGGCCGCGGCCCATACCGAATGGGGCGGCGGCAGCGCCGCCTCGCTCGGCGCGTGGCCGGGCAGCGCCTTGGCATCAACCTTTCACCAGGACTGCGAGGGTGGCGTCAAGGTCTTTCTCATCCTGGGCCGGCTGGTGGACTCGGTGGCCGAGAACATCGGCCCCATCGAGGTCTACTACCATATCCTGTCGCTGGGGTTCGAGGGGCGGTATCGCGGCGTGGCGAACGGCGAACAACAGCTGCGCCATATCCGGAGCCGCCTGCTGGAGGCAATCAACAAGCACCGTGACCCGGTGCCCGAGGCGTTGTCGCCGAACGTGCAGCCCGCACCGCCGGGACGCTTCCAGCACCTGGGCGGCATCCCCATCTGGGTGACCTGGGTGCTTGGCCTGCTGGTTGTTTCGGGCATGGCCGGCTATTACAAGTACCAGCTGACGCTCCGGGAGCGCGACCTCGTGCAGCAGATTGTCGCGATCGGCAATATGAAGCCACCGCCGCCACCAAAGGCGCTGCGCCTCGCCGAGTTGCTGAAAGATGAGATCGCGCGCGGCGTGGTAGCGGTCAAGGACGACGACCGCCGCAGCACCGTGATATTCCGGGGCGACGCTATGTTCGGCGCCGGAAAAGCCGAGATCAGCAAAACGCTGATGCCAACGCTGGACAAGGTCGCATCCGAGATCAAGCAGGTGCAGGGCATGGTGCAGGTGACCGGCCACAGCGACAACCAGCCGATCAAGAGCGCGCGCTATGCATCGAACCAGGCCCTGTCCGAGGAGCGCGCCGCCGTGGTCAGTGAGTACCTGGCCCGCAAGGGCGTCGCCAAAGGGCGCCTTGAAGCCATCGGCAAGGGCGACACCGAACCGCTGACGGACAACAAGACCCCTGCGGCCCGCGCGGCAAACCGGCGCGTGGAAGTGGTGGTGACTCAGTAACGCAGGAGCAGTCGGAATGCCAGGAACACTCATCAAGAAGGGCGACAAGACCAGCCATGACGGCGCGGTCATTACCGGGGCCGAGGACGACCTGCTCGACGGGCAGCCCATGGCGCGCCTTGGCGACTTCGTGGACTGCCCCGAACGCTACCCGGACGGGCGACCGCACGGGATCAACAAGATCATCACTGCAACCTCTGGCCTGATGAGTGGCACCCGTCCCGTGGCCTGTGAGGGCGACCGCATCGAATGCGGCTGCGTGCTGATCGGCAGCTCAGACGCCATGGCAGGCCAGCTGTGAAGCCGCGACACGTTGCTCCCAGCGGTGTCCGAATCACGCCGCCCATTCCAAATCCGTTCCTGCACAAGGCGATATGAACCCAAAAATCAACTGGCTGAAAACCATCCAGCATTCCTACGTCTCGGCGTTCCAGGTCTTGACTGGACTTCCACGCCTCGTGGGCTTGACAGTTGCAGTCCTTAGCGCCGTTTCCTGCTGGATTGCCCGCCTCAGAGACGGCGGAATGTCGACCATGGATTTGCTGGTCCTGTTCTCCGGCCTACAAACGATTGTTACAGTTCCCTTGCAGTTGGGAGGCTATCGTCTTCTGTTACTAGGGAAGACAACGAAAAGCTGGTCAAGCAAGACAACCAAGTTCTTCCTGCTCGCCGTAGCCGTGAGTACTGGCAACATCCTCGCCATGCTATTCCTGGCACTATGGGGCACGAGACTCCTGAGATCCCCAACCTGGGGAGATGTCGCTATCGCGCTGGTTCTGGCAATCAGCTGCTGCTTCTTGTACGCCCGCCTGACCCTGATGCTGCCCGCATTGGCCATCGATGCACGAAATGCGTCCTTTAGGCAGATATGGGACATGAGCCGCGGGCGCGTTTGGTCTGTCCTGGCAACAATCACTGTGACCACGTTTCCCGTGTACGTTGTTCTGCACTTTTTCCCGGTGAGCAACCCGACCGAAGCATTCCGCAATATCACGCTGCTTGACGCTGTGCTGTACTCCATGGTCTGCGTATCGTCAAACCTGCTCAGTATCGGTGCGCTCGCGGCCCTTTACCGCTGGCTGGCACCAACGCCAGCAAATCAATGCGCCGACGCTGCGCAGCTACTATGACTTTCTGGACCGCGAGAGCGGCAAGATGGCTAGGCCTGCGCCGCAGCCAGGAAGCCGCGCCATGGGTCAAACGCGCAGACGGTGCGCTTACACGGGAACTACGCCCAGGCGTATCCTGCGTGGTCCATCCCGACGCGCGCGTCGAACTGAACCTGGAAACCTTTGCCGGGGTCGAGATAGCCGAGCCGTGGGAAGTCCTCGGGCGAGAGCAAATCAGCATCGCGGGCATTGACTCGCACGACGTGCGGTTCCTGGACGGGGGGCGTGTGCAATATGCCATCAATTCGCGAGGCCAGTTGGTCGATTTCCGCGCCAAGGGCGTGACTGTTCGGGTGTCGCCCGACAATCGCGTGATCCTGCTGACGACACGCCCCGACAGACAGACCGGTGTTGCGGCCTGGTGCGCGGCTCACCGGCAATCGCTGGTGGTCAGCGGTGGCCTGGCCCTCGCATTCGCACTCGGATGGCTGATGCCGTCGCTGCCGGCAATCTCCGGACCGTTCGCTGCCGGCTCGCTGCTGATACTCGGCTTGATGGTGTCTGCTGCCGTCGTGGCCAGGAAGTATCCGTCCAGGGGACCCGTCGTTGCAGCCACCTGCTTTGCCATCCTCTGGCCTCTCACGTGGTGCCTGACACGGGAGATGGCCGATGCGATGGGCGTACCACCGGCTCCCAGCACATGGTTGGACAGCCCATGGCTGCTGTTCGGTGTCGAGGCCGGCCTGCTCGCCCTGTTGATGATCCATGTACTCCGAATTCAGGACCAGACCACTGCCTATTCGGGCCTGCGCGAACTCGCTCCGCCCAGAAACCACACCTTGTGATTTTCGGGAACAAGTCACTTCTGACACACACCGCAGACACCGTTTGAAAACAGGGCTATCCGATGCCTATATCATCGAATCGCTGCCGCATGCCGCATCTCTCTGGCTATCACCGCTGCATATGCAAGCGCTGCCCCTCCCGGGCGATGTTCTCCTCCTTGCCCACAAGAAGCGCCGCAGCCGATTGCCGGCCGAGGACCGGACCACTCCGGAAGCACGCATCATCAATGCCGGGCTCAGGCGGCGCAAAGGCAGGGTTGCCACAAAGGGATGTGGCTGCCACCCTCCATCCCTGCCCCGGGGCCTAATCCCGCCCACCTCCAAACACCCGTTTCACCCTCTCCCACATCACACCCAGCATCATCGACACCGGGTTCATCTGCGCGGCCTGGCTGCGCTCGCTCTCCGACAACGACGGGTCCATCTTGCGGGCGACGTTCTTGCCGAAGTCCGCCATCATGCGCCGGACGAAATCGCGCACCAGCCCCGAGCGGGAGAACTGCGCGAGCGGGCCTTGCAGGGAGTACTGCAGGTCGATCAGCACTTCGGTCTCGCGCGCCGATATCGCCTGCAGCACATAGGTGATGTCGCCAGCGGCCTTGGAGTTGCTCAGCGAATCCTGCCCCGCGCCCTTGAGCACGCCGCGCCGGTTCGCGTCGTCGCGCTCGAGCCGCGCCGCGCCGTTGAAGCGCGCCGCCATGGGCCCGAACTTGATCGCCACATGCCCCTTGACGCGATCGCCGTCCTGCTCGGTGAGCGCCGCGCCTGGCAGGCAGCTTGCCACCGCCGGCAGGTCCGCCATGAAGCGCCACACGTCGTCAGCCGGGAACGGCACCTTGAAGCTGCCGTCGATGCGCGACCAGCCCTTTTTGTCGGCGCTGCGCTCGGCTTCTCCCTTGGTGGCAGGCTCGGCGTGGGCCTGGACAGCACTGTCGGCCGCAGGCGTGAAGCAGACGAATTCGCGCTTCACGGTCGCTGCTACGGCTTGCACCGCGTTGCCCGTTGCAGGCGGCTTGCGCTGCGCCAGCACGGAGCTGATCGCGGCCACGATCCCCATATAGCCCGTGCAGCGGCAGAGGTTGCCCGATAGCTCATGGCGGATGGTTGCCTCGTCGGCCTCCGGCAGCCGCAGCACGATGTCGCGCGCGGTGGCCAGCATGCCGGGCGTGCAGTAGCCGCATTGCAGCGCGTGGTGCTGGTTGAACGCGGCGCGCAGGTCGCGCATGACGGGGTCGTCGTCATAGCCTTCGATGGTCACCACCTTGCTGCCGGCGCAGGCGCTGGCAAAGGTGATGCACGAGCGCACGGGCTTGTCGTCGACCAGCACGGTACAGGCGCCGCAAACCCCGTGCTCGCAGCCCAGGTGGGTGCCGGTCAGGCCCTGTGCGTCGCGCAGGAAGTCGCCCAGGTGGGTGCGGTGCGCGCAGGCGCCGGACGCGGCGCGTCCATTGATCGTCAGTGCGATGGTTTCCACTGCGGCCCTCAGTTGAAAAGTTGTTCGATGCAGCGAGTGACGGCTGCGCAGCAGAGCTTGCGGTCGATCGCATCCTTGGCCGGCGTGGCTTGCGTCACGGCGGCCAGCACGGCCTGCGGCGTGAGCGCGGCGGGGCCTTGCGCGGCAATGTCGTTGGCGAGGCCGCGCAGCAGCGCCGGCGCGCCGTCGAGCGCGCCAAGCGCGATGCGGGCGAAGCGCGTGGATGGATCGAAGTACGCGGCGCAGCTGGCCTCGGCGAACTCACCGGTCTTGCGGCACAGCTTGTGGTAGCCCCAGCGTGCCGTATCGGGCTGGCTCGGCACATGGACGGCGCAGATCAGCTCGCCTTCGGTGAGCGCTGTGGTGTACGCACCCAGCATGAACTCCGTCATGGGGACGATGCGCGTGCCGGCCTTCGATGCAAGCTCGATCTGCGCGCCAATGGCGGTCAGCGCCACCACCCAGTCCGCCGCGGGATCGGCATGCGCCAGGCTGCCGCCGATGGTGCCGCGATTGCGGATGGCGCGGTAGGCGATGCCGCGCGCCACGGATTGCAGCATGCCGCCGCGCAGTGCCGGGAATTCGCCATCCTCGATCTGCGCATGGGTGACCGCCGCGCCGATGCGCACGCGATCCTGCTGCATGGTGACCGTGCGTAGCTCGGCGAGCTTCGACAGATCGTAGATGGCATCGGGGCGCGTCAGGCGAAGGTTAAGCATCGGGCCCATGGACTGCCCGCCACCCATGACCTTGGCGTTGTCGGTGCGGTCCGCCAGCTCGGCGCAGGTGGCGGCCAGCGTGGGGGCCGCGTGATAGGTGAATGCAGCTGCTTTCATGATGGTTCAGGCCGCCTCTCTGGTTGGCGTGGCTTGCGGTTTCCGGGCTTGCTCGGCGCGGGCCAGCGCTTCAAGCACCTTGCGCGGCGTGAGCGGCGTCTCCAGCAACTCCACGCCGAATTGCGCCAGCGCGTCGTTGACCGCGTTGAAAATGGCCGCGGGGGGCGCGATGGCGCCGCCCTCGCCCATGCCCTTGGCGCCGAATTCCGTATGCGGCGACGGCGTCTCGAAATGGTGGATGCGGATCGAGGGGATTTCGGTCGGGCCAGGCAGCATGTAGTCGGCCAGCGTGGAGGCCAGCGGCTGGCCGTTGCCGTCGTAGCGCATCTCCTCGAACATGGCCGTGCCGATGCCTTGCGCCACGCCGCCATAGGTCTGCCCTTCCACCACCATGGGGTTGACCATGATCCCGCAGTCTTCCACCACCACGTAGTCGAGGATCTCGACGTGGCCGGAATCGGTGTCCACCTCCACCAGCGCGGCGTGGGTGGAGTACGTGAAGCTGCCGGTATCCACGTTGGGCTTGTAGCCCATGGTGGTTTCCAGCCCGGTGGGATCCACATTGGCGGGCAAGCGCTGCGGGTTGATATACCAGGCGTTGGCGATTTCGCTGATCGGCACGGCGGCGTCGCCCGCCTTGACCGAACCACCAGCCAGCGTCGCCTCGTCCTCGGGACGTTGCAGCATATGCGCGCCGATCTTCAGCAGGCGCGGCACCAGCGCCTTGCAGGCACGCGATACCGCGCCGCCCGACATCACCAGCGAGCGCGAAGCATAGGTGCCGGTGGAGAACGGCGTCACGCCGGTGTCCCCGTGCACAACCTTCACGCGCGACACATCGATGCCGAGGATCTCGTGCGCGATCTGGGCAAAGGTGGTCTCCATGCCCTGGCCATGCGAGTGCACGCCGACGCGCACTTCCAGCCCGCCGTCCGGCGTGATGCGCACGGTGGCGGAATCGAAGCCGGGAATCACCGGCGTGCCCCAGGCGGCGAACACGGAGGTGCCGTGCGCCGATTGCTCGGTGTAGGTGCCAAAACCCACGCCGAGATAGCGCGAGCCCGCCGAAGGATCGTTCAGCCTTTGACGCTGGCGCTCACGGATGCGCGCCAGCCCGATCATCTGCGCGGCCTTGCGCACGCTGGCCGGGTAGTCGCCGCCATCGAAGTGCTTGTTGGTGACGTTGACGTAGGGCATGGATTCCGGCTGGACCAGGTTCTCGCAGCGGATCTCCCACGGCTCGCGCTTGACCTCGCGCGCCAGCGCATCCATCAGCAGTTCCATGGCAAAGCACACGCCCGTGCGCGCCACGCCCCGGTACGGGACAAAGCCGGGCTTGTTGGTGGCCACGCATTCCGTGACGCAGCGGTAGCCGTCGAAGGCGTACGGCCCCGGCAGGTTGCCGATGGCCTGGCCGGGTTCCAGGCCGATGGTGAAGGGCCACACCGAATAGGCGCCGCCGTCGATGGCGATCCTGGCGTCCAGCGCCAGCAGGCGCCCGCGCGCGTCGGCGTAGGCCGTGACCTCGTAGTGGTGCTCGCGCGAGTTGGCGCCCGCGGTCAGGTGCTCGCGCCGGTCTTCGATAAAGCGGAACGGTTTGCGGTACGTCATGGCGAGCCAGGCGATGCACAGCTCCTCTTGCTGCAGCACGCACTTGTAGCCAAAGGCGCCGCCCACGTCGGGCGAGATCACGCGGACTTTTTCCTGCTCCAGGCCCAGGCAATGGCTGAGCACCGTGCGGATCATGTGCGGCACCTGGGTGGCGCTGTAGACGATCAGCTGGTCGAACTGGTGGTCCCAGTAGGCCAGCACGGCCTTGCCTTCCATTGGCACCATGCACTGGCGCGCCAGGTCGATCTTGCGGGTGACCACCACGCAGGCGGTCTTGCTGAGCGTGTCGAAATTCTTGTCGGCGGTGAGTGTGAGGAAGTGGTTGTCCTTCCAGTGCTCGTGCACGCGCGTGGTGTCGCTGGCCTGCCGTGCGCCATCGACATCGGTGAGCGCCGGCAGCTCATCGAGCTCCGCGACGATGCGCTCGGCGATGTCCTCGGCCTGCGCGCGGGTCGGCGCGAAGGCCATGGCGATGGGCTCGCCGACAAAGCGGACCTTGCCGGCGGCCAAGGGCGGCTGCGCCGACTGCTGGTATGACGGGAAAGCCGAGTCGGCCACGATATCGAGCGCGCCATGCATATCGTCCCGCCCGATCACCGCATGCTCCAGCCCTTGCGGCTTGTGCAGCGCCAGCAGCCGCGCATGCGCCATGGGGCTGCGCAGGAACGCAACCTCCTGCAGGCCGGGCATGGCGATGTCGGCGACGAAGCGGCCCTTGCCATGCAGGTGGCGCGCGTCCTCCTTGCGCGCCACGCGCGCGCCTACGCCCTGCCCGCCTTCCTTCTCGATGTGGTCTTTGTCCATACATTTCTCCAGCCCGGGCTTGCCGCCGTCCGTGACTGCTTTGTGGGGTTCGTGGGGTTCGTGCGTGGCGGATAGCCCGGCAACCAGCAGGTCGGCAAGCAAGTTCCGTGCACCTGCCTGATCGCACGTCCAGCGGCACATATTCAGTGCACTGAGCTTATCGACACATTGGCGAAACGGGCGGCGCCCGTCAATTGGGGCTTCAGCCGATGCACGTGCCCGGTGCGCATCACCGTGCGCACCGGGCACCGCTCAGAGCCGGGCCAGCGCCGCCAGCGCCTGCTCGCGCGGCATCACGGCGGCGTACTTCTGCTCCATGTCGAACAGGTTGGCCGCGTGCGGCTGGAGCGCGCGGTCGCCCACGCAGTCCGACACCACCAGCGGGCGGAACCCGTGCGACATGGCATCGACCACGCTGGCGCGCACGCAGCCGCTGGTGACCGCGCCCGCCACCACCAGCGTGCGCACGCCGCGCTGCGTCAGCCACGCCGCCAGCGACGTGCCGAAGAAGGCGGACGGCACGGTCTTGCGCACCACCAGCTCGCCATCGCGCGGGGCCAGCTGCGCAACGATCGCGCTGGCCGGCCCATGCTCCTTCAGTGTCAGCAGACCAGGCACCTTCAGCGTGAAGATGTTGTGGTCGCCGTCGTCGTCGGCAAACACGATGCGGCTGTGCGCCACCGCCCAGCCCTGTTGCCGCGCGCTGTCCAGCAGCGGCACCGTGTTGGCAATGGCTTCGGCGATATTGCCGCCGCCGAACATCGCCGGATCGGCGAAGCCGTTGACGAAGTCGACGATCAGCAAGCCTATAGGGTCCTGCAGCGGCAGTTGGGTGCCGAAGCCCTGGCGCTCGTAGGTGGGGAGTTCGCCATGTCTCGTCATTTGCTGCTCCATCCGTCCAGTACCTTGCCTTGCCGGACCACGTTCTCGCCGTCCAGGCTCACGGTGCAGTTGCGCAACGGGATATCGATATGGCAGGCGGTGGTGCGGCTGCCGCCTGCCTCGTTGTTGGGGCCGAGCGAGAACAGGAAATTGCCCTCGTAAGCCCGCGCGTCCATGCCGATCGAGGCCTCCCTGTCATACAGGCCCAGCGTGGACCACCGCGCGCGCGGCTGCAGGCCCCAGCCGATGTGCGAGATGGCATAGGCCTCGCGGTCGTTGAACGAGGCCATGTAGTCGTTCAGCAGCTCGGCATCCAGGCCACCTTCGATGCGCGTGGCAAAACCGCCTTCCACCGTCAACTCGACCCGGTCCGCCACGTAGCCCTTCTGCGGCAGCAAAATGTCACCGCGGTCCAGCACGATGCGCCCGCTCGCGCCGCCCTCGTTCGGCCAGGTCAGCACGAAGCCGCTGGGCCAGTGATCCCAGCGCCCCGGCTCGTCGACGAAGCCGTACTCGCTGATGGCGGGAAACTCGCCGAGCGGGCAGCGCAGGTCGGTGCCCGCGTCAGATGTCACCGTCATCTCCTTCGCCCGCGACAACCGCGCGTTGGCGGCGCTCACACGCTCGCGGTCGGCGTCGCTGGGCACCATGCGCACCAGCACTTCGGGCGGCTCCACCGCCAGCAGGATCTTGGTGCCGGTCTTGAGGATATCGTGCTGCTCGGGCGAGAACAGCAGCGTCATCAGGTCCAGCACCAGGTCACTCTCCTTGAGCGCGGCAATGGCCGCGCGGTTGCCGGTGAGCGCCGTGGTGCCCAGGTAGGCCAGCGGATCGCGGCTCAAGGCCTTGTCCGCGTTGACGGGCGGCAGGTCCAGGCGATTGACGATGGCGCCCATCGCCTGGGTGGCAACCAGCGCGCACGACAGCGTCTGCGGATGCGTGGCGGCGCTGGTGAGAATGGTGACGGTCTGCCCGGGCGCGAGCCGGGACAGCGTGAGGACCTGTTTCCAGGCCTGGATCAGGGCGTGGTCACTGACTGGCATGTTCTCTCCTGATGATCGTTTCGGTCGATCGGTAGTTCAGGCCGCGGCCTGTTGCCGGGGGACAATTTCGGCGCCGAGGAAGTCGCCCAGCGCGTTGTAGAAGCCGCCCTCGTCGTCCCAGGGAATCATGTGGCCGGCGCCCGGCACATGGCTGACTTCAAGCTGCGGCAGCAGCCCGCGAATCTCTTCGATATCCTCGGCGCGCACCACATCGCCACGGCCTGCCACCATCAACAAGGCGGGAATGCCAATACCCGGCAGGTCGGCATGCACGTCGTCGGTATGGAAACCCTGGAAGCTGGCCAGCACGGCGCGCTCGTCGCAGGTGTGCAGCCATTCGGCGCGCAACGCCAGTTGCTCCTCGGTCCAGGTGGGACAGAAGCGCCGCATGGTCTCGATGTCCACGCCGTGGCGCGCCACCGCCATGGAGTCCACATACCAGGCGAGCTGCGCGGGATAGGCGCGCCGGCCCGGGCCGGACACCGGCGGATCCACCATCACCAGCCGCGCCAGCCCGGCTGGCTGGCTGCGCGCGGCACGGATGCCGATGCGCGCGCCCATCGAATGGCCCACCACGCTGTAGCTGGGGAGGCTCATCGCCTGCGCGAACGCCAGCACGTCGGCGGCCTGGGCGTCCAGGCTATAGTCCAGCGTGTCCGACGCGGACGACAGGCCGCGTCCGCGCACATCCAGCACATAGGTGTCGAACTGCTCGCCCAGGCGAGCGCCAACGAAGCCCCAGGTGATGGCCGGGCTGGTGATGCCCGGCACCACGATCACCGGATCGCGCGTCACGCGCGCGCCGCTGTGGCCGCCATAGCGGAGATAGTGCTGGCGGATGCCGTTGGCGTGGACGTTGCCGCCGCAAACAAAGGTACTCATCTTAGTAAGCGCCCGAGAGCAAGGCACCGGCGCCTGGCACCACGGGCTCCAGGTCGAGTTGCTTGAGGATGGCGTAGGTCGTGGCGATGGCGGCGGTGATGACCGGCTTGCCGGTCATGGCTTCGACCTTGGCCACCGCCGGCAGGGACGGCATCTGCACACAGGCGGACAGCACGATGGCGTCCACATCCTTGGTGTTCATCTGCGCGACGATGCCGGGCAGCCTGGCGGGGTCGTGGCGGCCCACTTCGAGGTTGTCGGGGATTTCCAGCGCGCGCCAGTCCACCACTTCGTAGCCTTCGTTACGGATGTAGTCCACCACCAGCTCGGTCAGCGGCTTCATGTACGGCGCAACCACGGCGATGCGCTTGGCGCCGATCACCTTGAGCGCATCGATCAGCGCACCGGCGCTGGTGACCACCGGCGCGTCGGCGCCGTTGGCCGCCGTATGGGCCTGCAGGCGCTTCTCCGAGACGCGGTGGTAGCCGTGGCCCATCGCCATGATGGCCACCAGGCAGGCATAGCCCAGCACATCGACGCGGGCATCGCTCAGCTCCAGCGCGCAGCGGTCGGATTCGCCATCCATCGCGGCAAGCTCCTCCTTGACCACCTTCTTCATGCGCATGCGGCTGGAGTGGAAGGTGAACCGCTCGGGCCGCACCTGCTGGCGCGCGAGCAGCATCGCGGGGATTTCGGTTTCCATCGTGGTGTTGGAACTCGGCACGATCTGGCCGATCCGGAAAGTCTTCTGCACGGGGCGCTCCGTTGTTTCGGGGTTCAAAGCTTGAGAATGCGTTCGGCATTGCCATGGCAGACAAGGCGGCGGGTGGCCTCATCCATCGGTGCCTGCTCGATAAAATCCGCCGAGATCGCCGTGGATTCGTA
Organism: Cupriavidus sp. UME77; assembly: GCF_014170355.1. NCBI lineage: Bacteria > Pseudomonadati > Pseudomonadota > Betaproteobacteria > Burkholderiales > Burkholderiaceae > Cupriavidus > Cupriavidus sp. UME77. Next base: position 173,335 of record NZ_LZZU01000032.1, read on the forward strand.
GGGATAGTCGACCGAGAACAGCACGGCCTCGGCGCCCATCTCGGCAATGGCGCCGTTCAGCGCAGCCGGCGAGCACACGCCCGACGTGGTGATCACGATATTGCTGCCGATGTATTCCGACGGCTTCTTCGCCAGCTTGATGCCATGCGAGTACACCGCAAAGCGGCTGTCGAAGCGCCAGCGCTGGAACGGCAGCCCCTCGCCCATATGGCCAAGGATGAGCTTGAGCCGGGGGAAGCGGTCGAACACGCCGCCGAACACCAGGCGCAGCGCGTGGCTGGCCGTCTCCACGCCCCAGCCCCAGGCCGCGCCGCTGATTTCGGGATGGCCCGAATACACATGCGGCGCGACAAACGCATCGGTCGGATGCAGGTACATGGGCACGTCCAGCGCTTGCATGCGCTCCCAGAACGCGTCATAGGAAGGATCGTCGTAATACACGCCCTGCGTGTGGCCGTTGACCAGCGAGCCCTTGAAGCCAAGCTGCTTCACGGCGCGCTCCAGCTCGTCCGCGGCCGTGACGGGGTCATGCATCGGCAGCGCGGCAAAGCCAGCGAAGCGCGTGGGGTGGCGCGCCACCTGCGCCGCCAGGAAGTCGTTGTTCTCGCGGGCACGGCCAATGGCGGCGACGCGATCCGTCTCGCCCTGCACGCCCGGGCCGGTCTGCGACAGGACGGTGAAATCGATGCCGGCACGGTCCATCTCGCCAATGCGGATGTCGTCGAAATCGCCCAGGCGCCTGGCGAGATCGGCCATGACCGCCGCGTCGATGTGCTGGAGGTATCCCTTCGAATAGGCCTGGAAACCGGGGGCCATGAAGTGCTCTTCCAGGGCAATCTTCCGAATTCTCGTCATGCTGTGGCGACTCCTGTTTGGGTGGGGGCTTGCTAATTGATCAGTATGCTGAGCATTTTTAATATAGCAACGAGGTTGGGGAATGTCTAGCCGGAGCCAAAAGGGTTAACCCCCATAACACTGACAAATTCTGCTCAGTACACTGATTGAAATTACTCAGCATGCTGACAGTGTGGAGAACACACACGGGCAGGCTGACCTGCCCCCGGAGAGAAACGACCATGACGATCAGCCTGGCCAATGACGGTGCCGCCGTGCGCAAGCAGGGCATGACAAGGGAAGAACGCAAGGTGATCCTCGCGTCGTCTTTCGGGGCGCTGATGGAGTGGTACGACTTTTATATCTACGCGGCGCTGGCGGTCTACTTTGGTGCGTTGTTCTTCCCGCCCGGCAACGAGACCACGGCCTTCCTCGCCAGCCTTGCCACCTTCGGCGCGGGCTTCCTGGTGCGCCCGGTGGGGGCGTTGCTGTTCGGCCGGCTGGGCGACAAGATCGGCCGGAAGCACACCTTCCTGGTGACGATCCTGCTCATGGGGATCGCCACGGTGGGCGTCGGATTGTTACCCACCTATGGCCAGATCGGCATCACCGCCACCATCCTGCTGGTGGTGCTGCGCCTGCTGCAGGGGCTGGCGCTGGGCGGCGAAGTGGGTGGCGCGGTGACCTACGTCGCCGAGCATTCTCCGGTGGAAAAACGCGGGCTCTACACCAGCTCCCTGCAGACCACGGCCACGCTCGGCCTGCTCTCATCGCTGCTGGTCGTGTACCTGCTCAAGACATTTCTCACCGAGGCGCAGTTCCGCGAATGGGGCTGGCGCTTGCCGTTCCTGGTCTCGTTCCTGATGCTGGTGGTGTCGGTCTACATCCGCGGCAAGCTGCATGAGTCGCCGATCTTCGCGCGCATGAAAGCCGGCAATGGCACGTCGAAATCCCCCATCCTGGACAGCTTCACGAACTGGGCCAACCTGAAGTACGTGCTGCTGCTGTTCGTGGTGGCATCCGGGCTCGGCGCCATCTTCGGCACCGGTCATTTCTACACGATGTTCTTCGTCAACAAGACGCTGCACGTGCCGCTGGAGCTGGTTCACCTGCTGATCGGCATCGCGCTGGTGATCGCCACGCCCTGCTACCTGTTCTTCGGCTGGCTGTCGGACCGGATCGGGCGCAAGCACATCATGATGGCCGCCTGCCTGCTGGCGGCGCTGGCCACCCAGCCCATCTTCAGGGCGCTGACGCACTACGCCAACCCGGCGCTGGAGCAGTTCCAGCAGCGCAACACGGTGCAGCTGCGCGCCGGCGATTGCCACTTCCGCCTGTTTGCCGAGCCGGTGTCGGCGTGCGACAAGGTCAAGGGCTACCTGACGGATCTTGGCGTCGGCTACGAGTTCACGCAGAGTGATGCCGGCGCGCAACCCGCTCTGCGCATCGGCGACACGACGCTGCAGGGCTTTGACAAGGCGGCGATCAAGCAGGCGCTGGTGGCCGCCGGATGGCCGGAGCACGCGGACCCGGCTGCCATCAACCGCCCGATGCTGTTCCTGATGTTGCTGATCCCCATCCTCCTGCTCGCCATGGTGTACGGCCCGCTCGCAGCGTTCATGGTCGAGCTGTTCCCGGCGCGCATCCGCTACACGTCGCTGTCCCTGCCCTTCCACCTGGGTGCGGGCTGGGTGGGCGGCATGCTGTCGTTCGTCGTGACGGCGATGAACGTGTCCAGCGGCAATGTGTACTTTGGCCTCTGGTATCCGGTCTCGATCGCTGCCATCGCCTTTGTCGTCGGCATGGTGTTCGTGCCCGAGACCCGTGGCCGCGACCTGGATACCTGATCCCGCTGTGCCCCCTGTAGCCCTGTAGCCCGGCTTCGTCCTCTGGCGCGAAATTTGCTCAGTACACTGTATTTAATAGTCAGCATACTGATCGCTGCACCAAGACGAAGCCATCCTGTTTTCCACCCCGGTTCCTGAACCCCATTCACCCTGTCTGGAGCGCCCCCATGAAGTCTCTGCACAACGCACGCCGCACCCCGATTTCTGCCCCGATTCCTGCCCCGATTCCTGTCCTGATCCCGGCCCTGATCGCCCTGCTATGCAGCACCGCCGCGCTGGCGGATGCCAACGGCGTCAAGGTTGGCGTGATTACCGATATGTCCGGCTCCTACGCTGATCTCTCGGGCCGCGGCTCGGTGCTAGCGGCACAGATGGCCGTGGAAGAGTTCGGCGGCAAGGCGCTCGGCAAGCCGGTCACGGTGCTCTCCGGCGACCACCAGAACAAGGCGGACATCGCCTCGTCGCTGGCGCGCCGCTGGTTCGACACCGATGGCGTGGACATGGTGATCGATTTCCCCAACTCCTCCACCGCGCTGGCGGTGCAGGAAATCGCCAGGCAAAAGCAGAAGATCAATATCGTCTCCACCGGCGGCGCCATGGCGCTGACCAACCAGAACTGCTCGCCCACCGGCTTTCACTGGGGCTGGGATACATATTCGGTGTCGGCGCCGCTGGTCAAGCGGCTGATCGCCGACGGCAAGAACAGCTGGTACTACATCACCGTGGACTACGCGCTGGGCCAGTCGCTGGAATCGGATTTCCGCAAGGAGGTGGAGGCCAGCGGCGGCAAGAACGTGGGCAGCACCAAGCATCCGCTTAACGCCAGCGATTTCAGCAGCCCCATCGTGGCCGCCTCTGCGTCCAAGGCCAAGGTGGTGGTGCTGGCCAACGCCGGCAACGACATGATCAACGGCGTCAAGGCCGCGGGCGAGTTCGGCCTGATCAAGGGCGGACAGACTGTGATCACGCCGTCGACCTTCATCACCGACCTGAAGAGCCTGGGCCCCAGCGTGGCGCAGGGGCTGACCTATGTGGACCCGTTCAAGCTCGACCTCGACGCCAGGTCAAAGGCCTTCGTCGAGCGCTTCTACGCCAAGCACAAGGCTTACCCGACGCACGGGCAGATCGGCGTGTATTCGGGTGTGCTGCACTACCTGAAGGCGGTTGAGGCGGCCAGGACGGTGGATGGCCCGGCGGTGGCGGAAAAGATGCGCGCCCTCGCGGTCAACGACGACTTCGTGCATGCCGGCAAGGTGCGCGTGGATGGCCGCATGGTGCATGACATGTACCTGGCGCAGGCCAAGACGCCGGCGGAGTCGAAGGGCCCGTGGGACCTGGTCAAGTACATCGGCACCATCCCCGGCGACTCGGCATTCCGCCCGCTGTCCGCCAGCGAATGCGCACTGGTGAAGAAGTGAGCCACGATGCAGAACCGACCTGCCAAGACCAAACAGCGGAGCACGCATGAGCCAGGCTGACGTCATCCTTGAAACCCGGGGGCTCACCAAGGAGTTCAAGGGCTTCACCGCCGTCAGCAAGGTCGACCTGCGCGTTCGGCGCGGCGCCATCCACGCCCTGATCGGGCCCAATGGCGCCGGCAAGACCACGTGCTTCAACCTGCTGACGAAGTTCCATGCGCCCTCCGCCGGGACCATCCTGTTCAACGGCGAGGACATCACGCGGGCGCGCCCCGCCCAGATCGCCCGCAAGGGCGTGATCCGGTCCTTTCAGATCTCGGCGGTGTTCCCCCAGCTCACCGTGATGGAGAACGTGCGGGTGGCGCTGCAGCGCAAGCTCGGCACCGCCTATCACTTCTGGAAGAGCAAGCGCTCGCTGGACGAGCTCAACGATCGCGCGCTCGCGCTGCTCAAGGCCGTCGGCCTTGAGGGCTTTGCCGACCTGCCGACCGCCGAGCTGGCCTATGGCCGCAAGCGTGCGCTGGAGATCGCCACCACGCTGGCAATGGACCCCGAGCTGATGCTGCTCGACGAGCCCACGCAAGGCATGGGGCACGAGGATGTGGAGGTGGTGACCGCCCTGATCAAGCAGGTTTCCGCGGGACGCACCGTGCTGATGGTGGAACACAATATGAGCGTGGTGTCGTCCATCGCCGAGCGCATCACCGTGCTCCAGCGCGGTGCCATCCTGGCGGAGGGGCCGTACGAGGAAATGACGCGCAACCCACAGGTAATGGAGGCGTACATGGGCACGGCCGATGCCGCACTGACGGAGGCCGCATGATGAGCCAAACCACGAGCCAACTCACGAACCAACCCACGAGCCAGCCCACCCCTGCACTGCAGATCCAGGACTTGCACGCCTGGTACGGCGAATCCCACATCCTTCACGGCGTGGACCTGAGCGTCAACCCGGGCGAGGTCGTCACCGTGCTGGGCCGCAACGGCGCGGGCCGCACCACCACCATGCGTGCCATCATGGGGCTGGTCGGCGCCCGCAAGGGCTCGATCCGCGTCAACGGCGCCGAGACCATCGGCATGAAGACGCACCGCATCGCGCCGCTGGGCCTGGGCTATTGCCCGGAGGAACGCGCGATCTTCTCCAGCCTGTCGTGCGAGGAAAACCTGATGCTGCCGCCGGTGTTCAAGCCTGAGGTTGCAACGTCGGGCCGAGAGCCGATGCCGCTGGACGAGATCTACGCGATGTTCCCCAACCTGTGGGAACGCCGCAAGAGCCAGGGCACGCGCATGTCGGGCGGCGAGCAGCAGATGCTGGCCGTCGCCCGCATCCTGCGCACCCGCGCGAGCGTGCTGCTGCTCGATGAAATCTCCGAAGGCCTGGCCCCCGTCATCGTCCAGACCCTCGCCAGAATGATCACCACGCTCAAGAAACGCGGCTACACCATCGTCATGGTGGAGCAGAACTTCCGCTTCGCCGCGCCACTCGCCGACCGCTTCTACGTGATGGAGCACGGCCGCATGGTGGAGTGCTTCGACGCCAGCGCGCTCGCGCGCAAGATGCCCACGCTGAACGCCCTGCTTGGCGTGTAAGGAACCATCGTCATGGAATTTTTTGGCATACCCATGCCCGCCCTGCTGAGCCAGTTGCTGCTCGGACTCGTCAACGGCTCGTTCTACGCCATCCTGAGCCTTGGGCTGGCAGTCATCTTCGGCCTGCTCAATGTCATCAACTTTGCCCACGGCGCCCTGTTCATGCTGGGCGCCGTGCTGGCCTGGATGGGCCTGGCCTACCTGGGGCTGAGCTACTGGCTGATGCTGCTCCTCGCCCCGCTCGTCACCGGCGTGCTGGGCGTGGTGCTGGAGCGCACCATGCTGCGCCGGCTCTATCGCTTCGATCACCTCTATGGCCTGCTGCTGACGCTGGGCATCTGCCTGCTGATCGAAGGGCTGCTGCGCTCGGCGTATGGCGTCTCCGGCCTGTCCTACCCCACGCCCGAGGCGCTGACGGGCGCCACCAGCGTGGGCTTCATGGTGCTGCCCAACTACCGCGCCTGGGTGGTGGCGGCCTCGCTGGTGGTGTGCTTCGCCACCTGGTACGTGATCGAGAAGACGCGGCTTGGCGCCTACCTGCGCGCCGGCACGGAGAACCCGCGCATGGTGGAAGCATTCGGCATCAACGTGCCGTTGCTGGTGACGCTGACCTACGCCTTCGGCGTGGGGCTGGCCGCCTTTGCCGGCGTGCTGGCCGCACCGGTGATGCAGATCTCGCCCCTGATGGGCCAGAACCTGATCATCACCGTGTTCGCCGTGGTGGTGATCGGCGGCATGGGCTCGATCCTCGGTTCCATCGCGACCGGGCTGGGCCTGGGCGTGTTCGAAGGCATGACCAAGGTGTTCTACCCGGAAGCCTCGGCAACCGTCGTCTTCGTGGCCATGGTGTGCGTGCTGATGGTGCGCCCCGCCGGCCTGTTCGGAAAGGAAAAATAATGACCGTAGACTCTCGCGCAAGACTGACTGGCGCCTTGCTGATGGCGGCCGTCGCGCTGGCGCCCTTGCTCGGCGCCTACCCGGTGCTGGCCATGAAGCTGATGTGCTTTGCCTTGTTTGCCTGCGCCTTCAACCTGCTGCTGGGTTTTACCGGGCTGCTGTCGTTCGGCCATGCCGCCTTCTTTGGCGGCGCGGCCTACGCCTGCGGCTACGTGATGAAATCCCTGCACGCCACGCCGGAGCTCGGGCTGCTGGCCGGCATGGCGTTCGGCGCGCTGCTCGGCTTGGCCTTTGGCGCGCTGGCGATCCGGCGCCAGGGCATCTACTTTGCGATGGTGACGCTGGCGCTGGCGCAGATGTTCTACTTCTTCTGCCTGCAGGCCCCGGTGACGGGCGGCGAGGACGGCTTGCAGGCGGTGCCGCGCGGCAGCCTGTTCGGGCTGCTCTCGCTGGAGGGCGACCTGACGATGTACTACGTGGTGTCCATCGTGGTCGGCGCCGCACTGCTGCTGATCGCGCGGGTGGTGAACTCGCCCTTCGGCCAGGTGCTGCGGGCCATCAAGGAGAACGAGCCGCGCGCCATCTCGCTGGGCTATGACACGGACAGGTTCAAGCTGCTGGCCTTTGTGCTGTCGTCCGCGCTGGCGGGACTGGCAGGCGCCTTGAAGACGCTGGTGCTCGGCTTTGCCACGCTGACCGACGTGCACTGGGCCATGTCCGGATCCGTCATCCTGATGACGCTGGTGGGCGGCATGGGCACCTTGTCCGGGCCGATCCTGGGCGCGCTGGTGATCGTCGCGGTCGAGAACAAACTCGGCGATGCCGGCAGCAGCCTGGCCGCGATGACGGGGGTGGACTGGTTCAATACGCTGGGCGAGTCGGTCAGCATGGTCACAGGCCTGATCTTCGTGGTCTGCGTGCTCACCTTTCGCCGCGGCATCATGGGCGAGTTGCAAGCCCTGCTGGAACGCCGGGCCGCGCTGGCGCGCCCCGCCCCGGACAGCGCCGCCACGCCCTTGCACGGCCACTGCGCCACTGCGGCCACCTCGGCGACGCTCAAGGGTTAACGCTGATTCAGTCGGCAATTTAAATCAGTACACTGATCATTAATACTCAGCATACTGATCAAAGGAGATGCATCATGGCTTGGACCAAGATCGCCACCACCGGCCAGCTTCAGGACGATGAAGTGATGCCGCTCACGCTTGGCGACGCGCAGTTGGCCCTGTACCGCAGCGAAGGGGAGTACTTCGTCACCGACAACGTCTGCACGCACCAGTACGCGCTGCTGTCCGACGGCTACCTGGAGGATGGCTGCATCGAATGCCCGCTGCACCAGGCGCGCTTCGATATCCGCACCGGCCAGGCCATGTGCGCGCCCGCCACCCAGGGCATCAAGGTCTACCCGGTCAAGATCGTGGACAGCGACGTCCTGGTCGATGTCATGGTCACAGCCTGAGCGCCGGCCATGTCACAAGACGCTCCCATCCTGATCATCGGCGCCGGCCAAGCTGGCGCCACGGCCGCCGCCGCGCTGCGCGCGCTGGGCCATGACGGCGGCATCGTCATGGTCGGCGGCGAGGCCCATGCGCCGTATGAGCGCCCGCCGCTGTCCAAGGCCGTGCTGGCGGACGAGCAGCAAGACGAGCGCATCGGCGTGCACGCGGCCGGCTTCTATGCCGAGCGAGATATCGACTTGCGCTTGGCCACCACCGTGGTCTCGCTCGATCCCGCCCGCGCCACGGCGCATTGCGCCGATGGCCAAGCAATTTCCTTCAGCCGCTGCCTGCTGGCGACCGGTGGGCGTGCCCGCACCCTGGCCGCCCTGCCCGAGGGCCAGCCCCGGGTGCACTACCTGCGCTCGCTCGCCGATGCGCGCGGCTTGCGGGCCGCGCTGCGCCGCGAGCGCGCGGTGCTGGTGATCGGCGGCGGCTTCCTTGGACTGGAAACCGCATCCACCGCCCGTGCCATGGGGCTGGCGGTGACGGTGGTCGAAGCCGCGCCGCTGTTGCTGCAGCGCGCCGTGCCGCCGGTGTTCTCCGACTGGCTGGCGCAACGCGTGCGCGGCCTCGGCATCGACCTGCGCCTGGGCGGCGGGATCGCGTCGATCCCGCCGGCTGTGGACGAAGTCGCCGTCACGCTGGCCGACGGCACCGTCCTGCGCGCGCCGCTGGTGGTGGTGGCCATCGGGCTGCACCCCAATGTGGGCCTGGCAGAGGCGGCCGGGCTTGCGCTCCACCCGGGCAACGGCGGCATCCAGGTCGACGCGCACTGCCGCACCAGCGCGCCGGGTGTGTTTGCCGCCGGCGATTGCGCCAGCCAATACCAGCCGTTGTTTGGCCAGGAGATGCGCCTGGAGTCGTGGCAGAACGCCAATGAGCAGGCCCGCATCGCCGCGGCCGCCATGCTCGGCGTGCCGACGGCCCCGGCCGCCCTGCCCTGGTTCTGGACCGACCAGTTCGGCTGCAATATCCAGATGCTGGGCGCCATGGACCCCACGCTGCGCTACACGCTGCGCGGCAGCACAGAAGCACCCGACGCCGGCACGCCCCCCAGATTCCTGCTGCTTGGCATGGCCGGCGCGCAACTGCGCCACGCCATTGCAGTCAACGCGGGCGGCGACCTGCGCCAGCTCCGTAACCTGATCGAACAAGGCACCGCCTGCGATATCGGCCTGCTCTGCGACACCGCCCTGCCCTTGAAGCAGGCGGTGCGCGAAGCCGCCGCCGTGCGCGCGAGCGAAACCCAATCCTGAACGAGGAACGAAACATGTACCAGACCCATGCGGTCATCAACCGCACGCCGCGCGCCAAGGACGCCGAACTGGCCGCCTGCCAGTGGCCGGAAGACGCCCTGCATTTCATCCCAGACTGGGTGTACACCAGCAATGCCGTGTACGACCTGGAACTGGAAAAAATCTTCCGCGGCCGCTCATGGAATTTCGTCGCGCTGGAGGCCGAGATTCCCAACTCGGGCGACTTCAAGCGCTCTTACGTCGGGCCGACACCCGTCGTCGTGGCGCGCGCTGAAGACGGCTCCGTCAATGTCTTCGAGAACCGCTGCGCGCACCGCGGCGCGGAGTTCTGCCGGCATGGCCAGGGCAACGCCAAGGAGTTCGTCTGCCCGTATCACCAGTGGTCCTACGACCTGAAGGGCAACCTGCAGGGCGTGCCGTTCAAGCGCGGCGTGAATCGTGCCGGTGGCATGCCCAAGGACTTCCGCAATGAAGACCATGGCCTGGTGAAGCTGAACGTGGCCACGCGCAACGGAGTGATCTTCGCCTCGTACGCCGGCGACATGGAGCCGCTGGACGTGTACATGACGCCGGAAATCCTCAAGGATTTCGACGTGGTGTTCAACGGCAAGCCGCTCAAGATCCTCGGGTACTACAAGAACGAATTGCCCTGCAACTGGAAGATGTACCACGAGAACCTGAAGGACCCGTACCACGCCACGCTGCTGCACTCCTTCCTGGTGGTGTTCGGCCTGCTCGTCGCCGGCAACGACTCCGCCATGATCGCGGACCCGGTGCACGGCCGCCACGGCACCATGGCCTCGGCCAAGAAGGAAGACAAGTACGCGGCGGTGAGCGACGAGAACAAGAAGGAAATGCGCTCCTACCACGAAGGCATGCGCCTGCAGGACGACCGCTTCCTGGAGTACATCAAGGAGTTCGATTCGCCGTGGTCCGTCACCATGCAGACCATCTGGCCGAACCTGATCGTGCAGCGCGAGATGAACACGCTGGGCGTGCGCCAGATCGTGCCCAACGGCCCGGACAGCATGCTGATGCAGTGGACCATGTTCGGCTATGAGGACGACACCGAGGAGATGACGCGCCACCGCCTGCGCCAGGGCAACCTGATGGGCCCGGCCGGCTTCCTTGGCCTGGAAGACAACGAGGCGATGAAGTTCGTGCAGGAGGGCGTGCGCCGCTCCAGCACCGACCGCAATGTGCTCAAGCTCGATCCCGGCCACGTCGGCACCGCCAACTCGCTGATCTCGGAGTCCGCGATCCGCGCCATGTACCAGTACTACCGCAGCGTGATGGGGTTCTGAACAGCATGACACCGACAATCACCCCAACCATGACACCGATGGCGCATAGCCTCTTTCGCCCCTGCCAGCTGGCCCCCGCGCGCGCGCAAGCGCTGCGCATGGAGATCGACGCCTTCCACGGCGAATACTGCGCCGTGCTCGATGCCGGCATGGTGGAAACGTGGCCCGAGTTCTTTACCGAGGATTGCATCTACCGCGTCACCGCGCGGGAGAACGTGGAACTCGGGCTGCCGGTGGGGCTGGTCTATGCCGAAGGCCGCGGCATGATGCACGACCGGGCGGTGGCGATTGCGCGCACCCAGATGTTCGCGCCGCGCTATATGCTGCACCTCGTCACCAATACGCGCGTCACCGATGAAAGCGAGTGTGGCGAGATCCACGCGCAGGCCAGCTTACTGCTGCTGCAAACGCTGGTGGAAGGGCCCACCACCATCCACATGGCGGGCACTTATCACGACCGCTTCGCCCGCATCGGGGGCAAGCTGCTGCTGGCCGAGCGCCAGGTCGTGTACGACACCACCATCATCGCCAACGACCTCGTCTATCCGGTCTGAGCAGGTGTAGTCCAAGCGCCGGCGCCATGCCGGCGCGCTGTCCCTACATGATGCGCAACACGGTGCGGCTATAGTCGTTGTTAGCCTCGACCAGCGTGGACAGCAAGTCCATGAACACCTTGCGCTGCGCCGGGCGCAGCGGCGCCAGCATCCGCTCCTGCGCACGCTCCATGTCCGCGCGCAGCGACGCCACCACGGTCTGCCCTTCCTTGGTCAGGTGCACGTGGCGCGTGCGGCGGTCGGCCGGATTGTCCTTGCGCTCGACCAGGCCACGTTCTTCCAGGCGGCGCACCACGTCGGCGGTGGTGGTGCGATCAAAGCCGACTTCCTGCCCAAGCGCGGTCTGGTCCAGCCCGGGCAACACGGACAATACCGTCAGGATGGCGTACTGCACCGGCGTGATGCTGGGAGACTTGCATTCCTCGAAAAACATGGCCACGTGGATCTGGTGCAGGCGACGCACCAGGAAGCCGGGCCGCGCCCACAGAAGTGCCTTGGCCGGGTCCGCTTCGGACTGCACCGGATCCTCGGCCGGAGGAGCGGAGCGCGTCGTTTGACGTTTTGCAGAGGACATTCAACTCACCAAACTTGTTAGCATGCTGACAAGTATAGACGACTGGCCCCACCCTGGTGCCGAAACGCACCGTTTCAGGTCCTCTCCGAAGCGGCCTGCCCGCCTTGCGCGATGCGCGCCCGGCCCCGCTGCCGCGCCGCCGTCACGCAGTCCCGGTACAGCTGCACGGTTTCGCGCCCGAGCGAGGCCAGCGAGAAGTTCACCTCCACCCAGCCGCGCCCGCGCCGCCCCATGCGGGCCGCGCGCCCGGGGTCCGCCGCCAGCTGGCACATGGCCTGCGCCAGGGCATGCGCGTCGCGCGGCGGAACCAGCACGCCGTGGGCGCCATCGAGAAAGGTCTCGGGTATCCCGTCCAGCGCGGTGGCAATGACTGGCTTGCCGCAGCTCAGCGCTTCCAGTATCACCAGCCCCAGCGCCTCGCTGCCCACGGCCGGATGCACCAGCACATCGATCGCCTGCAACAGCGACGCCACATCATGCTCGAACGGCAGGAAGTGGATGTGCCCGCCCAGGCCCAGCGCCTGCGCCTGGTGGCGCAACTGCGGAATCAGGTCGCCTTCGCCGACGCAAAGGAAATGCGCATGCGGATGCCGTGCCAGCACCTGCGCCGCGGCCTTGACGAAGTAGAACTGCCCCTTGCCGTCGGGCCGTTGGGCCCCGCCGATCATCGCGTAGACCCACGCATGCCGTGGCAGCCCCAGGGCCTCGCGTACCCGATAGCCTCGCATGGCGATGCGGCGAAAGCGCTCGGTGTCGATCCCGCAGTAGATCCGCCGCAGCCGCAAGGCGCGCTCCGGATCGACCCGGCGCAGCGACTCCTGCACCGCATCGGACACCGCAATCACGTTGGAGAACGCCGCCAGGTAGCGGCGCGTGCGCTCCTTGAGCTGGGTCATCAGGTGGCGCGTCACCACCACCGATGCGGTTCGGCCAGACAGCATCCAGGCCGCGATCGCCACCCAGTAATCGCGCCCGTGATGCGCGTGGATGACATCGATGCGCTGCTCGCGGACATAGCGTGACAGCACCAGCGGCCAGACCGCTCGCCCGGCATCCAGCGCCAGCACCTGGATGCCGGGCATGGCCTGCGCCGCGTCGATCCAGCGTGCGCGCGCCGGCGCGGCCAGGCTCACCACGCAATCCTGCAACCGCAGGGCCCGGCACAGCGACAGCGTGTGCGAATCGATGCCGCCGCCATCCAGCCGGGAGTTCAGTACCAGCACCCGCAGCTGGCCCGCGGACAGCGCGGCGCCTCGGTCAACATGCATCATGACACCACCTCCACGCCGCGGCGATCTTCATAGGCAGTCGCCAGCTTCAGCAAAAATTGCCCGACGTGCGAGGTCCGCGCGACCGGCACGCGCGGCAGGCCGAACAGGTTGCCGCCGACCGCAGCGCGGCCGCGCTGCGTGGTCACGGCACTGTGGTAGCCGGCTTCGCGCACCAGGTCGGCGACTGGCTGATTGAACTCGCCATAGGGGTAGCAGAAGTGCCGGACCGGCACGCCGAGCGCATCTTGCAGCGCGAGCTTGCTGCCCGCGATCTGGTCCAGCGCGGCAACGACCTCCATCCGGGTCAGGTCCACATGGGTGCGCGTATGCGCACCGACTTCCATGCCCGCACGGGTCCACACGCGCAGTTCCTGCACGGTCATCAGCGGCGTCTCTGGCACGCCAATGGCCGCGTCCCAGGCATTGGTCCTGCCGACCAGGCTGCTGACCGCATAGCAGGTTGCGCTGAACCCGCAACGCTGCAGCACTGGCAGCGCATGCTCCAGGTTGTTCCGGTAGCCGTCGTCCAGCGTGATGCCCACCACCCTGCCAGCCTTCTCGCCGCGCAGGTAAGGCAGCAGGTCGCGCAAGGCCAGGCCGCGATACCCCATCAGCCGGAGCAGGCGCATCTGCCAGGAGAAATCGCGCGCGGCCACCACAAGGCTGCGCATCGGCGTGCCACGCGGCGGCGGCGCATCGATCTGGTGATACATCAGGATGGGGATTCGCGGTGTCATGTTTTTCCTCGGCGAACAGGAGCAAAGCAGAACGGCGTTGCGCAGCCGGCGCGGCTGGAAGCGGTACTTGAGCGCGGTCGGGCCAGCATGTTTGCTTCGTTTAGCCACGACTACGACCTGGGAAGTACCGACAGCAAACCGTTGGACTGGCACAGCCAAGGCCGCTTGCCAGAAATGCGCCGGCCCACATCGATCTCTCCAACTTTCTTCCCGACATGCGATTCACCTGAGCCCCCTTGGATCAAGCCCTGAAGTCTAGGGACGGTGCCTATCGGCGTCTGTTGGAAAGTGACGCAAAACCGTGCGTAATTGTGCTTAATTGTGCGTAGTTGTCTCGAGTTGATTCGAGCCGCTTCAGGGCGAAGCGTTGGCCTATAGAATCGCTTCGCATTGGCCGGGCAACACCAATGCGATCCGCCCGACGAGAGCCTTCCGCCCGCCGCCAGAGCGCGCCCGCATCTTCGAGCCACCGCCCCGCCGCGAATCGCCCATCAGCCGCGCCGGCCCGGACCTGGCGATCGTGCGGCGCATTGCGCTGGCCCACGGAGGCCAGGCCTCGCTGGACCGCGGCGTGGCGGGCTGCATGCGCTTTACCATCACGCTGCCCGCCCGGTACCTCGCGCCGGTGCCCGTGCCTCCATGTCAGGCGCAGCGAGACTAGTCGGGCAAATCCCACGCTGGCAATGCCCGCCCTCACCCAGCCGCACCGCGCGCCCCGGCCAACACAGGCGCGACGACAAAGCCGCACATCTCGCCACACTTTCAGACAAGCGGGGATAGATTGCCCACAGACACGGCAGGCCTGTCCGTTCACAATCCCCTCATGCATCGCCACTGCCTTTGATTTCCAAAACAGGCCTCTACGCCTATTCCCCAAGACATCCGCCGCAGATTGCCTGACCTTGATCCTTTTTCCGTAGATCCCCGCAACGCCAATGGCCCATCCCACGAACCGCCGCAGGCATGGCCTGATCATCGCCGTGCTCACCCTGTGCGCCATCACCGCGTTGGCGGCCTGGCGCCTGACACCCGGCAAGCACCCCGAGTACATCACCGCCACCGTCACCCGCGGCGACCTCGAAGTCACCGTGCTGGCCAATGGCATATTGCAGCCCATCCGCCAGGTCGAAGTCGGCGCGCAGGTCAATGGCCAGCTCAAATCGCTGAAGGTGAAGCTCGGCGACAAGGTCAAGCAGGGCCAGTTGCTGGCCCAGATCGACCCGGTGCTGCTGGAGAATGCGCTGCGCCAGGCGGATGCCGCCGTGGCCAGCGGCAAGGCCCAGCGTGACGCCAAGCGCTCGCGCCTGCGCCAGGCCCGCCTGAACTGGCAACGCCAGCGTGAACTGCAGTCGCAGGAGGCGGCCTCGCGCCAGGACCTTGAAATCGCCGAAGCCGACCTGCGCTCGCTGGAGGCAGAGCTGATCGCTCTGGACGCCGATATCGCGCAGCTCAGCATCAAGGCCGAGTCCGCCCGCATCGACCTTGGCTACACCCGCATTGTCGCGCCGATGGACGGCGAGGTGGTGGCGCTCACCACGCTGGAAGGCCAGACCGTGGTGGCGTCCTACCAGGTACCGACCATCCTCAAGCTGGCCAACCTGGATGCCATGACCGTCAAGGCGCAGGTGTCGGAGGCCGATGTGATCCGCATCGCCGACCGGCAGGCGGTCTACTTCACCATCATGGGCGAGCCGGACCGCCGCTACCACGCGTCGCTGCAGGCCATTCAGCCGTCGCCGGAGAAAATCAACAACGCTGTGTTCTTCAATGCCTTGTTCGACGTGCCCAATCCGGGCCACAAGCTGCGCATCGATATGACGGCACAGGTCGCCATCATGCTGGGCGAGGCCAGGGACACGCTGCTGGTGCCCCTGGCCGCGCTGGGGCCGCGCGGCCAGGACGGCAGCATGGAAGTCCGCGTGCTGCGCCCGGACCAGCGCGTGGAGACGGTGAAGGTGCGCACCGGCCTGAGCAACAACGCGCATGCGCAAGTGCTGAGCGGCCTGGCGCAAGGCGATCGCGTCATCACCGGCGATGCCGCTGCCGTCAACGCGGAGACCCGGTCATGACGCAAGCCCCGCTCTTGCTGCTGCAGCATGTGGAACGCACGTTCCGCGCCGGTGACCAGGACATCCCCGTGCTGCGCCAGGTCAGCCTGGCCATCTGCGCGGGCGAGATGGTCGCCATCGTTGGCGCGTCCGGCTCCGGCAAGTCCACGCTGATGAACATCCTGGGCTGCCTGGACCAGGCCAACGCCGGGCACTACCTGGTGGCAGGCCAGGACGTGGCGGCCCTGGACGATGACGCGCTGGCCCGCCTGCGCCGCGAGCGCTTCGGCTTTATCTTCCAGCGCTACCACCTGATGGCCCAGCTATCCGCCGCCGACAACGTGGAAGTGCCGGCCATCTACGCCGCCACCGACCGCGCCGCACGCCGTGCCCGCGCCCTGCAGCTGCTGGAGCGGCTGGGCCTGGGCGAGCGCGCCGGGCACCGTCCCTCCCAGCTCTCCGGCGGCCAGCAGCAGCGCGTGAGCATTGCCCGCGCGCTGATCAACGGCGGCCAGGTGATCCTGGCGGACGAGCCCACGGGCGCGCTCGACAGCCATAGCGGCAAGGAAGTCCTGGCCATCCTGCGCGAGCTGCATGCGCTCGGCCACACCGTGATCATCGTCACCCACGACATGGGACTGGCGCGCAACGCCGAGCGCATCATCGAGATCGCCGACGGCCGCATCGTGGCCGACCGCGCCAACCGGCCGCCGCGGGCCGAGGATGAGCTGGGTAGCAGCCCTGTGCGAGCCAGGCTGGCCGCCCAACCCCCGGGGGCCGGCGGCAACGCCGTGGCCCCGCTGCGGCGTGCGCGCGCCTGGCAGGGCTTCACCGAGGCCTTTTCCATGGCCTGGGGCGCATTGATGGCGCATCGCATGCGCACCGCGCTGACCATGCTGGGCATCATCATCGGCATCGCCTCCGTGGTGTCGATCGTGGCCATCGGCGAAGGCGCCAAGCGCTACGTGATGGCGGATATCCGCGCCATCGGCGCCAACACGCTCGAGATCTTCCCCGGCAAGGATTTTGGCGACGACCGCGCCGCCGGCATCCGCACGCTGGTCGCCGCCGATATCGAGGCCCTGCAAGCGCTGCCGTATGTGGACAGCGCCACTGCGATCACCAGCAAGGTCCAGCGGCTGAGGTACCGCGGCGTCGACGTCAATGCCACCGTGCATGGCGTGGGCGCCAGCTTCTTCCGCGTGCGCGGCCTGGGCCTGACGCAAGGCGCGGCCTTCCTGCCCGACGAGTTGCGCAGGCACGCGCAAGTGGCCGTGATCGACGAAAAAACCCGCCGCAAGCTGTTCGGCAGTGCTCTGAGCGCGCTGGGCCAGATCATCCTGGTGGGCAACCTGCCTTGCGTGGTGATCGGCGTGGCGCGCGAGAAGAAGACCATGTTCGACGACAACGGCAGCAGCCTCAATATCTGGCTGCCCTACACCACCGCGGGCAGCCGCATTTTCGGCCAGTCGCATTTCGACGAGCTGTCCGTGCGCATCCGCGACGGCCAGCCCAGCGCGGCAGCCCAGCAAGCCATCGAGCGCCTGCTGACGCTGCGCCACGGCAAGAAGGACTTCTTTACCTACAACATGGACAGCATCGTCAAGACCATGGAACGCACCGGACAGGCGCTCACGCTGTTCTTGTCGGCGGTCGCCGTGATCTCGCTGCTGGTCGGCGGCATCGGCGTGATGAACATCATGCTGGTCTCGGTGACCGAGCGCACCCGCGAGATCGGCATCCGCATGGCCGTGGGTGCCCGGCAGCGCGATGTGCTGATGCAATTCCTGACCGAAGCCGTGCTGGTATGCCTTCTGGGCGGGGTGATCGGCACCGCCGTGGCCTACCTGATCGGGCTGGTGCTGGCGCTGCTGATCCCGCAATGGCAGATGGTGTTCTCCGCGGGCGCGGTTGCCGGCGCCTTCCTGTGTTCGACACTGATCGGCGTGGTGTTCGGCTATATGCCGGCGCGCAACGCCGCGCGCCTGCAACCGATCGAGGCGCTTGGCCATGAATAGGCGCAATCCGCATTCGCCACGGCCACCACGGCCGCCACATTCGCCGCGCGCGTTGCCGGTGCGCCTGCGCGCCGCGCTGCCGGTGATTGCCGTTGCCCTGAGTGCTTGCAGCGCACTGCGCACGCCGGAGGTGGATCCCGCGCTGGACGTGCCGCAGCACTGGCAACATGCGCCCCGGCAGGACACGGCCGGGGCACCGGCCACGGCGCTGGAGCCGCACGCCTGGTGGGAGGCCTTTGGCGATCCACAACTGAGCGCGCTGGTCGCGTCCGCGCTGGCAACCAACAACGATCTCGCCATTGCCGCGCTGCGCTTCGAGCGCGCCCGCCTGCGCGCAGGGCTGGCCGCCACCAACCGCGCGCCCGAATTGAGCGCGCAGGCCAGGGGCACGCGCCAATGGAACCTGGAAGGCCCCGGCCGGCGCGACGAAGGGGGAATCAATGCGACAGTGAACTATGAGATCGACCTGTGGGGGCGGCTGGCCAGCCTGCGCGGCGCGGCGGACTGGGAAGCGCGCGCGAGCGCGGCCGACCTGGAAGCCGCAACCATCGCCCTGGCGGCGACCACGGCCACGCTGTACTGGCGCGCCGGCCTGCTGAACGAACTGATCGACATCTCCGGCCAAAGCCTGGCGGACGCACGGCGCACGCTTGGCCTGGTGGCCGCGCGCCACCGCGCTGGCGCGGTGTCCAGCCTGGACCTGGCGCAAGCCGAGCAGCAACTGGCCGCCCTGCTGGCCGAACGTACCGTGCTGGACCAGCAGCGCAGCGAAAACCGCCAGGCCCTGGCCATCCTGTTCAACCGTCCGCCCGGGCACGGAGTGGCCGAGCCGCAGGCCTTGCCCGTCGAAGCGCTGCCGCGCATCGCCGCGGGCATTCCCGCCGCGCTTGTCGGACGCCGGCCCGACGTGCGGCAGGCCGAATGGCGCCTGCGCGCCGCCCTGGCAAACGCCGACGCGACCCGCGCCAGCTTCTACCCCAAGCTGACGCTGACCGGCATCGTCGGCACCGGCAGCGCGGCGCTGGCTTCGCTGCTGCGAGACCCCACCGCCCTGCTCGGTGCCGGGCTGAGCCTGCCCTTCCTGCAATGGAACACCACGCAGCTGACGATACAGGTGTCGCAGAACGAGTACCAGGAAACGGTGGTGCAATACCGGCAGTCGCTATACACGGCCTTTGCCGAAGTGGAAAACGCGCTGTCCGACCATACGGGGCTGGGCGTGCGCGCGGACCGGCTGGGAGAATCGCTGGAGTCCGCAAGCCGGGCGGAGCGGCTTAGCGCGGCGCGCTACCGCGCCGGCGCCACCACGCTGCAGCCCTGGCTCGATGCAAAGGAGACGTTGCGCCAGGCAGCCGTGGCGGCGGCGCGCAACCGGTTCGACCGGCTGGTGAACATCACGACCTTGTACAAGGCGTTGGGGGGGCCGGCGGTGGAGAGCGGGGCCTAAGGGTTGGGCTTGAGGGTTGGGCTTGAGGGTTGGGCTTAAGGGTCCGGGCTACTCCAGCGCGGCGCCCTTGCGCTCCGGAATCAGGAACAGCGTAGCCAGGATATCCAGCACATAGATCGACGCCAGCACCGCAATCGCGGTGCCGAACGAGTAGCTGGCGGCCAGCGCGCCGACCACCAGCGGGCCAAAGCCACCCACGCCACGGCCGATATTGAACAGCACGTTCTGCGCGGTGGCGCGTGCCTGCGTGGGATACAGCTCCGAGATGAGCGCGCCGTAGCCGCCGATCATGCCGTTGACGAACAGGCCCATCACCGCACCGCCGAACAGCAGCGCGTAGGGAGTCGATAGCTGGGAGTAGACAAAGACCATCACCACTGCCCCGGCCTGGTAGATCAGGAAGGTGGGCCGGCGGCCGACGCGGTCCGCCAGCTGGCCGAACACCCAGATCCCGATGGCCATGCCGATGATGGTCACCGAGGTCCACAGCGCGGACTTGGTCAGCGAGTAATTGAATTGCTTGGCCAGGTAGGTCGGCATCCAGATCATCAGGCCGTAGTAGCCGAAGTTCTGCACCGAGCACAGCACCACCACGCCCAGGCTGGCACGCGCGGTCGCGGCATCCGCCACCAGCATCTTGAGCGGGTTGCCCTTGCGCGCCACCTTGCTGCTGGCAACGAACACTTCCGGCTCACCGATAAAGCGGCGCACCACGAACGACGCCAGCGCCGGCAGGACACCGATGGCAAACATGCCACGCCAGCCGATATAAGGCAGCAGCACCGGCGTCAGCAGCGCCGCGGCAAGCACGCCCGCCTGCCAGCCAAGGCCCACATAGGAGGAAACGCGGGCACGCTGGCCGGGCCGGCAGGCCTCGGTGGCCAGCGCCATGCCGATGCCGAACTCCCCGCCAAGGCCAAAGCCGGCGATGGTCCGGTAGGCCAGCAGGTCCCAGTAGCCCTGCGCGAGCGCGCACAGGCCGGTGAAGGCGGCAAACAGCAGGATGGTCCAGGTCAGCACCTTCACCCGGCCCACGTAGTCGCTCAGGATGCCGAAGAAGATGCCGCCGGCCACCGCGCCCACCAGCGTCCACGTGACCAGCGAGCCCGCCTGGGTGCTGGTCAGCCCCAGGCCGGCAGACACCGCGCTCAGGATAAAGCCGAGGATCAGCAGGTCGAAGCCGTCCAGCGCGTAGCCGACCGCCGAGGCGATCACGGCCTTGCGGGCGTAGGCGCCCTGCTCCTGTTCCGTGAGGCCTTGCTGGCCGTGCGGCGGATTTGCTGCCGCGGCCGGCTTCAGCCCGGTCACCGCGGCGGCGTTGGCATTGGCGTTGCCCTGTGTCATGTCGATTCCTGTGCGCCACAAGCGAAAAATTTTGCGAGATTCTACTCTCGTGGCTGGCCGGCTGGCCCGGAAGGGAGAAAGGGGGGAAGATAGAAAACGAATGACGCACGAATTGCATTCGGCGCGGGAGCAACAATCGGACAGCCAGCCAGACACTACACGCACAGAACGGGAAAAATGCTAACCAGAATGTATGCGAGCCTTTGTTTCTATAGCGATCAATTCGATCCCGAGGCGCTTGCCGACACCATAGGGCTCAGCACCTATGACTACTCTCGGAAAGGGGAACGCCGAGCGCTGGGCGTCGTTCCGCACTCGGTCCTGAAAGTGACTTCCTGCGATGAGATCGAGGGATGTTCAGCGGATGAGCACATCATGTGGCTGATAGAGAAGATCTCCCCGATGTATCAGCACATCCGCGCGGCGCTCGGCAGCGATGGCTATATCTTGTGCTTTCTGTTCTGCGAGGGGGATATCGAAAACGTCGGCGTCCACGTCTCACCGCAGACACTCCGCCAATTGGCTGCGATCGACGCGGGGCTTTCCATCGACACCTGGGCGCCTGCCGCGACCCCAGGCCCCGAAGACGGCGACGAGGAAGCGCCACATCACCTGCGCCATTGAATGGTGGCCGATGACGACCCGCTTCAGGCCGCTTCACCCGCCGTTCGATACTGGCTTGGCGTGACGCCCGCCCTCTTGCGCATCAGGCGCCTGAGCGCCGTGGCATCCTCATAGCCCACCTGCTCGGCAACCTGCTCGACGGACATCCGGCTCGACTCGATCAGCATGCGGGCGCGATTGAGCCGCACGCTCTGCACCAGCGCCAAGGTACTCTTGCCCGTGGCCTCGCGCACACGCCGCGACAGCGTTCTCTGGGACATGGCGAACTCGTCCGCCAGCACCTGGATGCTGGGTGGCTGCGGCAACGCGGACTCGATCCGTGCCACCAGACGGCCGACCAGCGCATTACCGTTGGACAACATGGCCGGCACCACGAAGCGCGCTTGTGCCTGCCGGCCGTCGATCAGCAGGACCCGGCTCACCGCGTCGGCAAGCGCAACGCCAAACCGGCTGCGCAACAGGTGAAGCATCAAGTCGGTCTGTGCAAATGCCGCGCCGGCTGTGCTCACGTGCTCATCGGCGCAGACCATGCGGTCGGCATCGACGATGCAGCGCGGCTCCAGGCGTTGCAACTCGGCTGCCAGCCACCAGGATGTCGTGACCCGGCGTTGCGCCAGCAGGCCCGCAGCCTGTAGCAGGAACACCGCGGAGCAAGATGCCGCGACATGGCCGCCGCCGCCGGCATGCGTGGCAACTGCCCGGGCCGCAAGCCGCGCATCGTCTTGCGCCAGCCGGCTGGCGATGGCGTCGGCATCGTCGATGCCCAGCCCCGGCACGATCCAGGTCGTCGCATGCCCGGCCTGCGCGCGCAGCCGCGCCGGCAAGGCCGCGGCTTCGATATGCATGCCGCCGCTCAGCGGCACCGACCGCCCTGATGTCGACACCACGCGCCAGGTCGGCCGGGGCAGATGCATGCGCGGCGCGAGCAGCGAAGCCGCGCGCAGGATATCGATCGTCGCAGCCACGCTGGTTGAGTAGGCGCCGGACAGCGCCAGAACAGTGAAATCCTTCATTGGCCGGAAACGCCCTAAAGATGTCTAAATTGACACTCAAAGTCTACCTGACCGAAGCGTCTAATGCACTTACCCCAACGACAACCACGCTTCGATGCCCAATATCCTCGTCAACATTCCCAAAGGGGCGTTTGCCGGCCCTGCCCGCGCGGATCTCGCCCGCCGCATCAGCGACGCCGCCGCCATGGCGGAGCGCATGCCCGACGACCCGCACAAGCGCTTCGCGATCTGGGTCGTGGTCGAAGAGGCGGAGGCCGGCCTGTGGACGTGCGGCGGCGTCGACATGGCATCGCAGGTGCTGCCCTGCATCGCGACGGTCCATGTGCCCGCTGGCGTGCTGGACGCGCCGGCCAGGGCCTTGTATGTACGGTTGATGCACGACGCCTTCCAGCAGGCACAGCCAGCCGGCGACCGGCGGCGGCTGGCCACCTCGGTGAGGCTCCACGATGTGGCCGACGGCACCTGGGGGGTCAATGGCGATATCTGGCAGTTGCCCCGCTTCGCGAAGGTGGCCGGCTACGGGCACCTGCAGCATCTGGCCGACGCGGCCTGACCATCCAGCGCACGGGAGACGATGCCATGGTGAAACGCAGCATGCAGGAAGAAGATCGCCTTGACGATTTCACGCACCGCACGATCACGCTCGATGGCGTGGCCAAGGTGGTCCACGTGGCCGGCTCGGGGCCAGCCGTGATCG
This sequence comes from Cupriavidus sp. UME77, assembly GCF_014170355.1. Lineage (NCBI taxonomy): Bacteria > Pseudomonadati > Pseudomonadota > Betaproteobacteria > Burkholderiales > Burkholderiaceae > Cupriavidus > Cupriavidus sp. UME77. The sequence continues at coordinate 196,307 of NZ_LZZU01000032.1, forward strand.
TCATGACGGAGATGCCGGGCATCAGCCCGCACGTCGCACGCTTTGCCCGTTGGGTACGCGATGCGGGCTTGACGGTCTACATGCCGTCGCTCTTCGGCCGCGATGGGGCCGTGCCGGACGCTGAGGCAGGTGCGGCGGTCTTTCGGCGCGCCTGCGTTAGCGCGGAGTTTCGCGCATTCGCTGCCAATCAATCGAGCCCGGTGACACAGTGGCTGCGGGCGCTGGCGAGGCTGGCGCACCAGGAGTGCGGCGGCCCCGGCGTCGGCGCCATCGGCATGTGTTTCACCGGCAACTTCGCACTGTCGATGATGCTGGAGCCGGCGATGCTGGCGCCGGTGATCTGCCAGCCCTCGCTACCGTTGGATGATCCGGGTGGCATCGAGATGGCGCCCGGGGAACTCGCCACGGTGCGTGAGCGGCTTGAGCGGGAGGATCTCACGGTGCTGGCGTATCGATTTGAAGGCGATCGGTTTTGCAGGGCGGAACGCTTTGCTGCCTATGCCGAGGCCCTTGGCGACCGGTTCGTGGGACGCGCGCTGCCGGACAGTGCCGCCAACCCCGATGTCCCTGCCTTCTTTGCCCAGCACGTGCCTTGCCCGCACAGCGTCGTCACCGTCCACCTGATTGACGAAGCTGGCGAGCCGACAGCGGCCGCGCGCGACGAAATCCTGTCGTTCTTTGTGCGGCGCCTGCACCGCGCGGGGGAAAACGAGAAGGGCTAAGGCCCTCCAGCCTCCGCACCGGCAGACCTTTCGCCCTCAACACCGCGTCAAAGCGTTCCTGGTCCGTGGTGCCGCTGCGGTTGCCCTCGCGGATCCTGGCCTCTTTCTCCAGGTGTACGCGCGTTTTGCGCAGCACGTCCGCCACTTCGGCAGCCGGCACCGCGATCACGCCATCGGCATCTCCCACCACCAGGTCGCCCGGCATCACCACCAGCCCGGCGCAGGAAACTGGCACATTGATCTCGCCCGGGCCGTCCTTGCTCGGGCCGCGCCATCGTGCTGATGTCCGGCGCCGCCGGGGCGCGCCCGATCAAGGGCGCCTCGGCCTATGCGGCTTGCAACGCCGCCATCGAGGGCCTTGGCCGTTCGCTCGCGCTCGACCTGGCGCCGGTGCGGGTCAACAGCCTGTTCGTCGACGGCGGCTACGTGCTGCCTTGAGCGCCGTCGTCCTCTCTGGAACTGGCATACCATGCCGGAGTCCGCCGCGGGCCCACCGCCCGGGATCGATGGCAGCGACGCATTCAAGGAGAGGCAAGATGGACTATGTAAGGTTTGGCGCGACGGGACTGAGAGTCTCCCGGCTGTGCCTGGGCTGCATGACCTACGGCGTGCCCGAGCGCGGCAACCACCCCTGGACGCTTGGCGAGCCAGCCAGCCGCCCCCTGATCCGGCAGGCGGTCGAGGCCGGCATCAACTTCTTCGATACCGCCAACGTGTATTCCGACGGCACCTCCGAGGAAATCGTCGGCCGCGCGCTGAAAGACTTCGCCAGCCGCGACGACGTGGTGATTGCCACCAAGGTCCACGGCCGCATGCGCCCCGGCCCGAACGGGGCGGGCCTGTCGCGCCGCGCCATCCTGGCCGAGATCGACAACAGCCTGCGCCGCCTGGGCACCGATTACGTCGACCTGTACCAGATCCACCGCTGGGATCCGCATACGCCCATCGAGGAAACCCTCGAAGCGCTGCACGATGTGGTCAAGGCGGGCAAGGCGCGCTATATCGGCGCGTCCTCGATGTATGCCTGGCAGTTCTCCAAGGCCATCTACACCTCGCGCCTGCACGGCTGGACGCAATTCGCCAGCATGCAGGACCATGTGAACCTGCTGAACCGCGAAGAGGAGCGCGAGATGCTGCCGCTATGCGCCGCCGAGGGCATCGCGGTGATGCCGTGGAGCCCGCTGGCGCGCGGCCGCCTGACCCGGCCGTGGCTTGCCGGCAGCGCCCGCGAGGAGAGCGACGAGTTTGGCAAGACGCTGTACCGCAATACCGAGGCGTCGGACCGCAAGGTGGTGGAGCAGGTGCACGCCATTGCGCAGGCCCGCGGCGTGCCGGCTGCCCAGGTCGCGCTGGCGTGGTTGTCGCAGAAGCGGGAGATCACCTCGCCGATCATTGGCGCATCCAAGCCGCACCATATCGAGGACGCCGTGGCAGCACTCTCGCTCGGCCTCACCGCCGAGGAGATCGCCGCACTGGAGGCACCCTACGTGCCGCATGCGCCCGTGGGCTTCTGAGGCAGCAACGGCGACGGCGACGCCGGTGAACTACCGGCGGCCGGTCACTCGCCCGAGGGCCGCAGCGCGGCCGCGCCCGGCTCACGCGTGATCAGGCGCAGCCCGCTGGCGATACTGGCCACGCCCGCGAAGCCCGCGCCGATCGCCAGCGCCAGGGTGGGGCCGTGGCGGCCCGCAATGCCGAAGCTGAGCGCGACCAGCGCCGCGCCGGTGGCCTGGCCGAGCAGGCGCGCGGTGGCAATCACGCCGCTGGCGCCGCCGGCGCGCTCGCGCGGCGCGCTCGACATCAGCGCCTTGAGGTTGGGTGACTGGAAGAAGCCGAAGCCCGCGCCGCAAATCGCCATGCGAATGCCGATATCCAGCGCACTGGGATGCGCCGGCAGCAGCGCCAGCGACACCATGCCCATGCACATCACCGCCAGCCCCACGCCGCCGAGCAAACCCGGCGCATAGCGGTCGGACAACCGCCCGGCCAGCGGCGCCATCAGCGCCACCACCGCCGACCACGGCGTCATCAGGAAGCCGGTCTCGATCGGGCTGCGCCCCAGCACGCTCTCGAAGTAGAACGGCAGCGACACGAAGGCCAGCCCCTGCGCGGCGAACGAGCAGATCGCGGTCATGGTCGACAGCGCGAACATGGGCCGCTTGAGCAAATCGATGGGCAGCATCGGCGCGGGATGGCCGCGCTCGCGGCGCAGCAGCAGCACGAACGCCACCAGGAACAGGGCCAGCGCCGCCAGCGACTGCCCCAGCGGCGCGCGTTGCGCGCCCTCGCCCAGCGCAAAGATCAGCGAGGCGAACATCACCACGTTGAGCCCCGCCGCGACGCGGTCAAAGCGGTGCACGCCGCGCACCGTCTGGGGCAGCGCCGGCCAGGCGATGTAGAGCGCCAGCAGGCCGATCGGCAGGTTCACGGCGAACAGCCACGGCCACGGCCCCAGCGACAGGATGATCGAGGCCACCGTGGGTCCCACCGCGAACGACACGCCAACCACCAGGGCGTTGAGCCCGACGCCACGCCCGAGCCGATGCGGCGGAAAGATCGCGCTGATCAGCGCCGCGTTCACGCTCATGATGGCGCTGGCACCCACGCCCTGCAGCAGCCGGGCTGCCACCAGCGTGGGCAGCGACCAGGAAAGCGCGCAGACCACCGACGCGGCGATGAACAGCATCAAGCCGCCGAGATACACGCGCCGGTGCCCGACGATGCCGCCCAGCGCCGCGAACGGCAGCAGCGTGGCCACCATGGCGAGCTGGTAGGCGTTGATGACCCAGACGGAGGCCGCCGGGGTGGCATGCAGCGAGGCGGCGATGTTGGGAAGCGCGGTGTTGGCGATTGCCGTATCGAGCGTAGCGAGTGAGACCGCCACCAGGATGGCGGCCATGCCGCGGCGCTCCAGCGACGTCATGGGCGCATCCGCCGCGCGAGAGGGGAGATTGGATTCTGCTGTGTTCGACACTGTCTTTGCCAGTTACCGCCGCGCCCGGGAAGCCGCGCGCAATGCGCCGGCGCCCTGCCCGATTGTTTGATACATGCACCATGGCTCACCCTCCCGATGCGAGAGAGGGCATGGCAAGCCGACACAATACGGGATAACGCGAATATCTGCAGGCGACGGCGTCGCCGGCGGATAGGCAAATAGCCGGAATGACCGGAATGACCGCTAAGGCAGCGCCAGGTGACGCGTCTGCACTATGCCGCCGACCACACCGCCAGTTCGTAGCCGTCCGGGTCGCGGAAATGGAAACGCCGCCCGCCCGGGAACGAGAAGACCGCCCGGACCACGGTGCCGCCGGCCGCCTCCACGCCCTGCTGCGCCAGCGCCAGGTCATCCGCGTACAGGATCACAAGCGGCCCGCCGGGGCGGACCTCTTCGCCGGTGGTGAAGCCACCGGTCAGCCGGCCATCGCTGAACTCGCAGTAGGCGGGGCCGTAGTCGGTAAAGCTCCAGCCGAAGGCTGCGCCATAGAACGCCTTGCTGCGCGCGATGTCGCTGACGTTGAACTCGATGTTGTCGATCTGCCGGTCCTGGCCTCTGATGCCCATGGCGAACTCCCTGGTGATGGATAAGGAACACCATTTTCACCCGGAGGCCGCGGCAAAGCTTGAACAAAACGGCCAATCAAGCCTTTGGCGCGCGCAACTGGCGCAGCAGGGCCGACGCCGTCATGCCGCACAACGACTGGATCTCCCGGCTCAGGTGAGCCTGGTCGGCATAGCCCGCATCCGCCGCGAGCGCGGCCAGCCCAAAGTCGGACCTGTCCGCCCTGCCTGCCCGGTTGCCTCCCCTGCCGCCTGCCCGCTGCGTCGATTCGTGCGCCAGCGCCAGCGACAGCGCACGCTGAAATCGCAGGATCCGCTCCAGCGTCTTCGCGCCATAGCCGAAATGCTCGACGCTGCGGCGCCGCAGCGTGCGCTCGCCAAGGCCCAGCCGGCGCAGGAGCAGAGGAATCGTCTCGTCCGCCATGCCGGCATTGGCCTGCACCAGCGCGAAGATGGCTGCCGCCTCGCGGCTCGGGGCCTCGACGCGCAACGCCGTCTGCGCCAGCTGGCTCTGGAATACCTCGACCTCGCGCCCTGCGGCCGCGGCCTCCTCCATCCTCCCGGCAAATTCCCGCCCACGCTGGCCCCACAGGTCGGCCAGCTCAACCTGGCTCCCGACGATCTCCGACATGGGCAGGCCCAGCCAAGGCAGCGCCGCGCCTGGTTGAAAGCGCGCACCCAGCACCACCGCGCCGGGCGCCAGGTCCGGCCGGGCCGCGGTGATGTCGGGCCCGACCACCAGCAGCCGGCCGGCGCGCCAGAGCACGTCCACGCAGCCGTCCGGCACGACGGCGATCGCACCGGCGTGGTCAGTTGGCAAGGCGCTGGTCCACACGCACTGGAAGTGCGGCTGGAGCTCAGGCCGGGGCCGGGCTTCGCCGTAGCGCCCGACCGTGCCTGCCAGCGCGGGAATGTCCGGTGAATGTCGCGAATCCGGCTGTTGCATTACGCTGTGGGTCCCCGCAGACGTTGATAGCGATCGATGGTGATCGATGGTGATGAATGGCGATTCATGCATGGCACCGGGATTGGCATCGCCAGCCCCCCAAGGAACGACGCATGAAAATCGGCTTGGTTTCGGACCCGCATCTTTCGGCCTATCCGATGGACTTTCCGAATCCCGATGTCGACGTGATGATACTGGCTGGCGACATCTGGCGCCCCCCCGGGAAGCCATGGCATGGGCCGCGGCCGCACGCAGGTACAGGTGCGGGGGCACTCGGAATGGCATTACAACCCCGGCCAGCAGCCGCACCGAAGTTCGCGGCGCGAACGCCGGCGTGATGCGCACCGGACAAGCCACTTGGGATTTTCCCTTGGTTTGCGCCGCGTAATGCACTGCCAGACCTTTCGATCCGCAGGGACACTTCGCCATGGCAGAAGTTGTCTGCTAATGTCTGCTCCGCAGGAAATCAAGGCAGGCGACGCCCGCCGCATCCCCTGCGCCGCCCGGGCCGGCCACGCACCGGCCCCCTGGTCTGGCGGCAAGCTCAAAAGACAGGAGATAAAGCAATGCAGCCTAAGGCTCTCGAACCGACGGAATCCGTACTTCTTGCCTTGATGGACAGCGTGCGCGAATGGCAGCGCGTGCTGGACCAGACTCTGTGCGATGCTGGACTCGACTATCCGAAATGGATCTTGCTGCGCGCTATCCGCCAGGAAGAGTTCGTTCGCCATGAGCCTTACCTGGGCCAGATGCTGATATCCGCGGCGCACTCGGAAAGCCTGCTGGACGCCTTGCACGCCGACGGCTGGATCACATACGATCCCGCCGGCCGGCCGTTGATTCCCGCGCGCGCCGAGCCTAAGGTGGACCGCGTCTGGAAAGGGTTGAAGGCGCTCCACTCCGTCTCCGTGGCCCCCTTCAGCACAGAGGAACGCAACGCGCTGACGGCCTCGCTCCGGCGCATGAAGGCCACGTTGCACGACCACAGCGTGCGGCTTGGACGCCAGGCGGAACGCCGGGTGGAACTGGCGCACTGAAAACAAACAAACCAACAAACCAACCGGAACCCCGATGCTCCCTGCCGTACCCAGCGCCGATATGACGAATGACATGCCGCCTCCCGCCGTGGTCTGCCATTGGATAAGACGGCTGCTGCGGCGCGCGGAGCTGGCACAAGATCCTCGGCGGGTGCAATTGGCAGCGCAAGACCCCGGTATTGCGCAAGCCGTCCGCTATGCTGCCGACCCCGCCTACATCACCGCGTATCCGGCCTGGCCCCGCGCCTCGGCCTTGGCGCAGGCCGCCGGCCTGGGCGAAGCCGGCACGGAAATCCTGGCATTCCTGATCGCCGCCGAGACGTCCCCGCCGCTGGAGAGGTGCGTTGCTGCATTTGGCCCGTTGACGCAAGAGGGCATGGCTGCGGTGCTGGCCACGGCGCTGTACCGGCCAATGGCCGTTGTGGCACAGGGCCTTGCGACAGCCACTGCGCTTTGCCGCGCGGCACGGCTCGCCGCGACACCAGCCACGGCGAGCCTGTCCCAGGCATCCATGCAGAGCTAAGCCACGGCCATGCCTGCGAGCAGCCAGCCGGCCCTCACTTCCCGCCACCAAACAACGGCGACGCCTCGATGCGCTCAAGCATGCCGCGTGCCGCACTGGTCAGCGGCCGGTTGGCCCTGACGATCAGGCGCGACTGCGCGGCCTCGAAGATGGGGTTGGTGGTGCGCAGCGCCACCAGCTCGCCCCTGGCGACTTCCTTCACCACGGAATTCGAAGAGGTGAAGGTCAGGCCAAGGCGGCACTCGACATAGCGCTTGAGCGTAAGGATGGAGTTGGCGACGAAGCTGGGCGTGAGAACGATGTTCTCGGACAGCTCGGCCATCTGGATCAGCTGGCGCAAACCGAATCCCGGCGCCATCAGCGCCACCGGATATCGCGCCACGTCCTTCAGGGCGGGCCGTTTGCGCTGCCGCGCGAGGGGATGGTCGGGCCAGGCGATCACGCATAGCGGATGCGTGCGCGCCGTGACCACGCGAACGGCGGGGTCCGCGGGCGCGCCGAACACGACGCCGATATGCGCGTCGTCGTGCGCCACCGCGCGCACGGCGTCGGAGGCGCCCGCCACCTTGAGCGAGACGCGGATGCCGGGATATTGCCGGCAGAACGCATCCACCACCCCGCTCATCAGGATATCGACAAAGCCCTCGCTGGCCATCAGCTGGATATCCCCGCGCTGCAGGCCGTTCACTTCATCGAGCCGGGCCATCAGCGCTTGCTCGCTGGCCTGGCGGTCGCGGCAATGGTCCATCACGATGGCGGCCACCTCCGTGGGCACGATGCCCCGGCCTTTGCGCTCCAGCAGCGCCACGCCTAGCTCGGTCTCCAGCAACTGGATCTGCCGGCTGACGATCGACGGCTCCACGCCAAGGCGCTCGGCTGCGCCGCGCACCGACCCTGTGTTGACCGCTTCGTAGAAATACTGCAGGCGCCGCGCGCTCAGTCCGCCTTCCATGTTCCGTTCCTGTTTCACGTTTCCTGACTGGCTCAAACTCCGCAAATCGTTGCCAAATAGGCAACAATTTCCTGACAAGCTTACATTGATTCGGACGACGGGAATTGCGAATAATGTGCGGGCGGCAAATCCGCGACCACGATCCCCTTCGAGCAAACAAAGCATGAAACCCTTCGCTTCTATCCTGGCAGCCGCAACCTTGGGCGTGCTCTGTCACCAGGCCGCGGGCGCGGCGCCGCAAGACCCCGCGTACCCGGTCAAACCCGTTAAGATCGTGGTCGGTTACGCGCCCGGCGGCTCCTCCGATGCCGTGGCGCGGCTGGTGGCCAACCGGCTGTCGGAGCGGCTTGGGCAGAGCTTCGTGGTCGAGAACCGTCCTGGCGCGGCCAGCAATATCGCAGCGGCCGGCGTGGCGCGCTCGCCCAATGATGGCTACACCATCCTGCTAGGCTCCAATGCCAGCACCATCAACGTCTCGCTGTACAAGAAGCTGCCCTTCGACTTCCAGAAAGACTTCGCGCCGGTGGTACTGCTCACGCGCTTCCCGAACATCATGGCGGTGAACCCGTCGGTGCCGGCCACGACGGTGGCGGAGTTCATCAGCTATGCCAAGGCGCATCCCAAGGGCATCTTCTTTGCCTCGTCCGGCGCGGGCTCGTCCACGCGGCTGTCGGCCGAGTTGTTCAAGATGATGGCGGGCATCCAGATGGAGCACGTGCAGTACAAGGGCAGCGCGCCGGCGCTGACCGACCTGATGGCGGGCCAGGTGCAGGTGATGTTCGATACGGCGCCGTCGGTCATGCCGCTGATCAAGAGCGGCAAGCTGCGCGCGCTGGCCGTGACCAGCGCCAGCCCGCAGCCCTTCGCGCCGGAGATCCCCACCGTGGATGCGGGCGGGTTGAAGGGCTATGAAGTGGTGTCGTGGTACGCGCTCTTCCTGCCCGCTGGCACGCCGGGCAGCATCGTCGATACGCTGAACAAGGAAGTCAACGCGATCATGGCCGAGAAGGAAACCCGCGAGAAGCTCGCCGCGATGGTGGCGACGCCGGGCGGCGGCACGCCCGAGGCGCTGCGCCAGTTTGTCGGCTCGGAAATCACCAAATGGGGCGCGGTGGTCAAGGCCTCTGGCGCCACCGCGGACTAGGCCGGCAGATCATGCGCGTTTTTACCGGCTCGCTAGCCACCGAGACCAACACCTTCGCCCCGCTGCCGACCGCGCTCGATGCATTCGTCGACCGCGGCTACTTTCCCGCAGGCACGCACCCGCCCGAGATGACCGTGTTCAGCGGCCCGCTGTGGGCCGCGCGCGAACGCGGCCGCGCGCGCGGCTGGGTGGTGATCGAGGGCATGGCCACGGGCGCCCAGCCCGGCGGCGTCACCACGCGCCACGCCTATGAGGCGCTGCGCGATGAGCTGCTCGGCGACCTGCGGCGGGCGCTGCCCGTCGACATGGTGGTGCTGGGCCTGCACGGCGCCATGGTGGCCGATGGCTATGCGGACTGCGAGGGCGACCTGCTCACCCGCGTGCGCGCGCTGGTTGGCCCCGGCGTGGTGATCGGCGCCGAGCTGGACCCGCACTGCCACCTGTCGGATGACATGGTGGCGCATGCCGACATCCTGGTGGCCTACAAGGAATATCCGCACACCGATATCCGCGAGCGAGCGCTGGAACTGGTGGACCTGTGCGCGGCGCAGGTGGCGGGACACATCGCCCCCGTGGCGGCGGTGGCCGACTGCGGGATGGTCGTCACCATCCGGACCAACCAGGAGCCGGCACGCAGCTACGTCGACCGGCTGATCGCACTGGAGGGACACGACGGCATCCTCTCGGTCTCCGTGGCACATGGCTTCCCGTGGGGCGACGTGCCAGACATGGGCACCAAGCTGCTGGTGTACGCGGATGGCGATAGCGCAGCCGCGCACCGGCTCGCGCGGCGCCTGGCCGACGAGCTGATCCGCATGCGCGAGGCCCTGGCGCCCGCTTACCCTGGCCCGGATGCGGCCATCGACCAGGCACTGGCATTGGCCATGGCGCCGGGCGGCGCGCCCGTGGTGATCGCGGATGCCGCCGACAACCCCGGCGGCGGCGCGGCGGGCGATGCCACGTTCCTGCTGCATCGGCTGCGCGAGCGTGGCATCGGCAACGTGGCGGTGGGCCCCTTGTGGGATCCCATCGCTGTGCGCATTGCCTTTAGTGCCGGCGTGGGCGCGCGGCTGGCGCTGCGCATCGGCGGCAAGGTCAGCCCGATGTCCGGCGAGCCCATCGACCTGGCTTGCACCGTGAAGGCGCTGGTCCCTGACATGATCATGACGGGGCTGTCGGGCGCGCCGGCGGCGGTAGGCAACGCGGCACTGGTGGAGGCGGATGGCATCGAGATCGTGCTGATCACGCGGCGCGCGCAGGCGCTGGACACCGATGTCTTCACGCAGCTCGGCTGCCGTCTGCCCGAAAAGACGCTGATCGTCGTCAAGTCCGCGCAGCACTTCCACACCGCGTTCTCGCGGATTGCGCGCCATGTCATCTATGCGGACGCGCCAGGCTCGGTCTCGCTCGATTTGCGTTCCCTGCCCTATCGGCACATTTGCCGGCCCAAGTGGCCGATCGATGCCTGAACAAAAAAGGCGGCGCACGCGCCCAGACGCGCGTGCGCCGCCTTCACGGCATCAAGCCACCATCAACCTCCATCAACCTGCATCAAGCTTTCTTCAAGCTTTCTTCAAGCCTTCTTCACCCACGCACTGCACCAGCCCTTGGTCGCGACCTGCTTGCCGGCGAACAGCGGGCAGCCGCCGCTTGCGTCCGCCGCCTTGCCCTGGAAGAGCTGGCAGTTGCCGCAATGCTGGCTGGCGTCATGCTTCGGGTACTTGGCCTTGTCCACCTTCGACGAATCCGCCTTGTAGCCAAGGCCAACCGCCTGCGGGTCCTTTTCATCCACCATCGGGCCGCTTCCCTGTGCCCGGGCTGGCAGGGAAACACCCAGCGCGCCGGCCGCCGCGATGATCGGAATGCCTTTCAAGAAATGACGACGAGTTGACATCTTTAATCCTCTTTTTTTCTGTGGGGGGACAAACCGGACAGGGGCGCGCCTTGTGCAACCACGCAAGCCACCGTCCGTCAACCATCGGCGCGCCCATGACGGCGCCCGCCGGATACCAGCCCGGACGCAGGCCACGCCCCAGCAAAAAACCAAGTGTCAGACACGTCGGTTTAAAGTGCGCGCAGCCGGCACCCGGAGCCGCCGTCATGGCTGGCTCCAGGCTTGTATCCCGATTGAGTTTAGACGACGCCGATTACGTCGACGTTGCGCGTAGTCATGGAATGCGATCGATCCATGCCCTGCACGCACCCGGAATCCGGCCGCCGGATCGTATGCGGCCGGATCAGGCTGGGCAGAACGTTTTAGCGCCGTCCGCCCACATCCACAATTGCCCCGTTTGGCGCGACCATGTAGTAATCCGCGCCAATGCCAACCCAGTGGTGGCCCTTCGATGGCTTCGGCAGGTCGTACGAATGCCAGTCATCCACCACATACTGGCGATCACGGTACTCCGTGGGGAGCCTGTCGCCCTTATGCCACTGGCCCGGCCCGCTACGCGCGTTGTCACGGTCGTCACCCGGCCGCCCGCGGTCGTCCCGGGGCGGCTGGCCATGGTATTGGTAGCCACGGCCAGAGTCGCGGTCCGGCTGCGCAAAACTTTGGGCCGAAACCAGGAACCCGCCGGCGAGCATCACGCCCAACAGCAGTTTGCTTCTCACGGTTTTCGTCATCAGGCACTCCTTTTTATTAGCCGCTGTAGCCATGCCGGCCGCGGTGGCCGCGCTGGCCCTGGCAGGACATCGTCAACAAGGCCAAAAGCACAAGCAGTCCACACAAATGGCTTGTCGCCATGGACTGGCTCGCAACTTCGATGCCCGATTTAAGAATAGTGGCTGCGGCGCAGGATGCCGCCGAGAAGCGCCGGATCAGGCGCTCATCATGCTTGCGCGGAGCAAAAATGAAGTGCGCAAGGAGACTGGCAAGAACACGATGGCGGTAAATGCCCGCCATCCGTGTAAGAAATACAACCCGATTTGACCAGGACGCGGCACGCAAGGCGCGCCTGCATCACAAGGCCTGCCACCAGCGATCAGGCGTGCGCGCCCTGCAGCGTGCCGGCAAAGCGGTGTTGCCCCGGGGCGTCGTCAGGGGTGGCTTCCAGCTTGAACTCGCCCACCGCGTTCTGCAACTGGTGCGCCTGTTCCGCCAGGGCCGATGCGGAGGCGGCGGCTTGCTCCACCAGCGCGGCGTTCTGCTGCGTGACCGCGTCCATTTGCATCACGGCTTGATTGACCTGCTCGATGCCGCCGCTCTGCTGTGCCGATGCCACCGAAATCTCGCCCAGGATGGTGGTGACCTGGCTGGACGCCGTCACGATCTCGCGCATGGTCTGGCCGGCATGCTCCACCCGCGCGGAGCCGTTGCGCACCTGCTCAACCGAATCGCCGATCAGGCCACGGATTTCCTTGGCGGCCGCGGCGCTGCGCTGCGCCAGCGTGCGCACCTCGCCGGCCACCACGGCAAAGCCGCGCCCTTGCTCGCCCGCGCGCGCCGCTTCCACGGCGGCGTTGAGCGCCAGGATATTGGTCTGGAACGCAATGCCCTCGATCACGTCGATGATGTCGACGACCTTCTTGGAGCTGGCGCTGATCGCCTGCATGGTTTCCACCACCTCGCCCACCACGGTGCCGCCGCGCTGCGCAATGTGCGAGGCATTGGCCGCCAGCTCATTGGCCGCGTGCGCGCGCTCGGTATTCTGCCGGACCATGGCGGTCAGCTCGCCCATGCTCGATGCGGTTTCCTGCAGCGCCGAGGCCTGCTCCTCCGTGCGCTGCGAGAGGTCGGCATTGCCGGCGGCGATCTGCTTGGAGGCGTCGGAGATGGAATCGGTCGATTCCTTGATGCGGGTCACCAGGTCCGTGAGCATGTCCTCCATCTCGCCCATGCCGGCCAGCAAGCGGCCGAATTCGCCCTTGCGTTCGGTTTCGAATTCCTTGCTGAGGTCGCCGGAGGCCACGGTCTCGGCGATATAGACGGCCTCGCCTAGCGGTTCGGCGATACCGCGCGCAATGCCGTAGGTAAAGGCGGCGCCCACCAGAAGCGCGACAAGCCATAGGGTAAACATCAAGGTACGCGCGCCATCGATGGCTTGCTGCGCGTCACCGCCGCCGGCCCCGGGCAAGCGGTCCAGCCCGGTCGCGATTGCCGCGGCCATCAAGAGCAAAACCACCGCGAATCCCACGCCAAGGCGCGTACGGATGGTCAGGTTGGCAAATGACATCATTGCTGCATCTCCCCTTTTATGTGGACTACGCCTGCTTCGTCGTCTGGATAACGGCGATGCGCGCAGAAACTTTAGGAGAAATCCTGGATGCCTTTATCCGCTCCGTCCGCAAGGCCCGCTCAGCCGGGAAGATGGCCCGGCGCCGCCCCGTCGCCCGCGCGGCTGCCCGCGGGGAAATGCACGCCGGCGCGCTGGGCCGCCCGGACGATGTGATCCGACATGGCGCGCTGGGCCAGGCTGGCATCGCCCGCGGCCAAGGCGTCGATGATGGCGCAATGCTCGGTGCAGGTGGCATGGCGGCTGCCGCGCTGGTAGAACGGCAAGCGCTGGCTTTCCTGCATGACGTCGGTGCTGTTGCGCAGGATATCGGCGATGGCACGGTTGCCGGCGATCGCGATGATGCGCATATGAAAATCAAAGTCCAGCCGGGCGGCCTGCGTGAAGTCGGACGCGTCGATGCACACCCGCATGGCCTCGGTGTTCTCGCGCAGGGCGTCGATGTCTTCCGGCAGCAGCGCCGCCGCGGCCAGCCCCACGGTGAAGCCCTCCAGCGCGAAGCGCAACTGGTAGATATCGGTCAGCGAATGCGATTTGGAAAAACGCCATGGCGGCGGCGCGCCGTCGCCAGCGTCGGCGGCCACATACACGCCCTTGCCGGGGCGCGAGACCACCAGCCCCAGCCCCTGCAGCGTGGACAACGCCTCACGCAGCGAGGTGCGGCTGATGCCGAGCTGCTCCGACAGGTCGCGCTGCGAGGGCAACAGCGATCCGGCCGGATACTTGCCGCCCTCGATCCACTCGCGGATCAGGTTCGCGGCGTTGGCGGAGATGGCGGTAGCTGTGACCATTGGGTGCGATGAAGTCCTGCGCGGGATCGTGAAAGATGGGGGGCCGGCGCTTGCCGCCGGATTGACGGCAAATTGTACTCGACGGCCCGCCCGGAGCATGCCCCGGGCAGCGCCATCGCACGCCTGCCTGGCCTACTTGTTCACCAGCCGCGCCGGCACCGTATAGGTCAGCGCCGCGCCGCAAAGCAGCACGCCAGCCAGCACGAACATGGCCAGGTTGGTGCTCTGCGTCGCGTCCTTGATCAGGCCGATCATGTAAGGGCTGACAAAGCCCGCCAGGTTAGCGAACGAGTTGATCATGGCGATGCCGGCTGCGGCGCCCGCGCCAGATAGCAGCGCGGTCGGCAGGCTCCAGAACAACGGCGAGGTGGCCAGGCTGCCACCCGCAGCGAGCGCCAGTGCGGCGAGCGAGAGCACCACGTTGTCGCTGAAGATCGCGCTCAGCGCCAGGCCGGCGGCGCCGCAGCAAAACGGCACGATCAGGTGCCAGCGGCGTTCGCGCATGCGGTCTGAGCTACGGCTGACCAGAATCATCGAACACACCGCGACGGAGAACGGGATGGCCGTCAGCAGGCCGATATTCAGCGCGCCGCTCACGCCGGACTGCCGGATCAGGGACGGCAGCCAGAACGTCAGCCCGTACTGGCCCATCACCGTGCAAAAACAGATGCAGGCCATCTTGATGATGCGGCGGTCCGAGAACAGCTGCCGCATGGTCATGTGCCCGCTTTTGTTGGCGTTCTCGTTGGCGATGTTGCGCTCCAGCAAGTCCTTCTCGCCCTGCGTGAGCCAGCGCGCCGAGCGGATGTTGTTGTCCAGGTAGGCCAGCACGGCAACGCCGACCAGCAGCGAAGGCAGTGCTTCGATCAGGAACATCCATTGCCAGCCGCGCAGCCCCGCCACACCCTGCATGGACTCCATGATGAAGCCGGAGAGCGGGCCGCCAAAGATGCCCGACACCGGGATCGCGCACATGAACAACGCCACCATGCGCGCGCGGCGGTGCGACGGGAACCAGTAGGTCAGGTACAAGATCATGCCGGGGTAAAAGCCCGCCTCGGCCGCGCCGAGCAGGAAGCGCAGCACGTAGAACTGCGTGGTGGTCTGCACGAACACCATCGCCGCCGAAATCACGCTCCACATGATCATGATGCGCGAGATGGTCGCCTTGGCGCCGATGCGGTGCATCAGCACATTGCTTGGCACTTCAAAGAAGAAGTACCCGATGAAGAACAGGCCGGCGCCCAGCCCGTAGGCGGACTCGCTGAACTGCAGGTCGCCCAGCATATGCAGCTTGGCAAACCCCACGTTGACACGGTCCAGGTAGGCCACGACATAACAGAGCATCAGGAACGGCAACAGGCGCCACGCCACCTTGCGGTAGACGGCGTTTTCCTGCGCCGCCGTCGCGTGGGCGGCGGCGGGCTCGGGGGCTAGCGATGGGGCGGTGGTCAGGGACACAGCGGTTTCCTCCTCGGGTGGCTCGGCTTGTTATCTCAACTGGTATTACCAGTCTGTTTTCTTGGAGATGGCGAAGGATACGTCCCGGCGTTTCCATAGGAAAGCGGCGTAAACCCTGTGATATAGGCGCCTTGACGCCGGCCGTTGACAACCGGATACTGGCATCACTGGTATTACCAGTCGATCCACGGAGATTGGCAAGGCGCCTTCGCCGGCCACTTCTTACCCACGACAAGAGGAAAAACGTGTCTGCTCCCGACGAGAAGGCGATCCAGCCCCCATTGCCATCCCAAGCGCCGGTGCGCCTGCAGGCGGAGCC
Source organism: Cupriavidus sp. UME77 (assembly GCF_014170355.1). Taxonomy (NCBI): domain Bacteria; kingdom Pseudomonadati; phylum Pseudomonadota; class Betaproteobacteria; order Burkholderiales; family Burkholderiaceae; genus Cupriavidus; species Cupriavidus sp. UME77. The sequence goes on from NZ_LZZU01000032.1 coordinate 211,995, forward strand.
ACTGACCGTAGCTGCATTCGCCCCGTTTGGCGATGTCATCGAAAGCGAGGGGCGCGCGCCGATGGTGATCAATGGCGGCATGACGCTGCGCTATGACGACCTTGCCAGCGTCGATGTCGGCACGCAGTGCGGCCGGGCGCTGATCAGCTTCTTCGACGCGCAGCCTTATGCGCTGCCGCTAGGCATCCGCGCCATGGAGCGGCACCCGCTGGGCAGCCAGGCCTTCGTGCCCCTGGACGAGGCCGCCTTCCTCGTGGTCGTGGCGCCCGTTGGCGAGCAGATCGACGAATCGGCCATCCGCGTGTTCGTCACCAACGGCAGGCAAGGCGTGAACTACAAGCGCGGCACCTGGCATCACTCGCTGATCGTCACGCAAGGCACGGCGCGCTTCCTGGTGGTGGACCGGGGCGGCGAGGGCCACAACTGCGACGTTACCGAGCTGCGCGGCAACTACCAGGTGGCGGGGTAGAGGCGTCGTCGCCGGTCGCGAATTAGGTGCAGGACGGGTGCAGGACGGCACCGGCTTGATCCCACTCCCCGCTGCCTGCGATTGGCGCAGCGGATCAAGCTGGCGGCCTCGCAACGCCCTCAGTCCACCGTGATCTGGCGCTTGCGAATCACGCCGGCCCAGCGCGCGCTGTCCTGCTCGATCGTGGTCGCCAGTTCCTGTGGCGTGCCGCCGCTCGGATCCATGCCAAGCGTGGCCAGCTTCTCCTTGAGCGCCGGGTTCGCCAGGACTTCAAGCGCCTGGTGATTGATGCGGGCGATCACCTCCCTGGGCGTGCCTGCCGGCGCCATCAGCGCGTACCAGGATACCGCCTCGAACCTGGGGAAGCCCTGCTCGGCAATGGTGGGCACGTCGGGCATCACCGCCAGGCGTTTCTGGCTGGCCACGCCAAGCGCGTGGAGCTTGCCCGCCTTGACGTAGGGCAACGCCGACGAGACCTGCGCGAACATCATGGTCACCTGCCCCCCCACCAGGTCGGTCATGGCCGGGCTCACGCCCTTGTAGGGAATGTGGTTGAGCTTGACCTTGGCGTCCAGCTGCAGCAACTCGCCCGCCAGGTGCGCCTGGCTGCCGGCCCCGGGCGAGGCGAAGGTCAGCTCGCCCGGCTTTTGCGCCGCCAGCTTGAGCAGATCCGCGAGGGAAGCTGCGGGGACGTTGGCGCCGACCACCAGCACGTTCTGCGCCGTCGCCAGCATCGTCACCGGCACCAGGTCTTGCGCCTTGTACGGCAGGCTGCGGAACAGCGAAGGATTGACGGCGATATTGCCCACCGGCACCACCGCCAGCGTATAGCCGTCCGGCGCGGCCTTGGCCGCCTGCTCCATGCCGATGGTGCCGGCCGCGCCCGCCTTGTTCTCCACCAGCACGCTCTGGCCCCACGCCTTGGACAGTCCCTCGCCCACGACCCTGCCGAGCACGTCGGCGGGCCCGCCCGCCGGGAACGGCACGATCAGCCGCACGGGCTTGGACGGATAGGCCTGGGCGCTGGCCAGCATCGGCAGCCCGGCGGCCAGCAAGGTCATCAGGAAACGCTTCATCGACATTTCTCCACGTCAGTCGGACTATCAGACAATCACAAAAACGGACTCCCCGGCACGGTCGGGCCGCACGCAAGCCGCGCTGGCTGCCGTGGCGGTCATGGACGCGGCGCCCTGGCGTCAAGGGTGCCGGTCAGCGCAAAGCGCGCGTGGTCGGCTTCGCGGGCGTAGCGCGCCAGCACGTCATAGTCCTGCGCGGCGACGCATGCAAAGCGCGCCAGCCGCAGCTGCGCGAGCCAGCCCGCGCAGGCCGGGTCGCGATGCAGGTCCAGCAGCACGGCGCGCACGCGCGCCACGGCGGCGTCGCCGGCCTGCGGCGCGGCCACCAGCGGCGGGATCGGAGACGCCGGCGTCACCGCCACGCTGCGCACCTTCGCCATCAGCTCAGGGACATGCATGCGCAGCAGGTCCAGCACATAGCTGTCGACCACGCCAACCTCGGCATCGCCACCGATCACCGCGTCGATCACCTGGCGTGGCGTGGGGGTTGGCGCCGCCGTTGGCCGGAACAGCGTGGCAGCGCCGGCGGCAGCCTTTGCCATCAGGTAGTGCCGCGGCGCGTTAAAGCCGGAGTTCGATTCCGGCAGCATGCAGGCCAGCCGGCCACCAAAGGCCGGCTCCAGGGTGGCGAACGCCGCATCGTCGCGCACGATGAACTCGGTGAAGTATTCCGGCCGGTCCCCGTAGCGCGCCAACGATGGCACCGGCGCCGCCAGCAGGCGATGCCGGCTTCCCGCGCTGACGAACGGGAACCCGCACATGAAGACGCAGCCGCAGTCCGGCCGCGCCCACAGCGCGCTGACCGGCGCCGGCGCGGCATGCTCAATGTACGTCCACGCCATGCCGGCGCGCTCGCCCACGTAGGCAAACAGCGCACGCCACGCCTGGGCCACCGGCGCGGCCACCGCATACATGCGCGCGTTGGCGATCATGCGTAGACGAGCTGCTGGCCAATGCCCATGCGCTCGGCCTTCTTCATGATGGCGTGGCCAAGCGCGATATCGCTCAGCGACAGGCCTCGGTGCCAGAACAGGTTGGTCTCGTCATCGCTCTGGCGGCCCGGCTTGCGGCCCGCGACGATATCGCCAAGCTCCGCGTGCAGCGTCTGCCCGGACAACTTGCCCGCCTCCACATGCGCGCGCAGGGAGCCAAACATGCCGCCCTTGCACTGCGTCCAGTCGTCCACCACCAGCTTGCTCATGATGTCGGTCAGCGACAGCTCCACCGCGCTCATGGTCCCATACGGCACCACAAACGCGCCCGGCTTGATCCACTCGGTCTTGAGCAGCGGCGTGGGCTTGTCCAGCCGCGACGCCTCGACCACGATGTCCGCGCCCCGCACGCACGACTCCCAGTCCTGCGTGACGATGACCTTCTTGCCAAGATCCTTCTCCAGCCGCGCGGCGAACGCGTCGCGGCTTTCCGGGCGGCGTGAATGCACCCGGATCTCGTCGAAGTCGAAGAGGCTGTCGAGCAGGCGCACGTTCCAGTACGACGTGCCGCGCGCGCCGATATGGCCAAGCACCTTGCTGTTGCGCCGTGCCAGGTGGCGAGCGCCCAGCGCGGTCACCGCGCCGGTGCGCGCATCGGTGATGAAGGTCGCGTCGATCATCGCCACCGGCATACCGGTGCGCGGGTCGAACAGGTTGAGCATGGCCATCTCCGACGGCAGGCCCAGCTTGTAGTTGTCGACGTAGTCGCCAACGATCTTCACGCCGGCCAGCCCCAGGGGCGCCACATAGCCCCGCAGCACATTGAAGTGGCCATTGAATGCCGGGTCTGGGATCAGGTGCACGCGCGGCTCGATCACCGTCTGCTTGTTGCCTTGCGCCAGCAGGCCCTGCTCGACCGCGTCGAGGATTTCCTGGTCGGTCATCGCGAGCTTGGCAATGTCACGGCCGTTGATGTAGGTCAGATGGATGTCGCTCATGTGTTTTCCTTGTCTCCCGCAATGGACGTTGGGGCGATGCACCGGCATGCATCAGGATGCCCCGAGGTGGGCCATACATCCCCATCGCGGTGCCAGCGCCAATCGCCCCTGGCGCCGCCTTGGTGCACGTGCGCAAGCGCGCTGCCAGGACCCAGTGTAGGCAGCCTCATCCTTACTGTCATATGCTTATCTATCCGCGCAACTTAACATCAGGTTAATAGGTTGAAATCATGAAAATGAACCTCCGGCAGATCGAAGTGTTCCGTGCCGTGATGCTCACGGGCTCGATCAGCGGCGCGTCCAAGCTCCTGTATGTGTCGCAGCCCGCCATCAGCCGGCTGATGTCGCACACCGAGCAGCGCCTGGGGCTGGAACTGTTCCGCCGCGTGAAGGGACGCCTGCATCCCACGCCGGAAGCCAGGCGGCTGCTGGGCGAGGTCAATGTGGTGTACGAGGGGATCGAGCGCGTGAACGAGATCGCGGAAGACCTCGCAACCAACCGCACGGGCAGCCTGCGCATTTCATGCAGCCCGAATCTCGGGCAGACGGTGCTGCCCCGCGCCATCGCCTCGTTTCGCGCCGCGCATCCGGCCGTGCGCATCGTCGTGCGCACGCAGATCCCGGGCAACATGCTGCGCGCCCTGCTCTCCGGCCAGGCCGAGCTGGCCGTGTCCAACATGCCGCTGGCGCATCCCAACCTGGAATCCCGGCTGCTGGTGAAGAACCCGATGGTGGCGCTGGTGCCCGCGGGGCACCCTTTGAGCGGGCGCAGCTACGTGCGCCCGGCGGAGCTTGCCGGGGAGCCATTGATCGGCTACGGCGCGGATGTGCCGTTCGGCTTGCTGGTGCGGGAAATGTTTGGCAGCGGCTTCGACGACCTCGATATGCGCATCGAAGTGGAGCAGGCGCACGTGGCGCGTGCGCTGGCGCAGGCCGGGGCCGGCATCGCGCTGGTCGATGCCATGACGGTGTTCGGGCAGGCGTGGCCCAATATCGTGGCGATTCCGATCCGGACCAAGGTCAATGCCTCGGTCCAGATCTTCAATGTCCAGTCCGAGCCGCTGTCGCGGCTGTCGCTGGAGTTTGCGCAGGAACTGGTGGCGCGGATGAAGGCTTGAGGCGTGCGGTGGCGATCGGGTCGACGCACCCGTGCCACCGCTTACCGCTTCAACGGATGCGCCAGGAAAAACCGCACCATCTCCGCGCTGGCATCGGGCCCGCTCGCATCGGTGTACGAGCCATGCGTGCTGCCACCCGCCCACGCGTGCGGCGCGCCATGCAGCAGCCAATACTCCGCATCAACGCCATCGCGCGACTTCAACTGACGGCGCGTGAAGGCACGCCCGTTCTGCTTGCTCCTGCGCTGGCCGTCCTGCTCACCGCAATGCTGGAAGGCTCCCAGCAGCCGGTCGGCGTTGGACACATGCACCGTTGTATCCGCGTCTCCCTGGAAGACGATCAGGGGCCGCAGCGCAGCGGCCTGTGCTTTCGCCATGTGCAGGCCCGCCAGCTTGCCGCCCTGCATCGCGGCCAGCGCCGACGGCAAGTCATGCGCGCTGGCATACGGCAAGCCGGAGTGAATCCCCGCCGCGGCATACAGGTCGGGATAAGCGTGCACCATCACGGCGGCCATGGCGCCGCCGGCGGACAAGCCGGCCACGTACACGCGATCGGGATCGACCGGATGGCTGGCCATGACTTCCCGCGTGATGCCCGCGATCAACGACGGCTCGCCAAGCTCGCGCTGCTGGTCGCCCGGCTTGAACCAACTCCAGCACCTTGACGGGTTCGCCGTCACGGGCTGGATGGGATAAGCAACCAGGAAACCGTGCTGCCTTGCCAGCGCATTCATGCGGGTACCCGCCGCAAAATCGTCGGCGTCCTGCGTGCAGCCGTGCAGCATCACCACCAGCGGCAAGCGCTTGCCCTCGAAGCCGGCGGGCACGTAGAGCTTGTAGGCGCGCTGGCCGGCGTGTCCGGCATGGCGCCTGGTGGTGAAGTGGCCGGTGTCCTGCGCGCCGGGTTGCGCTGCGGGTTGCGGCGTTTGTTGCGGCGTTTGTTGCGGCGTTTGTTGCGGCGTGGGTTGCGGCGTGGGTTGCGGCATATCCCCGGGGTGTGCGCGGCCTTCGCGCGCCTGGGCGGCGCTCTCCTGCGCCTGGCGTGGCAGCAGCGCCTCGACAACTTGCGCAGGCTGGAAGCCGGCATTGGGCACTGCGCTGTTGCCGCGCAACGCGCGCGCAATGACCTCGGTGGCTTCCAGCGGCCCCGCGGTGCGCAGCAGCGCCATGGCTTCCTGCATGGAAGCCAGGAATTCTTCGTTCATCTTCATCATGGTGTCCTTCTATGTGCCTTTGGCGTTGGGCGTTCCGTTGCCTGGCGGCTTAGCGGATGCGGCCGGCCAGCGCGGCCTTGACGGCGGCGGAGGCATGGAAAGCGCCCAGCACCACGATCGACTCGATCGTGGCCAGGGCAAGCTCGGGCGTGACATCGGATGCGATGCTGGCCAGTCCCAGCACATGGATATCCAGGCGCTGGTGCGCGGCTTGCGCCGCCTCCAGGTCCTGGCGGGAGAAATGCTGCAGGCCAAGCACCAGCGCGCGCCGCGTCACGGTCTCGCTGACGGCCTGCGCGTGGATCGCAAGCTGGTTGCGGATCGCGGTGCGGATCAGGTCGGTACGGTTTGAGTAAAAGCCTTCTTCGACCAGCAGGTCGATCTGGCCGAGATCGACCGGGCCGAGATTGATCGTGATCTTCTCCGTTTCGCCGCCCTTAGGGCGGGGTTGCGCCACAAGTGCCTTTTGTTGCTCATCCATCGTTGTTTATCATCCAGAACCATCCGAATACCATCCAATGGGATGGTTATAGGATGGAGCTACCTATTATTCAAGGACGATTGCCGATTTTTGCTGCATTCGCACATGAAAGTGCGGCCTACGGTATCCGGCAGCATTGCCCACCCTGGCATTCAAGCCTTTGCAGGCGACCCATGAAATTTTTCGCCACGCGGCAAGGTGCCGGGGGATCCGCTCTATCCTTGGGCGTGGCTTCACGCACACCGAACCAGAGCAGCAGGGAACCAGGGATCGAGAGATCGCGTAATCGAGAAATCGCGTGACCGAGAGGACATAGGAGCGATATGCCAGCCCCCGCAATGACAACGCGCCACAGCCCACGGCATCGCCGGGCGGCATGCTGGCTTGCCTGCGCTTGCGCAGCCCTGGCGCTATGCGCCTGCGCGCCAGATTCGGTGCGCAACTACGAGGCGAAAGGCTTCGATGCCTACCTCGACAGCGTGCAGCGAGGCTGCCCGAACATGATGATCGGAAACAACAACATCAGCGACTGGCTGCGCACCGACGGCGGCCAGAACGACAGCGACTACGTGTACTGGCTCGACCAGACCTCCCGGCTTTACTACCAGCGCATCACGCCGGCGCAGTATCGCGACTCGGTCATCGGCGCGCTCGGGCAAGGCAAATCGGATACACGTGCCGTGGATTGCATCGTCGGCAAGCTGCCGGCGCAGCGCCCTGCCAGCCCGGCAGGAGACAAGCGGCCGTAGCTGCTGGGCGTGGTGGTTGGCCATGATTGCTGCGTGGGCGGCCAGGATAGGCGCCAACGCATGCGGCGCCGGAATGGCTAGCGGGCCGATGACCTGTTCAGGGCTGCGGCGGCGCGTATGAGCGTCTTGAAGGCATCCTCATCCATCTCGTCGCCCTCATGCAAATCGATGGCGCGCCGGGTGTTGCCTTCCAGGCTGGCGTTGAATAGTCCGGAAGGATCCTTGAGCGAAGCGCCCTTGGCAAACGTCAGCTTCACAATGCTCTTGTACGTCTCACCGGTGCAGATCAGTCCATCGTGAGACCAAACCGGAACGCCTCGCCATTTCCACTCTTCGACCACCTCAGGGTCAGCCTGCTTGATGAGAGCGCGGACATGGGCGAGCGTCTTGCCCCGCCAGTCGTCCAGTTCCTGGATCCTGGCGTCGATCAGGCGGGAAGGGGATTCGCCCTGCGGCGTTGTGCTCATTTTCATGGGGATTGCACCTGATTCGGCTGTTTTACCAGCTTGCCTGCATAGCCGGCTCGCCCTTCCCTGAGCCGCACCGCGCCTGAATAGGCGGCATTGAATCTAGCATACCCCGTTGGTTCATGCTGCATGATCGTTATCGACCATACGGGGTCGTGGCGACATGGTGACACGCTTCAGATTGCTGGCGGCCGCCGCCAGATGACATGGTTTTGTCAGCCGATACTGGGGCGCCGCGCTCGGCTACACTCTGCCGACTCTCCCCTCCCAGGCACGCGCGAAGGAAATGGCAAATCAAGGCGACATCAGCATCGGCGAAGGCAAATGGATTCCGTTCATCGACTTGCAAGGGAAGTACCACGACGCGGTGGACATCGACGAGTGGCTCGCCCCTATCCTGCCCTTGCTTGACCGGCTCGAAACGGAATGCGTCGCGGACTGTTGCGGCATTGACGCCTATGGTTTCTGGCCCGATGCCATTGCCCGGGCGGCGATGCAAGCCGGCCTCCCCGATCTTGCCGAGCGGATTGCCCAGATAAGAGAACGCGTCGCCGGCGCTGGCGGCGACGTGTTCCTCAGCCACAGGATGAACAACTACTTCGACAGGCAGGTCTTGCTTCAGCTGATCGACCACATCGCTGCCTGCCTTGCGTCCGGAGCGCGCGACGCGAAGGCCTGAGCGGCTCTTGGCGATCGAAGAAGAACTGGCTGTCCGGCAAACACGTCAGCGTGGACGACCGAGGGCTGACTGGTGCAGCATGTTCTGTAGCGAACATGAGCAGCCGGTCAGCCGGTCAGCCGATTAAGTGCGAATAGCAAGACTGGAGGAACGTGCCTCTACCGGGAGGCCAGATCGAACCGATCGAGATTCATCACCTTGACCCATGCCGTGACGAAGTCACGAATGAATTTCTCTTGGGCGTCTTCGCTTGCGTAGACTTCAGAGAGCGCGCGGAGCTGTGCGTGCGAACCGAAGATCAGATCGACACGCGTGCCAGTCCATTTCAGTTCACCGGTCTTGCGGTCGTATCCCTCGAATACTTCCCGGGAAGCCGAAAGTGGCTTCCATTCCGTACGCATGTCGAGCAGGTTACGAAAGAAGTCATTGGTCAACGTCTGCGGCCGGTCGGTGAGAACGCCGTGAGCCTCTGTTGCGGCATGAACGTTCAGCACACGAAGCCCGCCAAGCAGAACGGTCATCTCCGGTGCGGTCAGCGTCAGCAGTTGGGCCTTGTCGATCAGCAACGCCTCCGCGGGAACGCTGTATTCTCCCTTGAGGTAATTGCGAAAGCCATCCGCAACCGGTTCAAGCACCCCGAAAGATTGCACGTCGGTCTGTTCCTGCGACGCGTCCATGCGACCTGGCGCGAACGGCACGGTCACCCGATGGCCTGCCCTTTCTGCTGCCTGCTCGATAGCAGCTCCGCCGGCCAGCACAATCAAATCCGCCAGTGAAATCTTCTTGCCGCCAGACTGTGCGCGGTTGAACTCGGACTGGATGCCGTCCAGGACCGTCAGCACCTTCGCCAATTGCTGAGGCTGGTTGACGGGCCATTCAACCTGCGGTGCCAGGCGGATGCGAGCGCCATTGGCACCGCCGCGCTTGTCCGAGCCACGGAAGGTCGATGCCGATGCCCAGGCCGTCGACACCAGCTGCGCTACGGACAGCCCCGACGCTCGAATCTTCTGCTTGAGCGAAACGATATCCTGGTCGTTGACCAGCGGATGGTCGACGACGGGGATCGGGTCTTGCCAGATCAAGGCTTGCGCAGGCACTTCCGGGCCAAGGTAACGGGCGCGCGGACCCATGTCGCGATGGGTCAGCTTGAACCAGGCGCGGGCAAATGCGTCGGCAAACTGGTCAGGATTCTCCAGGAAGCGCCGCGAGATCTTCTCGTAAGCCGGGTCGAAGCGCAGCGAAAGATCGGTGGTCAGCATCGTAGGCCGCAGCTTCTTCGAAGGATCGTGCGCGTGCGGGATCGTCTCACCGGCATCCTTTGCCACCCATTGATGCGCGCCGGCCGGGCTCTTGGTCAACGCCCAATCGTAGCGGAACAGGTTCTCGAAAAATCCCATGCCCCATTTCGTCGGCGTCGCCGTCCAGGTCACTTCCAGACCGCTGGTAATGGCATCGGCCCCCTTGCCGGCGCCAAAACTGCTCTTCCAGCCCAGCCCCTGCTGCTCCAGATCAGCAATCTCCGGCTCCGGGCCAACGTTGCCGGCCGGTCCGGCGCCGTGCGTCTTGCCAAAAGTATGGCCACCGGCGATCAGCGCGACGGTTTCCTCGTCGTCCATGGCCATGCGGCGGAAGGTCTCGCGGATATCGCGCGCGGCCGCGATTGGATCCGGATTGCCGTCGGGGCCTTCCGGATTCACGTAGATGAGGCCCATCTGCACCGCGGCCAGTGGATTTTCCAGGTTTCGTCCGTCGTCCGGGCCGCCGGCCGCGCCCTTGCCGTAACGGATATCGCCGCCCAGCCAGGTTTTCTCGTTACCCCAGTAGACGTCATTGTCCGGTTCCCAGGTATCTTCACGACCGCCGGCGAAGCCGAAGGTCTTGAATCCCATGGTCTCCAGCGCGACATTGCCGGTGAGGATCAGCAGGTCGGCCCAGGAAATCTTGTTCCCGTACTTCTGCTTGATCGGCCAGAGCAGGCGACGTGCCTTGTCCAGGCTGACGTTATCGGGCCAGCTATTGAGCGGTGCAAAACGCTGCTGACCGCGTCCGGCGCCTCCCCGGCCGTCGTCGACACGGTAGGTGCCCGCACTATGCCAAGCCATGCGGATAAAGAGTGGACCGTAGTGGCCAAAGTCCGCCGGCCACCAATCCTGCGAATCGGTCATCAGCGCAGCAAGGTCTCTTTTTACCGCCGCGAGGTCGAGACGCTTGAAAGCCTCGGCATATCTGAAGCTCTCGTCCATTGGGCTGGACTTGTCGGAATGCTGACTGAGCAAGTCCAACCGCAACTGCTTCGGCCACCAGTCACGATTTGTCGTACCGCCGCCGGCAGCATGATTGAACGGACACTTTGCTTCATTGGACATGCGCTCTCTCCTATCAGAATCAGTCAGCGGCCATGGCCCCTGGACACCTGTGTGCCCGGTGGACGCGGTGCGAGCCGATGATCGGTGCGACGGCGAGAAGCTGTCAATCAAACTAAAGGATAGGCAGGTCACGCATCGACGATGCACTCACTGTGTGGGATCGAAGCCAGTGGCCCAAGGGCGAGCGACGCGTGCGGCGTGGCGGTACGTTGCGCGGCCTTGTGCACCATGGTGTAGGCGTAGTCCACGCCCATGCCGTAGGCGCCCGAGTGTTCCTTGACCAGCTTCATCACGGCGTCATAGCTATCGCGGTGCGCCCAGTCGCGCTGCCATTCGAGCAGATTGCCTCCTGCAGGCAACGGCCTTCTTCCCATCCGCAGCTGGCGCCTCCTACGTTCGTATAACCCGGCCATCTCAATGTCGTACCGCGCCTGCACCGATGGACAACTGCGTGCGGCGCGGCGCGCGTCATAAGATGTCTTTATAGTTGGCGTCCGCACGCCAGCCTTCATCCGCGCGACGGGGGTCCGGCTGCCTCCCCCGCCCGCCTCCATCATCCGGAGCTGACCATGCCAGCGCACCCGAATCCCGCCACATCCTCCACCCCATGCGCGCAAGCGGACCGCCCCGACCCGTGGGACAGCACCATCGGCCTGCTCCGTGCGCGTCAGGCCTTCCAGCTGTACGCCGACTGCGCCTGGCCCGATGAGGAAGATCCCGGGCACCACCGCCACACCGCCATCGTCAGCGTGGTTGAGCGACCCAGCCCCACCTTGGCGGTGATCAGCTGGCGCGATGCCACCCATTGCCGTTACGGCGCGCAGATCTGGGCTGCGATATCGGCGCGCGGGGCTGGCGTGTGCGCCCTCAGCGGGCTGCCCATCGCCAAGGGCCAGGCCGTCTACCGCCCGCGCCCCTGCCGGCCGCCGGCGCGCAACGCCGAAGCCATGATCCTCGCGTCGGCGGTACATGCAGCGTGCGGGACCGACGCCGACGCCTGCGGCGGGGATGCCTTGGCGGCATGAGGGACAGAGGCACGAGGTGGCTGACAACGTGGCCTGCGCACGAAGATAGGCAGAAGACCGCATTCGACATGCATAGCGCGCATATTCATGTTTCATCCATGCAACATGGCCACTTGATTTCAAACATAATCCGAACCTAATATCCTCCGAGATAAGAAACATTACATATTCGGGCAGGCTCTACGACGCACAGAGCCGCCCTGGCGGTCCGCCAGGGCAGGGTCGGAAATCCGGGGATTGCAAAACCTGCCGCAGGCGCTGGTCGGCGCTGGCAGTGTCGTTTCGTGCCATCCCCGCGGGTTCAGCCTGTCTCCGTTGCACTTGCATTTGCGCTTGTACGGGGAGTTACGGCATGAACGTGGTGCTCGTTGAAAGCCATCCATTGCTCCGGATTGCAATGCTCACCCTGCTGGAGGGTATTGCAGGCATCGCGCAAGCCGTTGCCATCGACCCGGGGGAAATCCCTGAGCATTTGCATGCCGGTGGCAAGGTTGACCTGATTGTCTTTGGCATGCCCGCCGATGCTGACACGGGCTGGCAATGGCTCGGCCAGGCACGCAGGCTATGCGCCGCGCCGCGCGTGCTGCTGCTGTGCGATGCCGTGCCGCTGCGGTTGCCGCAAGGCGAGATCACCGAAGGCTTCTGCGGCTGCCTGCCAAAATCCGCCCCGCTCGACGTGCTCAGGACCACCATCCGGCGTATCGCCACCCGTCAGCCGGTGCGTGCGGGCGCGAGCCAGCTTTCACTGTTCCCCGCCTTGCCCACCTTGCCCTCGGCTGCGCTGGCACCGCAACGCGCCGCCGGGAGCCCGCGGTTGACACGAGAAGCAATGCAACTGGGATTGACGCAACGCCAGTACGACGTGCTGGTACTGCTCTCCCGAGGGCATGCGGTCAAGACCGTTGGCCGCCTGTTGAATATCTCGGCGCCGACGGTCAAGACACATGCCCGCGCCATGTACAGGCATCTCCAGGTGGCTGGCAAGGAAGAAGCCGCCTACAAGGCGCGGCAACAGGGCTTTAGCCTGGCGTGGCCGGTTGGCAGCGCGCCGGCGTTGACGCTGGCACGCCGCCATGCCCCTACCGTCCGGCAGATGGAACTGCTCTGAGCGGCAGACCAGCGCTGGCCGGCCAGCGCGTTGCCTGTCACGCCAGGCTGATCCACGTGGTCTTCAGGTCCGTGTACTTGTCCAGCGCGTGCAGTGACTTGTCCCGCCCCGAGCCCGACTGCTTCACGCCGCCAAATGGCACCGTCACGTCGCTGTCCATATAGCAGTTGACCCACACCAGCCCCGCCTGCAGCTTGCGCGAAACGCGGTGGGCGCGGGACAAGTTAGAGGTCCAGAGTCCCGAGCCCAGCCCGTAGGGCGAATCGTTGGCCATGCGGATAGCCTCTTCCTCGGACTCGAAGCGGGTCACCGCCAGCACCGGGCCAAAGATCTCTTCGCGCACGATGGTAAGCGACTGCGTGGGGCACTCGAAGATGGTGGGCTGCATGTAGAAGCCGCCACTGTCCGTGTGCGCGCGCTTGCCGCCGGCGCGCAGCCGGGCGCCTTCGTCCTCGCCGCTCTTCACATAGGACATCACCCGCTGCAGTTGCGCGCCGTCGACGATCGCGCCCATGGCGGTGGCGGGGTCGAGCGGATCGCCCGGCTGCATGCGCGCCGCGTGCGCTTCCAGCTTTTCCATGAACGCGTCGTAGATGCCGCTTTGCACATAAAGGCGCGAACCGGCGATGCAGATCTCGCCCTGGTTGCTGAAGATGCCGATGGCGGCGGCCTGCGCGGCGCGGTCCAGGTCGGGGCAGTCGTCAAAGACGATATGCGGGGACTTGCCGCCGCACTCGAGCCAGACGCGCTTGAGGTTGGACTGGCCGGAATACTCCATGAAGCGCTTGCCGGTGGCGGTGGAGCCGGTAAAGGCAATGCAGTCCACGTCGGGATGGCGGCCAAGTGCCTGCCCGGCTGCGGCGCCAAGACCTGGCACCACGTTGAAGACGCCCGCCGGGATGCCCGCTTCTTCGGCGAGTTCCGCCAGCCGCAGCGCGGTCAGCGGGGACTGCTCCGCAGGCTTGAGCACCACGCTGTTGCCGGCGGCCAGCGCGGGCGCCACCTTCCAGCTGGCCATCAGCAGCGGGTAGTTCCAGGGCACGACCGCCGCTACCACGCCCAGCGGCTCGCGCGTGATGGTGGCCAGCACGCCGGGGCCCGTCGGCGCGATCTCGTCGTAGATCTTGTCGATGGCTTCGGCGTACCAGGCGTAGGTGCGGCCGGCTTCGGGGATGTCGTATAGCAGCGTCTCGGCAATGGGCTTGCCCATGTCGAGCGTTTCCAGCAGCGCGAGTTCTTCGCGATGCGTGTCGATCAGGTGCGACAGCCGTAGCAGCGTGGCCTTCCTGGCGCTGCGCGGCAAGTCCGACCAGACGCCGGACTGAAACGCCTTGCGCGCCGCGGCTACCGCGCGGTCGACGTCCTGCGCGCCGCAGGCCGCGACGCTGGCGAGCGTCTTGCCGGTGGCGGGGTTGATGGTCTCGAAGGTGGCGCCGTCGGCGGCGTCGGCCCAGCGGCCATCGATATAGGCTTGCGAACGGATCGATACCGTTGCGGCCTGCTTGCGCCAATAGGCGAGATCTCTCAAGTCACTCATCGTGGATTCCTGGCATTCGTTGGGATTTCGGCCCGCTTAGGCGCTTGCGTTCGCGTTCGCCTGCGCCACCATGGCGCCGAGCAGCACATTGGCCCCGGCTTCCAGATGTTCCGGCTTGGCGTCTTCGATTTCGTTGTGGCTGATGCCGTCCTTGCACGGCACGAAGATCATCGCGGTGGGCGCCACGCCGGCGATATAGACCGCGTCGTGGCCTGCGCCCGTGACGATGTCCTGATGGCTGTAGCCCCGCGCGGCGGCTTCCTGGCGCACGTGGCGGATCAGCTCGGGCGCGAACGGCGTCGGCGCGAAGTACTGCACGTCCTCCACAACCACATCCAGGGCCGCGCCGGTGGTGGTGCCGTCCGCGACGGCGGCGCAAGCCGCGCGAAAGCGCGCATCCATCCCGGCAAGCTGCGCCGGGTCGAGGTGGCGCAGGTCGACCGTGAACGTCACCGCCCCGGGAATGACATTGCGCGACGACGGATGGACCTTGACCACGCCCACCGTGCCGCGCCCGTGCGGCGCGAAGTCGTTGGCGATGCGGATCACTTCCTGCATCAGGAACGTGGCGCCATAGAGCGCGTCCTTGCGCAACGGCATCGGCGTGGGGCCGGCGTGCGCCTCCATGCCGGTCACGGTGACGTCGTACCAGCGCAGGCCCAGCGATCCGGTCACCACGCCGATCACGTTGTCCTCCGCCTCGAGCACCGGCCCCTGTTCGATATGGGCTTCGAAGTAGGCGCCAACCTTGCGGCCAACTTCCGCGTCGCCGGCATAGCCGATGGCCGCCAGTTCATCCGCCACGCGCTTGCCCGCCACATCGGTGGCCGACAGCGCGGTCTCCAGCGGAAAGACGCCGGCAAACACGCCGGAACCCATCATCACCGGGACAAAGCGGGAGCCTTCTTCATTGGTCCAGATGGCCACTTCGAGCGGGGCCTCGGTGGTGATGCCGTGGTCGTTCAGGGTGCGCATGACTTCCAGGCCGGCCAGCACGCCATAGCAGCCATCGAACTTGCCGCCGGTGGGCTGCGTGTCGATATGGCTGCCGGTCATGACCGGGGCCAGCGCGTTGTTGCGCCCTGCCCGGCGGGCAAAGATATTGCCGACCTGGTCGACCGTCACGCTCAGCCCGGCTGCGCGCATCCAACCGGTCACCAGGTCACGCCCCTGACCATCCAGCGCCGTCAGCGCCAGGCGCGCATTGCCGCCCTTGGGCGTGGCGCCGATCGCGGCGAGGTCCATCAGCGACTGCCACAGGCGCTCGCCATTGATTGCCAGCATGCTCATGTTCTCTCTGCTTGCCGTCATGGCCATCACTTCGCGCTCGCTTGCCGGGCGAGTGCGTCCGAGCGGATCTGCGACAAGGTCATGCCCGGCGCGATACCGTCCGCGTCATAGCGCAGTTCCAGCAAGGCGGGCAGTTGCTGGGTGTTGGCGAACGCAAGGGCGCGCGCAAAAGCAGGACCGAACGCTTCATCGCTGGCGACAATCTCGCCATACCCGCGATAGGCGCGGATCAGTTCGCTGAACTCCGGATTGTCGAAGCCGAGCGCCACGGTGCGGCCCGGGAACTCGCGCTCCTGGTGCGCGCGGATGGTGCCCCAGATGCCATTATTGAAGACCAGCACGACGATGCCGACGCGGTACTGCATGGCAACGCCGAGTTCCTGCAGGTTCATCTGGAAGCAACCATCGCCCGCATAGCAGATCACAGTGCGATCGGGGTTCTCGAGCTTGGCGGCAATGGCCGCCGGCAGGCTGTAGCCCATCGATCCCACGGTCGGCGCCAGGCTGGTGCCAACGCCCTTGAAGCGGTAGTAGGCATGCGGGTACAAGGCGTAGTTGCCCGCGCCAACGGTAATGCAGGTGTCCTCCGGCACGTTGTCGCGGAGGTGGCAGGCAGCCACGTTGAGGTTGAGGGCGCCCGGCGCGGCCTTGGGTTCCTGCTCGGCCAGGTAGACCTGGTGGGCGTCATGCCCGGCGTTGCGCGCCCCCGGGGAACGCGATGGGGTGAGTTCGCTCACCGCGGCGGCAAACGAAACCACGTCCGCGGCAACCGGCAGCGTGGGATGGAACACGCGGCCAAGCTCATTGGCGTCGGGGTACACATGGACCAGCCTCTGCTTCGGCAGCGGGCTTTGCACCACCGTGTAGCCCTCGCTGGTGGCCTCGCCCATGCGCGTGCCCACCGCGATCAGCAGGTCGCTTTCCTGTACGCGCTTGCGCAGCGACTCGGGCATGGCCCAGCCCACGTGCCCGGCAAAATTCGGATGATGGTTGTCAAAGCACTCCAGGCGGCGCCAGGCCACCCCGACCGGCAGCGCGAAGCGCTCGGCAAACCCTTCCATCTGCCGCGACGCCTGCGGCGTCCAGCCCGATCCGCCCAGCAGCAGGAACGGGCGCTCCGCCTGCTCGATCAGCTCGGCCAGCGAGGCCATGGCGCCAGGCGTCGGCGCGCTATAGGCACGGCGGTAACGTGGCACGTCGGCCACCGTGGCCTTGCCCCACAGCGTGTCCTCGGGCAGCGCCAACACGACCGGGCCGGGCCGCCCGCTGGTGGCCACCGCGAAGGCGCGTGCGATGAATTCGGGAATGCGCTCGGTGCGGTCGATCTGCGCCACCCATTTGGTCATCTGGCCAAACATGCGGCGGTAGTCGACCTCCTGGAACGCTTCGCGCTCGTAGAAATCGTTGCCGACCTGGCCAACGAACAGGATCATGGGGGTCGAATCCTGGTAGGCGGTGTGCACGGCGATGCTGGCGTTGGTGGCGCCGGGGCCGCGCGTGACAAAGCAGATGCCGGGCTCGCCGGTCAGCTTGCCTTGCGCCTCGGCCATATAACCCGCCCCGCCTTCCTGCCGGCACACGATGGGCTGGATCTTGTCCTGATGGTCGTACAGCGCATCGATGCAAGGCAGGTAGCTTTCGCCCGGCACCAGGAAGACGCGTTTCACGCCCTGGATAATCAGTTGGTCGATCAGGATCTGGCCACCGTTGCGCTCAGTGCGCGCCGGCAATGCTTGCGGCGATTGCTTGTTCATGGTCGTGAATTCCGTTTTTTGCGATCGCCGCCCGCTTCAGCTTGAGTGCGGCGATCCTTCGAAGTCTTGAATGCGATGTTTGCGGGCTTGGGCTATGACTTGGCCTCGCGCGCCGGCAGTTACTGCAGGAGCGCGGCCTCCAGGATGCCCAGCCCTTCGTCCATCACGGCGTCAGGGATGGTCAGCGGGAACAGGAAGCGCACCACGTTGCCGTAGACGCCGCAGGAGAGCAGCAGCAAGCCGCGCTCCAGCGCGCGGTCTTGCACTTGCCGCGTGAATTCGGGATTGGGGCTGCCGTCGGCCTTGCGAAACTCCACGGCAATCATGGCGCCCACGCCGCGGACCTCGCCGATTTCCGGCACGCGCGACTTCAGGCCATCCAGCTTGTCCCGCAGCCGCTGGCCAAGCGCGGCGCCGCGCTCGATCAGCTTCTCGCTTTCCAGCACGTCCAGCACCGCCAGCGCCGAGGCCACCGCCAGCGGGTTGCCGGCGTAGGTGCCGCCCAGCCCGCCGGGGGCCGGCGCGTCCATGATCTCGGCCCGGCCGCAAACGGCCGACAAGGGCATGCCGCCGGCCAGGCTCTTGGCCATGGTGGTCAGGTCCGGCGTGACGTCGTAGTGCTCCATGGCGAAGAGCTTGCCGGTGCGGCCAAATCCGGTCTGCACTTCATCGGCCACCAGCAGGATGCCGTGTTCGTCGCAGATGCCGCGCAGCGCGCGCACGAACTCGGCGGGCGCCACGTTGAAACCACCCTCGCCCTGGACCGGCTCGAAGAGGATGGCCGCGACCCGCTTCGGGTCCACATCCGCCTTGAACAGCTGGTGCAGGGCGTTGATCGAATCCTGCACGCTCACGCCATGCAACCCGTACGGGTACGGCGCGTGGAACACGTCGCCCGGGAACGGGCCAAACCCCACCTTGTATGGCACGACCTTGCCGGTCAGCGCCATGCCCATCATGGTGCGGCCGTGGAAACCGCCGGAGAAGGCAATGACGCCAGGGCGCCCGGTGGCCGCACGGGCAATCTTGATGGCGTTCTCGACGGCCTCGGCGCCGGTGGTGAAAAACGCGGTCTTCTTGGCGAACGCGCCAGGCGCGCGGGCGTTGATCTTCTCGGCCAGTTCGATATAGCTGGCATAGGGAACGATCTGGTAGGCGGTGTGCGTGAAGCGCTCCATCTGCGCCTGCATGGCTTGCACCAGGCGCGGATGGCGGTGACCGGTATTGAGCACGGCGATGCCGGCCGCGAAGTCGATGTAGCGGTTGCCTTCGACATCCCACAGCTCTGAGTTCTCGGCGCGCTCGGCATAGAAGTTGCACATCACACCAACGCCACGGGGCGTGGCGGCGTCTTTGCGGCGTACCAGGTCTGCGTTCTTCATTGCATGCTCCATTGCATTGGTGTCCTGCTGTCTTGTCTGGATCTGGGCGGCCGGCACCGTGAGGGGCCGGCCGGGAAATCGGGGGAAAGCGCTTCGGGTCAGGCTTCAGGTCAGACCAGTGCGGCCCTCCGCATGGTGCCAAAGCCTCTTTTCTGCCGCCGCATTTGAAATCCAACCGGTGGCCGGACCAATTCTATGGCTTTCATAGAAAAATTGCCAAATCTTTTGATTTTTTGACTGGGTGGTCAGTCCAATTGAGAGCGATTGCTTCACGTTTTGCCCAGAACGCGCGCTGCGATGCGCGGGAAAGATGACCGGTACACCCGGAGTGCATGCCCGGCTTGCTGCCAATCCGAGGCCAATTGGCCGGACCACTCCCGCTGGCGCCCCGGAAAGCCGGGAGAAACCCGCCCTGCCCCTTGAACAGACACCGGGTTTTGCTGTATTGATCAGACCATCAGTCAATTTGCAGCGGCCTTGCCTTCATGTCCTTACTTCAAGCGGTTTCAGCGCAGCGCCTTTACCGGCTGATCGCCGACCAGATTGCCAAGAAAATCAGCGCGGGCGAGTTCGCCCCCGGCGAGCGCCTGCCCGCGGAGCGCGAGCTGGCCGAGCAGCTCAACGTCGCGCGCTCCACGCTGCGCGAAGCGTTGATCGCACTCGAGATCGGCGGCTATATCGAGGTGCGCGTCGGCAGCGGCGTATTCGTGCTGGACCCCAAGGAGAACGGACAAGCGGCCGCCAACGGCGCCGCGCCCGATCCGGCGGCCGAGATCGATGCCCGCCTGGGCGCGGCGCTGGAAGCCAGCCCGTTCGAGCTGATCGAGACGCGCACGCTGTTCGAACCGGAATGCGCGGCGCTGGCAGCCCAGCAAGGCACGCCGGAGCAGATCGCCGCCATCGAAGAGGCACACCGGAAGATGAACCCCGACCAGTCGCCGGAAGCTGGCGACTTCGCGCATGACCGCGCCTTCCACCAGGCCATCGCCGACGCTTGCGGCAATGCGGCGCTGGCATCGGTGGTCACCCATGTATGGGATCTGTGCGAGGCCAGCCCCCTGTATAAGCGGCTCGACAAGCATTTTGTGGATGCGTCGGCCTGGCGCGCGGCGGTTGGCGAGCACGACCGCATCGTCAGCGCGATTGTGGCGCGGGACCCCATCCGGGCGCGGCACGCCATGTCGTTCCATCTGCTGGCGATCGTGTCGCGCTTGTCCGAGGACATCGCCGAGTAGGCAGGACAGACGACAGCCCCTTAGCCGGGCCCGGGCAATCCGGGCCCGGGCGCACATCGCTGGTGCAAGCCAGGCCCGACCCGGCGCCTCAAGCCGCCCACTTTCGCACCGAATCCACGCGCAGACATTAACAAAAAGTGCCATTTAGTCACTTTTGTTGCTGGCACGTGGCTTGCGTTAACGAAGCCGAAGTGGTGAAATTCGCCACAACAGGCCGGACCACCCGCCCACCAGACCTAGAACAACTACCTATTACACTTAATTTTCCGGTCATCTACGCTTTATTGGTCTGACCACCCGAACAAAAACATCCAAAGCACCACCCAGCACCGGCCCCTTACCTCACGCGTGCCCAAGCCTGCCCGCATTACTGGAAAGCCTCATGAACCCCGACCACGCCCCTACCCACCAGCCCGAAGCCGGGCGAGCGCCCCGCAACATGAAGAAGATCGCCGCGGCCAGCGTCATCGGCACCACGGTCGAGTGGTATGACCTGTTTATCTTCGCCACGGCCTCGGCCCTGGTCTTCAACAAGGTCTTCTTCCCGGCCTTCGACCCGCTCACCGGCACGCTGCTCGCCTTTGGCACCTTCGCATCGGCCTATCTGGCCCGCATCCTCGGCGCCGCGCTGTTCGGCCACTTCGGCGACAAGGTCGGCCGCAAGTCCATGCTGCTGATCTCGCTCATCATGATGGGCTCGGCCACCTTTGCCATCGGCTTGCTGCCGGACTACCGCTCGATCGGTATCTGGGCGCCCATCCTGTTGCTCACCTTGCGCGTGATACAGGGCCTGGCCCTGGGCGGCGAGTGGGGCGGCGCGGTGCTGATGGCGGTGGAACACGCCCCGGCCGACAAGCGCGGCCTGTACGGATCGTGGGTGCAGATCGGCGTGCCCGCCGGCACGCTGATCGCCAACCTGGCGTTCCTGCTCTGCAATGCCGTGCTGTCGAATGAGGCGCTGTTGTCCTGGGGCTGGCGCATTCCGTTCCTGGCCAGCGTCTTGCTGGTGGGCGTGGGCATGTACATCCGCCTGAACACGTCGGAAACGCCGTCGTTCAGCAAGGTCAAGGCCACCGCCGCGCAGGTGAAGATCCCGCTGGCGGAAGTGCTGACAAAATCGTGGAAACAGGTCTTGCTGGGCGGCATCGCGACGATGTCGACGGGCACGGCCTTCAACCTGATCGTGGCGTTCGGGCTGACGTACGGCACGCAGACGCTCGGCTTCTCCCGCAACCAGATGCTCACCATCGCGCTGATCTCGTGCGCGCTGTGCATCGTGCTGCTGCCGCTGTTTGGCCTGCTGTCCGACAAGGTGGGCCGCAAGCCGGTGATCATCGGCGGCATCATCGCCGAGGCGCTGCTTGCCTTCCCGCTGTTCTGGCTGCTGGACACCAAGGTGTTCTCGTTCGCCCTGCTCGGCTACCTGCTGATGATGAGCGCCTTCGCGGCCAACTACGGCCCGATCGCCACGTTCCTGGCGGAGCTGTTCGGCACCAAGGTGCGCTACTCGGGCCTGTCGATCAGCTACATGCTGTCCGGGCTGCTGGGGAGCGCCGCCACGCCGATCATCACCACCGCGCTGCTGTCCGCCACGGGCCGCGGCTCCTCCGTTGCCTGGTACATGATCGGCTCCGCGCTGATTTCCGCCGCTGCGCTGTTGCTGCTGGCCGAGACGCTCGGCAGGCATGCCCCGGCGGCGGCCACCGGGGTGGACGCTGCCACCTCGCTGTCCTGAGTGAGCGCCATGCCAGCCAAACTTGACACGGCGCTGCTGCGCCAGCTTGAACGCGTGAGCTTCCCCACGCTCGGGCATTTCCTTGAAGACGGCTTTGCCAGCCACGAGATCCGCGCGCTCGCGCCCAACGTGAAGGTCGTTGGCCGTGCCGTCACGCTGCGCTTGGCCACGCCCAACGCCATTGCCGTGAACCGGGCGCTGGCCAGCCTCACGCCCGGCGATGTGCTGGTGATCGACGCCTGCGGCGACCATGCGCATGCCCCCGTTGGCGCCGTCACCGGCACCGCGGCCTTGTGCGCCGGCGCCAGGGGCATCATCGTCGACGGCGTGGTGACGGACATCCTGGAGCTGCGCGCCATGGGGATGCCGGTATTCGCGCGCGGCACCAGCGTCCTGACCACCAAGCGCATCGACGACGGCGGCAGCGCCGTCAATGAGCCGGTGATCTGCGGCGGTGTCACCGTCAACCCGGGAGATATCGTGCTGGCGGATGACAACGGCGTGCTGTTCCTCGCGCCGGATGTCGCCGCCGCCATCATCGGCCAGGCGCTGGCTTCCGATGAAGCCGAGCCGGCGATCCTGGCCCGCCTGCAGGCGGGTGAGCCGGCCAGTGCCGTGCTGTTCCAGGGCGATGGACACGCGCCCGCCACGAGAGAAACGCCGTGAGCACCCAAGCGAAAAGACGGCCGCCAGGACTGCGGCGCAGCTGGCTGTTCGTGCCCGGCCTGGACCCCGTGCGCCAGCACGCGGCCCTGGAGAGCGGCCCGGATGTGGTGGTCGCCGACCTGGAGGAGTTCACCAGCCCCGCGGACCGTCCCGCGGCGCGCGCGCGGATCGCCGCCCTGATGGGCGAATGCCGGGCGCGCGGCATTGTCGGCGCCGTGCGCGTCAACAAGCTGGATGGCGACGGGCTGGATGATCTGCGCGGCGTGCTGCCCGGCGCGCCCGCGGCGATCCTGCTGCCGCACACCGAGTCGGGCGCGCAGATCCTGGCGCTCGACCAGCTGATCACCGGCCTTGAGCGCGAGCTTGGCTTGCCGCATGGCCACACCGAGATCGTGCCGACGCTGGAATCCGCGCGGGGCATCGTTGCCGCGCCAGCCATCCTGTCGGCCAGCCCGCGCGTCAGTGCCTGCCTGCTGGCGGCGGAAGACCTGAGCGCGGATCTCGATGCGGTGCGCGGCCCGGACGGCGTCGAGCTGCATCATGTGCGCGCGCGCTTCCTGGTGGACTGCATTGCAGCAGGCTGCGTGCCGATCGACTGTCCGTTCAACTACCAGGATGCCACGGCGCTGGCTGAGGACCTCGCGTGGGCCAGGCGGATCGGGCTGAAGGCGAAATGCACGGTGTTCCCGCATCAGGTCGCCGCGATACACGCCGCGCTGACGCCATCGGCGCAGCAGGTCGCGCAGGCGCAAGACACGGTTGGCAGGTATGAGGCGGTGCGCGACGGCAAGCCCGCGCAGGGCCCGCGCGTCGATTCGCCGGACTACAACACGGCACGCCGCCTGCTGGCGCGCCATGCCGGGTTCGTGCAATGGGCACAGGCCTGCGCAGGCACGGCGGCCAGTTAGCGGGTTAGCCAGTCAGCAAGCTGCCCATCTAGATGATGACCACCTTGTTCCTGCCGTCGGCCTTGGCCATATAGAGCGCGCGGTCCGCAAGCGCGAACCCCTCGCGAGACCCGGGCTCGACGGCGCCCTTCTTGCGCGCCAGCGATGCGCCGATGCTCAGCGTCACGCTGCCGAACGGCGAGCCGCGGTGCTCGATCTTCAAGCGCTCCACGCTCAGGCGCAGGTCTTCCAGCGCCGTCTCCAGCGCTGGCCGTGGCGCGCCGCACAGAAGCAGCCCGAACTCTTCCCCGCCCAGGCGCCCGGCGAGCATGCGATGCGCATCGGCAATCGATTGCAGCACCGATGCGACCTCGCGCAAGCAGGTGTCGCCCGCCGGATGCCCGTAGGCGTCGTTGTATCGCTTGAACCAGTCGACATCGACCATGACCGCGCCGATTTCTTCTCCGTCGGCCGTTTCATGCCATCTGCGGCGAACGCTCTCCAGCATGGCGCGCCGGTTGAACAGTTGCGTGAGCGGATCGATCGCGGTGGCAGTGCGCAGTTTCAGGTCGTTCTCGACCATGGCACGCAGGTGCCTGAAGACCTCGCACTGCGCCAGGGTGATGCGGTGCGGCGCCGAATCCATCGCGCAGAGCGCACCGACGACCGTGCCACAGGGCCCCTTGATCGGGATCGCTGCGTAGAAACGCACGAAGGGGAAGCATCTGACCAGCATGCATTCGCCAAATCGTGGATCGGCCAGCGCGTCCTCGAGCACGAACAGGTCGCCGTGCCGCACCACATGATCGCAAAGCGAATGCTTTCGCGAGATGGGCGAAAGCGGCATGCCCACCGCGGCCCGATAGTGCTGGTGCTCCTCGTCGAGCAACGTAACCGCCGTCATGGCGGCACCCGTCGCATTCTTCAGGATCGCGGCGGCATGACGAAAGCACTCGCGGATCACCTGGTCATCGTGCAGCAGCCAGTCGATGACGGACGGCTCGGCATGCTGCCCGCTGGCGTCAATCTCGGCCGGCAGCAGCCTGCTGGCGGGGCGGTCGTATTCAGTGGCGAGGCGCAAGATCTACTTTCGAAATCAACAGGTGCCCCTCCTAACGGCGAGCCATCCGCAAACTTGAATGCCTTGCGCCGGTCAGTCCGAGCGCCCCGGCAGCATGATGGGGCCATCCTGATCGGAGCTGCCGTCCATCACCACCAGCGCATCGCCAGCCCAGAACACCTCCGCCAACGGCACGCCGGACGCCGATGCCTGGCCGATCTGCCTCCCGTCGGCGGTGTACACCCGCACATAGCCGTTCACATAGTAGAGCTTGTCCGAGCCTTGTCCCGGAAAGGCCATGGTCGGCACCCAGCTACGCCAGCTGGCCAGCTTGTATTTCTGATAGTAGAAGGCCCCGTTGGGGCTGTACGCCTTGCCGCCATAGGCCACGCCGTAATAACAATAGAGATATGCGGGGTAAGCCAGGATGGCGATTGCCGCGGCGGCAACTAGAAGAGACTTTTTCTTCATGTCTTGTTAAGTGATTGCCCAAACCAAGGGATTGCCAATTCGCCAGAGGGCCAACGCGTCAGTACATCAGCACATCAGCGTGCGGCCTGCCTCACCGGGACGAAGACCTCCCAGTGCTGGGTCCAGCCGCCTGCGGTGCGCGGGCAGCTCACCGCTACGCTCTGGCTGGACAGCCCTTGGCTTTTCGGCGCCCATCGCACGCCCAGGGCCTTGGCGCAGCGGGGCACCAGCACCTTGTTGTTCGGCTCGCCCGCTACCCAGCGGGTGCCCGCTTGCTGGTTCTGCGCAGCCACGAACGCCGCGGCAGCCTGCTGTATCTGCGCCAGATCCTGAATGGGAGGCGGATTGTACGGCACCTCCGGCCCGCGGGCCTGGGCCGCCGTGCATGCCAGCCCGAGCGCAAGCGCCGCCATGGCCCGGCGCATCGGCGTGCCGGGGCTCATGATGGCTCCCCTTGTGCAGGCGTTGCCCTGCGCTGGCGCCGGGCGCGCGTGTGCAGGCGGCGCAGTATCACATCAAAGGACTCCAGCTGCCGGTTGATCTCCGCCTGGCCTTGCTCCACCAGGTAGCCGCGGAAGGCAACCGCCACGCGCGGCAGGCGCACGCCCGGCAGGTTCAGTACGTACCAGTCGCGCTCGATGGGATTGCCTTGCAGCGGCAACAGCCCGATCAGCCCGGCCTGGAATTCCAGTGTGCAGGCGTGCAGGGAGAGAAATGCAGCCCCCAACCCGGCCGACACCATCCGCTTGATCGCCGCGTTGCTGGACAGCTCGGAGCCCAGGGGCAGCCGCAGGCCGGCCTCCCTGAACAGCCGCTCCACGGTATTGCGCGTGCCGGAGCCGCGCTCGCGCACCAGCAGGTTCTCCTCCACCAGGTCCTGCAGCGTGAGATTGCGGCGCGCCATCAAAGGGTGGTCCGGCGCTGCAATGAATGCCATGGGGTGCTTGGCGAACGGCGTCGCGTGCGTGCGGATGTCCGTGGGCGGCCGGCCAATGATGGCAAGGTCGATCTCATGCATGGCCAGCATCCGCACGATCTCCTCGCGGTTGCCCACATGGAGCTTGATCTTGACGTCGGGCTGGTCCGCGGTGAATGCCACCAGCATCGAGGGCAGCAGGTACTCCGCCGTCGTGATGGCGCCGACCCGCAGCGTGCCGGCCAGGTTGCCCTTGAGCGCCGCCACCTCCTCGGTGGCTTCGCGCCACAGCCGCAGGATCTGACCGGCGTAGCCCGCCATCACCTCACCGGCGGGCGTGAGCTGCGTGCCCCGCCCCGCGCGCTGCAACAGCGGCGCCCCGATCGCTTCCTCGAGCAGCTTGAGCTGCAGCGACACCGTTGGCTGCGTGATGTGCAATTCCTCCGCCGCGCGGGAAACGCCGCCCAGGCGGGCAATGGCATCGATGGCGTTGAGCTGCCGGAAGGTGGTGGTGCGATTCATAGTAGAAAACCTATTGGTCGGTTTTATAAACCAATTTTTCAATATGAAGCGGCTACCTTATAGTGCCCTGACCGGAAACGCAATCGCGTCCGCGTATCGAAACGTAGTGCATAGGGAGAAGAAAAATGTCGCTGGAATTGCTGGTGCTTACCCTGGACGATGTACTCATCCGCGCGGACGAACTGCGCAAGTCCGGCTTTGGCGCAGCACCGCGAGAACGCGACGCCCGGCTCCACTCGCATGAGGATGCTTGCACCGGCGCGCGTGCCGGCAAGCCGGCCGAAATCCGTGCCCAGGCCATGCAGCTCATGCGCAGCGCGGAGCTGGGCGGCGCGCGGCTGGCGCTTGCCGCGCCGGTCGCATCGCGCACGCTGCATATCCTGCTCGATAGCGCCATCGGGCCGGACTGGATGGGCCGCTTTACAGTCGTCGCCACGGCGGACGCGCTGCTGCCCCGGGAAACCGAGATCGAGCTTTACCGGCTGATCCTGCGCACCGCCGACGTGCCCGCGCACCGCGCCTTGCTGGTCGGCGCCACGCCGAGCAGCCTGCGCGCCGCGCAAGCCGTCGGCATGCACACAGCCAGTGTCCAGCCGGCGTATGACGATGCGCCGCGCCAGGCGGGGGGATCCGCCGTGCTGTCAGGATCGCCGGAGGCGCTCTGGCCGGACTTCCACGCGCTGGAGTGCATGGTGGACGGCAAGCGGCGGCCGGAGCCGCTCGCAGCAATTTGTCTTGACTTGTCCTGATACTTCTTGATCCAAGCCCGACCGCGCTTTCCCGACAAAAGGCGCGGCGTCTATCTTGCCGGCTTGATTGCCGTGATGAACGCGTCGCTATGGAACCGGCCCGCAAGCAGCCCGTTGTCGCGCGTCAGCACGTGGCTGGCTGCATCCACCATCAGCGGATTGCCACAGGCGTACACCTCAAACGCCGAGAGATCCGGGAAGTCGCAAGCGACCGCCTCGTGCACAAAGCCCGTGCGCCCTGTCCACGGGACGTCCGGCTCGGACAGCACGGGTACAAAACGCAAGCGCTCGCTGGAAGCGGCCCAGTGTGCCGCGTCGTCCCACGCGTAGAGGTCCTCCTTGCGCCGGCCGCCCCAATAAAGCGTGGCGCCTCGTCTTGCGAGCACCTCGTGGTGGCTACGCATGAACGAGGCAATTGGCGCGTAGCCCGTGCCGGATGCCAGCAGGATGACCGGGGCATCGGAATCCTGCAGGGTGAACGCCCCGAAGGGCCCTTCCAGCCGCAGCACGTCCCTCTGCTTCAGCTTCTCATACACATGCGGAGAGAACCGCCCGCCGGGCATCGCGCGGACATGCCATTCGATCGTGCCCTGCGCATCCGGCGCGTTTGCCATGGAATAGCTGCGCCGCGTGCCGTCGCGCAGGATCACGTCCATATACTGGCCGGGGGAAAACGAGAAATCCGCTCCTCCCTGCACGTGCAGCGACACGATGGCCACGTCCGGGCTCACCCGGCGCACCTGTGCCACCCGCGCGGGCGCCTGCACCACCCGGCGCCCGGGTATGGCGCTGACTTCCGGCGCTTCGATGATGACATCGGTCACCGGCCGCGCCACGCAGGTCAGGCAGTGCCCCGGCCGCACCCCTTCCGGGATGAAGCCGGCAGGGTAAGCGACCTCCCCGGCGATCACCCGTGCCTCGCACGCATTGCACTCGCCCCGGCGGCAACTGTGTTTCGGGAAGAAGCCTTGCGACACGGCGGTATCCAGCAGCGACGCGCCGGGTGCACACCGCAGCTGGACATCCGCGGGCGCGATGGTCAGCGTCACTCCCGGCTCGGACTGGTGCGCGGGCCGCGCCAGCTGCGCTTCAGTGTCGGGCGCCATCTTGCGCTTCCAGTTGCCGTGCCTTCAGATCCAGGGCGACGTCCACGATCATGTCTTCCTGCCCCCCCACCATGCGGCGCTTGCCGAGTTCAACCAGGATGTCGACTGTCTTCAGGTCATGCTGGGCGGCCGCCGTTTCCGCGTGCCGCAGGAAGCTCGAATACACGCCTGCATAGCCCAGGGCGAGCGTCTCGCGGTCGACCCGCACCGGACGGTCCTGCAGCGGGCGCACCAGGTCGTCAGCGGCGTCCATCAGCTTGTAGAGGTCGCAGCCATGCGACCAGCCCTGGCGCTCGGCCGCGGCGATGAACACTTCCAGCGGCGCATTGCCTGCGCCGGCGCCCATTCCGGCCAGGCTGGCGTCGATCCGGTTGCAGCCTTCCTCGACCGCGACGATGGAGTTGGCCACGCCCAGGCTGAGGTTGTGGTGCGCATGCATGCCGGTGTGCGTGGCGGGATCCAGCACGTCCTTGAAGGCGCGGAAGCGGTCGCGCACGTCGTTCATGGTCAGTGCGCCGCCGGAGTCCACCACATAGACGCAGGTGGCGCCGTAGCTCTCCATCAGCTTAGCTTGCCGGGCGAGAGCCTGCGGCGTTGTCATATGGCTCATCATCAGGAAGCCCACGGTATCCATGCCGAGTTCGCGGGCGTACTCGATATGCTGGCGGGAAATGTCCGCCTCGGTACTATGCGTTGCCACCCGGACCACGCGAGCCCCGGCATCATAGGCGGCGCGCAGGTCGTGCGTGGTGCCGATTCCCGGCAGCAGCAAGGTGGCGATCTTGGCGCGGGTGACAGATTCGGCGGCGGCGGCGATCCACTCCACATCGCTGTGCGCGCCGAAGCCGTAGTTGAACGAGGAGCCTTGCAGGCCGTCGCCATGCGCGACTTCGATTGAATCGACGTTGGCTTCGTCCAGCGCGCGCGCAATGGCCTTGACCTGCGCAATGCTGTACTGGTGGCGCACGGCGTGCGAGCCGTCGCGCAGCGTCACATCGGAGATATAGAGCTTGGTTTCCATCTTTTGTCCTGGCTTGGGGTTCTTTACGCTACCGCGGCCTCGCGCGCGGCAAGCTCGCGCCGCGCGAGTTGCTCGGCGGTGGCCAGCGCTGCCGACGTCATGATGTCCAGGTTGCCGGCATAGGCGGGAAGATAGTGGGCGGCGCCCTCCACTTCGAGGAAGACCGTGGTCTTCAGCCCGCTCATGCGCCCGACACCCGGGATGTTCAGCGGCTGGCTTTCGTCGAATCGCTCGAACTGCACCCGTTGCTTGAGCCGGTAGCCGGGCACATAGGCGTTGACGCGAGCCACCATGGCCTCCACCGCCGCCTCGATGCGCGTGGTGTCCGCCAACTCCGACAGCGTGTACACCGTGTCGCGCATCAACAGCGGCGGCTCAGCCGGATTGAGCACGATGATGGCCTTGCCCTTGCGGGCGCCACCCACGACTTCCAGCGCACGGGAGGTGGTCTCCGTGAACTCGTCGATATTGGCGCGCGTTCCCGGTCCGGCCGACTTGCTGGAGATCGATGCCACGATCTCCGCGTAATGGACCTGTGCCACCGAGGCAACCGCCGCGACGATGGGAATGGTGGCCTGCCCGCCGCAGGTGACCATGTTGACGTTGCGGCCATCGAGGTTGGCGTCGAGGTTGACCACGGGGACGCAATACGGCCCGATGGCGGCCGGCGTCAGGTCGACCACGCGAATGCCCGGCTTGCGTGCGCGCAACAGCTTGTCGTTCTCGATATGGGCACCAGCCGAGGTGGCATCGAACACGATGTCGATATCGGCGAACGCCGGCATGTCGACCAGGCCGGCCACGCCCGTCGCGCACGTGGCAACGCCAAGCCGGGCGGCGCGCGCAAGGCCGTCCGAGGCGGGGTCGATGCCGACCATCACGCCCATTTCGAGATGCTTGCCATGGCGCAGGATCTTGATCATCAGGTCCGTGCCGATATTGCCGGAGCCGACGATCGCGGCCTTCAGTTTTTGGGTCATGATTTTGCTTCCGTTAGCCCTGGGAGATTCTGTCTGGATAGATCACGGACTCGCAGTCCGAATACAGGCGGTCCACATCGCCGGCGCGCAGCGTCAGTACCGCTCGCTGGTTGATGTAGCCCTTGTCGGTGATTTCGCCCTGCTCGATCGCCGGCGCGGCGGACAACAGCACCGCGCGCGCCGGCCGCTGGGAAGACCCGGCACCCCTGCCAAGATCGGCCAGCAGCGCGCCAAGCGCGCGGCGCACCGCCGGCACCAGCCCCAGCGACTTGCCGCAAAGCGTGCCGTCCTGGTCGTTGGCAAGCGCACGCAGCTTCGCGCTGGGAAACACCAGCAGGCCGACTTCATCGCGATCGTGGCCGGTGACGACGATATCCAGCGCATAGGGCGACATCGCCGAGACCGCGCGCACGCGCAGCGAGCCGACCGATACCCAGGTGCCCGTCGTCAGCTTGAAGTCTTCGGACACCCGGCCATCGAAGATGACGCCACTGTTCGGGTCGGCCGGATCGGCGAGCCGCCCCGCATCGCCCATGCGGTAGAAGCCTTGCTCGTCGAACGCGGCGCGCGTCTTCTCCTCGTCGCCGAGATAGCCAGCGAAGATCGACGGCCCGCGCACCCGCAACTCGTGCTTGCCCTGGCTCGGCACGAACTTCAACTCGACGCCGGGAACAGGCACGCCGATATTGCGCGGGTCCGAGGACGAGAAATGCGCGCTAGTCACCACCGGCGAAGTCTCCGTCGAACCCCACTCCGTCGTGAAGAACAACGATCGATGCCGGGCGCCGCGCGCCACCGCGCGCAGGCGCTCCGCGGTCTTCTGCGGCAGGGCCGCGGCCGCGAAGAACAGCATGTCCAGCCGTTCGAACAGCGCCGTGGCCAGGGCTTCATCCGCCTCCAGGTAGGGCAGCAACGCGTCATAGCCCTTGGGCACATTGAAGAACAGCGTCGGGCGAACCTGGCGGATGCCCTCGATGGTCCGCTCGATCAGGCCCGGCGCGGGGCGGCCGTCGTCGATGTACAGGGCGCCGCCATTGCGCAGCACCAGGTTGAAATTGTGGTTGGCGCCGAAGGTATGGCTCCACGGCAGCCAGTCCAGCACCACGGGATGCGTCTCATCGACGAACGGCCAGCACTGCGCGATCATCTGCTGGTTGGCGCACAGCATCTCGTGCGTATTCGGCACCAGCTTGGGGGCCCCGGTGGAGCCGGAGGTCAGCAGGATGCGGGCTATGGTGGCGCCCGTGATGCTGCGCAGCGCCTCGTCCACGCCGGGCCCGGCACTGGCCGCGCACAGCGCGGAGAACGGCAGCTCACCGCCGGCCGCGCCCTGCGCATAGACCACGGGGCAAGAGAGCCCGGCGCGCCGTATCGCCGCCCCGTACAAGGCGGCGTCCTCCGCATAGACAAGGCCGGGATGCAGGCGGGCGAGGATGGCGTGCAGCTTGGCGTGATCGCTGCTCATCCTGGTATAGGCTGACGACACCACAGCGATGCGCAGTCCCACGTGCATGGCAGCCAGCGACAGCAGCGCCAGGTTCACGCTGTTGTCCGATAGCGCGACCACGGGATCTTCCGCCGCAATATCGAGATCCAGCAACGCCTGGCCGATATTGCGGACCGTGGCATGGGCCTCGCCGTAGCTGACGGTATGCCAGCCCGTATCCCGGCGCTCCGCCAGGAAGACGCGCGCAGGCGCCTTGGCCGCCCATCGGGCGAGCCAATCGCCGATGCAGCGATCGAAATCTTCCAGCGGTACCGAGGAGCGCAAGACAAAGCTGCCATCGGGCAGGTCGGTGCGCACAATGCTGGGCGCCGCCAGCCGAAGGCCGACATCCGGTCCGGCGGCGCGGCGGCCGACGGCGGACGTGCTAGTCAATTGGTTTGCGTCCATGTGCCCTCCTCCAGCTTGGCAAGGATGCAGCCCGTTGCGGCCCACGCGGACACCATGATCCCCGCCGCAATTGCGGCGGCGTATTTGATTCCCATTGTTGTCTCCGAATCGCCCGCTCTTGCGACGGGCGTTAGCGTCAATCCACGTGGCAGCGCACCTGCCCCAGCCCTTCGATCTCCAGATGCAGCGCGTCGCCGCTGCCGATCTTGAACATGGGCCCAAGCGCGCCAGAGAGCACAACGTCGCCAGCCCGCAGCGGCTCGCCCATCACGGCCATGGTGCGTGCCAGCCACCAGGCGGCATGCAGCGGGTGGCCCAGGCAGGCGGCGCCGTTGCCCTCCGACGCCGGTTCGGCATTGCGCGTGAAACGCATCGCGCAATCGGCCAGCGCCAGGTCGGTCACGCGCTTCGGATCGGTGCCGAGCACGTAGAGGCCACAGGACGCGTTGTCTGCCACCGTATCGACCAGCGTGATCTTCCAGTCCTGGATGGCGCTGTCGACGATCTCGATGGCGGGCAATGCGAATTCGATGGCACGGAGGAATCGCCCCCAGGTCATCGCTTCGCCGTCAAGATCGCGGCCGATGACGAAGGCGACCTCCCCTTCCGCCTTCGGCTGGATCAGTGAGCCCGAGGGAATGGCCGCGCCGGACAGGAACTCCATGTCCGCGAACAACACGCCGAAATCCGGCTGGTCGACACCTAGTTGCGCCTGCACGGCCTTCGATGTCAGGCCGATCTTCTTGCCGCTGATGACGCGGCCTTCGCGCAGCGCGCGTCCCGTGTTGGCGGCGGCGACGGCATAGGCCGCCTCGAGTCCGTCGATGCCGAAGGTCTCCGAGACCCTGGCGATGGGACGGCGCTCGCGGCGGGCCTGGTACAGAGCCTCGGCCGCCTGCTGGATGGGGGTATCTTTCATCGTCGTCTACCTCGTGATGCTTGTTGTCTGGTCATTGCCTGCTTGTCCGCCAGGCTAGGCGGCGGCCCGGGCCGCGCGATACTTCGGCAGCAACTGCAGGGTCTGCTCGGCTTCTGCCGCCAGGCAGGCGGCATAGCTGTCAGCCAGCGCCGTGACCACGTCCTCGACCGAGCCGACCGCATCGATGGCGCCGACACCATGGCCTGCCGACCACACGTCCCGCCATGCCTTCGGCGCCGAGGCAATGTCGCCGGAGAAATCGATCCTTTTCTCCTCCTTGAGCTTGTCGGCGGTGAACCCCGCCGCCGCAACCGTCGGCTTGAGCCAGTTCGCCATCACGCCCGATACGGCGGTGGACTGGACCAGGTCCTCCATATGGCTGGCCACCAGCATGTCGCGGTAAGCGGGCGCCGCCATGCTCTCCCGCGTTGCGATCAGCCGGGTGCCGACCACCACGAAATCGGCGCCCAGCAACTGCGCGGCCCGTATTTCCGCACCGCTGGATATGGCGCCCGCCAACCCAATCGGGCCGTCCCAGAAGCGGCGCACTTCCGCCAGGAAGGCGAAGGGGTGATAGGTGCCGGTGTGGCCGCCGGCACCGCTGGTGACCAGCACCAGGCCGTCGACGCCAGCGTCGATCGCCTTGCGGGCCAGCGCCGGCGAGATGACATCCGCCATCACCAGCCCGCCGTAGCCGTGCACGCGCTCGAGCACGCGCCGGGGGCTGCCCAGCGCGGTGGTCACGATGCCTGGGCGATACCGCTCCACCAGTGCCATTTCCGCCTCGAAGCGGTCATAGCTGCTGTGGACGATCATGTTCAGTGCCCACGGCGCTTGCGGGTGCTGGGCGGCCTCGGCTGCGATCTGCGCCAGCGCCGCATCGAGCGCGGCCAGGTTGCGCGCATTCGGGGCAGCGTAGGTGCCGACGATGCCGGCCTTCAGGCTGGCGGCCACCAGTTCCGGGCCGGAGACCAGGAACATGGGCGCGCCCATGACCGGCAGGCGCGCGCGGGCGAAGACGCTGCGCACGGCAGCATGCGAGGCGCGAGGGGGTGCGTTAGGTGCGGCGTTGAGCGATGCGTTGGGGGCGTTCATCTTGTCTCGTTCATGTCTTGTTCATGTTTCGTTCTTGTCTCTTGCTGTTCGGCTAGCGCCGGCCTGGCCGCCCGCGGACTTCCCAGCCGCAGTCGCTTTGCAGGATGGCGGCCGTGGTGGCCGGGGAATTGCTGCGCGAGGCCAGCAGCACGTAGTGCCCGGTGTGGTCCTCCGGCTGGGCGATGAAGCCCAGCGGCATCGCGTTGGCCACGGCGTCCGAGAAGCCGGGGATCTCTGACAGCCGGGCCTCGTGCTTGCCAAGGGATTCCGGGCCCTTCAGCGGCGTTACGGTGCCACCGGGGGCCACGCCGTTCACGCGGATCTCCGGCGCCAGCTCGTAGGCCAGCTGCCGGATCAGGCCCACGCAGGCGTGCTTGGAGGCCACGTAGACCGGGCCGCCGCCGCCGGCATAGAAACTGGCGTTGGACAGCGTGAAGATCATGCTGCCGCGGCTCTCACGCAGTGCGGGCGCGGCAGCATGGGCGGCCAGCAGGTAGCCCAGCACGTTGACGTCGAACACCTCGCGAAAGGTCGCGCTGACCACACCCGGCTCCAGCTTGCGCAGCGTGGCGAAGTGGTCCCATACGCCAGCGTTGCCAACCAGGGTGTCGAGCTTGCCGAAGGCCTTGACGGTGGCCTGCACCGCCTGCGCATTGGCGTCTTCCGAGCGCACGTCGCCCACGGTGATCGCCACGCGGTCGCCAAACTCTGCGCGCATGGCGTCAGCGCTCTGCGCGTTGCGCACCAGGACGCCGACGCCGGCTGCGCCCTCGGCCAGGAATCTGCGGGTGACCGCCAGGCCAATGCCTGAGTTGGCGCCGGTCACCAACGCCACATCGTTATCGAGCCAGCCCATGGTCAGAAGAAGGTATTGAGGTTTTTGGACATCAGCAGGGACTGCGTGATGACAATCTTGCGCCGGGCGATCCGGAAATCCTCGCCATGGGCGCGCAGCACGTCCTCGCGCCGGCCAAGCAACAGATCGTTGTCCGCCTCGCCCCGGCTGCGGTAGTTGACGAAGACCGAATGCACGATGAACTCGTCATCGGCCGCGCCCGCGTACGCTTCGATATTGCTGATCACGTGCACATGGCGGGTCGGCGGGTCCTCGGCCCATGCGGAGGGTTGCCTGAAGCGGGCCACGCGGCGTTCCAGGTCGAAGTGGTTGTCGTCGAAATACGCGCCACGCCCCACGCCGTAGGCTCCCAGCTTGTCCGCGCGGCGGCGGTTCTCGATGGCCGGCATCCAGTAGTGAATGTCGTCCGCCATCAGTGCCAGCCAGTCGCTCCATGCCTCGCTGTCGAGCAGGCGCGCCTCGCGATAGAGGAACTGCTGCACCCGATGGGCGGTGGCAAGGTCCACCGCCTGCAGCGCCATGGCCTGCGGCAGCCGTTGCGGGAGCGCGCTCATGCGACCTCCTTCAGGCTGTCGTTGACGAACGCGCTCTCAGGCAAGCTTGGCTTATCGCGCACCGGAACTTCATCCCAGGCGCGCGCCTGCATCAGGTCCAGCCAGCGCTGGTAGAACGCGCGGTGGTTGGCTTCGTTTACCTGGTTGCGATAGACGTTGCCAGGCAGCTCGCTGCCCTCCAGCCGGGAGTCGAGGCCCAGGCCCATGTACAGGTCTTGCTGGCGCGTGACAAAGCCGGCATTGGTGCGGGTGGAGAACTCGAAGTTTTCGCCGTCGTCCATCTCGAATACGCCGGAGGGCGAGAACGTCAGCATGGTGCCTTTCAGCCAGCGATCCTTGATGTCCTGTGGCGCGCTCTTGTTGACAATGGTCCAGGTGTGCAGCTCGATCTTGCCCGGGCCGCGCGGATGCCAGACGCGGAAGGTGTTCTGCCCCGGCAGGAAGGAGAGGTTCGGGAAGACGCTGACCGAGGAAATCGAGCCGATCATCTTCGAGCGGAACTCGCCAAGCCGCTCGGCCACCTTGGGCTGGATCCCGTACAGGTACTTGCGGATCTCCTTGTCGCCCAGGGTCGCGGCATTGCCGACGACATCCAGGTTGAATTCCCAGCCGTGCCCGTTGACATTGACATGGTACGAATCCGGATCCTTGAAGACCTCGGCCACCGGGCCGCCAAGCATGGCGCGCGCGGCGGAGTCGTGCGTCCACAGCGCGTGATAGATATCACCGATGAAGTTCTCGACCGGGACCTTCCAGTTGCAGTTGATCACCGACTTGACGCAGCTGCCGATAAATTCCGTGCCCTCGCCGTCCATGTCCAGCATGACGTCGAGGTAGTAGCGGAAGTCGCCCAGGAAGTCCTCCAGCGAAGGCGCGTCCGGATCCATGTTGCCGAACACCAGCCCCTTGTAGCTCGCCACCTTGGCAACCGGGTGCAGCCCGTGTTCCGAGCGGTCCATGCCGCTGGCCTCGAACAGCTCCTGCCCCGCCATGCCACGCAAGGCGCCATCGATGCCAAAGCTCCAGCCATGGTAGTTGCAGACAAAGCTGCGCGCGTTGCCCGCGTCGGTAAAGTTCAGCTTGTTGCCGCGATGCGGGCAGGTGTTCAGGAAGGCACGGATGGAAGCATCCTTTTGCCGCACCACGATCACGTTGTCTTCCGCCATATAGGTGGTGACGTAGTCGCCAGCCTTGGGAATCTGCGATTCATGCGCGAGAAAGAGCCAGCTGCGCGCGAAGATCTTTTCCAGTTCCTGCTCGTAGATGCGCTGGTCCCAGTAGACGCGGCGCGACAGCCTGCCAGCGTTCAGGTCCAACAGGCGATCCAGGTCGCGCAGGGGCGCGCTGGCGGGATCCTTGCGCAAGCGTTCGCAGTTGCCGCTGCAGTCGTGTGTCATGTTCACTCTCTCAATGGCTTCAGATAGCCGACGACGCCGCTTCGGATTCTTCGTCGAGATCGGCGTAGATCTGGTCAGCCTCGACGATGATCTTGTAAGTGCGCAGGTCGACCGTGCACGGGAACCCGACGGCCTGTCCGGTCGGGATATGAAACTGGCCGTCGTGGACCGGGCAGGCGATCAGGTCGCCATCGACGATCTCGCCTTCGGACAGGGATGCCGTGGCATGCGTGCAAACATCGCTGGTGGCGAAGTACTCGCCGTCGATGTTGTAGACCGCCAGCGGGCAGGCCGATGTCTCGACCTTGCACACCTGGCCCGGCGCCAGCGCTTCACGCTGGATCAGGAGAACTTTATTGCTCATCGCTGTCATTCCTTCTTGCCCGGCGCAAGCGCCGGATATTGCGTCACTGCAGGTGCAGCTGGACAAAGCCCAGGCCGGTCACCCATTCCGGGACGGCCTCGTAGGCGATGGTCTCGCCGCGCGCGCCTTCCAGCGCGCCCATGGCGCAGGCCCAGTTCCGAATCTCCATGCCGCCATTGCCGCCGTTGGCGAGGATGTACTCGTCGCTTAGCGCAGCAAGCGCCTGCAGGTCGTTGCGTTCGGCATAGGCCAGGATCTCGCGATCGAAAACCTCGTTGACCCGGCCCATCTCCGCCGTGCCCACCCAGTGGCTGATACCGCCGCTGCCGATCACCACAACCCGCTCATCCTCGGGATAGGCGCTAACCGCATCGCGGATCTGGCGGCCGACCTGGATGGCGCGCGCTATCCGGATATAGGGGTCGACGCCGGCGGCGAGGTACACCGGGATGGTGCCCACGGCGTAGCCCGCTTCCCGCATCGGCTGCACCATCAGCTGGTTCGGAATGCCGATGGCGTGATCCACCGTCAGCGCGCGCGCCACCGCCCAGTCGAACCCGTTCGCGTGGCCTTCGGCAGCGATATGCGCTGCCAGCGCTTCGCTGTTCGGTATCACGCCGCGCTTGAGGCCCGGCATGGCATCGAGCGGGCCATCGACATCGCCCGTGCCGATCAGGTAGCTGGGCAGGCAAGCCGTGCCGAACAGCATGTAGTGGTCCGCGCCCACGATCACCACGCTGGTGGGCGCCAGCCCGGCCAGCCGCGCCGCGCAAGTCTTGAAGGCGTTCCACATGCGCTCGCGCACCGCGGGTGCCGGCGCCTCGGGCGCGACGAACATCACCGGGTCATGGGGCACCAGGAAGCCACCTACGATCTTTCCCATCTTTGTTCCTGCTCCTGTTCCTAGCGTTTCAAGGCCGCGCTGTGCAACGTCTCGGCCGAGCCGACCGGGCGCAGCTTCTTCATGTAGGCGCGCATGTCGCGCTCCGGGGACAGCTCCTGCCAGAAGCCCATGGTCAGCATCGGGTTGACACCCGCTTGCTGCAGGCCAAGCACATCGAACTGCATCAACATGGCCCGCTGGGCCTCACTGAGGGCAAAGCGCCGCAGGTAGGCATCGGCATCGTCGCGAAAGCGCTGCTTGGCCGAGCGATCCACCGTGAGCTGGTGAAGGACCTTTTCGAGGACGTTGCGGCTCATGGTCTTATGCGCAGAAGTTGCCGACCAGGTTCAGGAAATCGGCGCGCCGCTCGGTCTGGACCCAGTGCCCGCATTGCCCGAACAGGTGCAGGTCCGCCTGCGGGATCGTGCTTGCCAGCAACTGGCCGCATGCTGGCGGCACCACGCGGTCTTCGCGTCCGTGCAACACCAGCGTAGGCGCCTCGATCTTGGCGATGGCAGCCGGCGGGAAGCCCTTGACGAGGGTCGGACCTTCCGCGTTCGGCTTGGGCAGCAGCTTGCGCAACGCATCCTGTGCGCCGGGACGCGCACTGGCCTCGTAGCGGGACTGCACCATCTCTGGGGTGATGATCGACTGGTCGAAAGGGAACAGGCGCATTGTCCTTTCCATGTTCTCCAGCGACGGCTCGTACTCCCATGCCGAGCGCAGGCCCGGCGTCTGCTCGAACTCCCCTGCCGGCGTGCCCAGCAGCACCAGGCGCTCGACGCGCTTCGGATCGAACACGGCCAGCCCCACGGAGAGCGCGCCGCCAAAGGAGTTGCCGACAAACGAAGCCTTCTCGATATCCAGTGCGTCCATGATGCCGACCAGATGCCGCACCCACAGCTTGATGTCGTACTTCGTGCCTTCCTTGAATTCGGTAAATCCGAAGCCGGCGATGTCCGGAACGATGACGCGGAAGGTCTTGGCAAGTTCGCCCATTACGCCCTTCCAGTTCGACCAGCCGGACACGCCCGGCCCCGAGCCATGCAGCAGGAACAGCGGCTTGCCCGTGCCCTGGTCAAAGTAGTTGGTTTGGTGTTCCGCGGCGGTCAAGGTCAAGCCGACGCCTTCATGCTGACTCATCTCAATTTCTCCATACACATACGTATGTGTATGGTAGGAAGGGAAATGAATCCGGTCAAGCGAGTATTCCGCCGAATTTATCGGTGTTTACCCCCGGAGATGCCTAGAATCTTACCGTACATATGTGTATTGAACGGGGGAAGTACAATCCTCATCATATTTATTGGAGGCACTATGCCCAAAGGCACGGGGACAAGTTCCGCAGCCCCTCGCAACCAACTTACGCCGGAAGACTGGATCATGGCTGCCCGCAATCTGCTGGTCAGCCGCAGCGTAGACGCGGTGCGCGTCGAAGTGCTGGCCAAGGAACTGGAAGTCACACGCGGCAGCTTCTACTGGCACTTCAAGGATCGTGAAGACCTGCTGCAGCGCATGCTGACCGCATGGCGCGATGAGGCCACCGAGCAGATCATCTACCGCTTCGAGCGCCGCGGGCTGCCGCCCCGGGAGTTGGTCCGGGATCTGCTCACGTTGCCGTTCCGGGGTACCGCCGCGCAGGAAGCGGCGTCAACGGAGCTTGCCATCCGCGCCTGGGCCCGCCGGGAAGAACGGGTGCGCCAGGTGCTCGACGAGGTGGATGCCAAGCGCCTGTCCTATATCTCGCAGTGCTTCAGCGCACTCGGGTTCGACATCCCCGAGGCGCGCGCCAGGGCGTTCGCACTATACAGTTATGAATTGTCGGAGTCCCTCCTTTCCCACCAGGGCACCGCGGCGCAGAAGGAAGAACGCAGGGCCTGCATCGAGCGCCTGCTGCTGGCGCCTTGAACGGCAAAAAGGGGCACAACTGTGCCCCCCCCCCTGACTGTGCCCCCTAACTGCGACCCTATGCTGCCCCGAGCCGCTGCGGCATACTTGCCGCCGCGCAGCACTGCCCGCCGTCAAACCAGCCCGTAGCGCTGCAACGTGTCCCCCAGCCCGAGCAGCTCGACCATCGTCTTGCCCTTCTCCAGCTCTTCGCGGATCTTCGCTTCCTTCAACTCCCGGTCGGCGCTCCTGGCAATCACGCTGTCTACCTCGTTCGCATCGACCACCACCAGGCCGTCGCGGTCGCCCACGATGATGTCGCCGGGATTCACCACCACGCCGCCAAGGCTCACCGGCACGTTCACGCGGCCTGGCTGATGCTTGTTGGTGCCTTTGATCGACAGCCCCCGGCAGAAGACCGGGAACCCCATCTCGATGATGGCGTTGCCGTCGCGTACCGAACCGTTGACCACAAGCCCGGCCAGACCGAGCTTCTGCGCGGCGAGCGTGAGCAGGTCGCCCCATGGGCCCGCTTCGAGAAAGCCCTTGGCGTCGACCACCAGCACGTCGCCCGGCCTGGTCTTGGTCAGCGCGTAGTGAATCATCAGGTTGTCGCTGGGACGCAGGTCCACCGTCACTGCCGGCCCGGCCATGCGCAAGGTGGGGTCCAGCGGCTTGAGGCCAACGTCGACCGCGCCCTTCTGCCCTTGCGCCTCGTGAATCGTGGCCGCGCCGAGCGCCTTCAGGCGCGTGATCTGTTCCGGGGAGATGGTCATGGCTTTCCTTTCGTTTCCTTTGGTGTCTTGAAGTAGAGGGGGCTCTTGCGGCCGCCTGCTTGCCCGCGCACGCCTGCAACGCGCTTGCGATCCCCCGATAATACAAAAAAAGTACAATCAAAGGCAAGGAAAGGATTGAACAAGAAAAATACAGCTAATAAAGCAGAAAACCACCCAGCCTGCAGCAAGGATCAATACAAACTGAATACATGAAGCAACGAAAGGTGCGCTAACCACCTCATCCAAACAATGGGCATTCCCGCCCGCCGCCCCAAGGGGCGTTTTCCGGGGCCGACACGTGGTCTGATACGATTGCCGCCGCGCATGGTGTGCACGCTTGCGCGCAATTTGCATCCCAGTCGCGCCGAGGACATCGCGCGCCGCCCGGCATGGGCACGCCCCGGAAAGAACAAAGCCAGCTATGAAAAAAGGAAGCGAACAGACCTACGAGCAGCTGAAAAAGCGCATCGTGGCAGGTCACTACACCGCGGGCACACAGCTGAAGGAAGAACACATCGCCGAGGAAATGGGCGTCAGCAGGACGCCCGTGCGGGCCGCGCTCAAGCGCCTGATCGACGACGGGCTGGCCGTGGCGCAGACCGGCCGCGGCGTGTTTGTCGCGGGCTGGACGCGTTGGGACATCGAGGAGATGTTCAGCCTGCGCTCGCTGCTGGAGCCGTACGCGGCCAGGCTTGCCGCCGAGCGGGCGGATGCGCAGACCATCACCGCGCTCAAGGCTTGCAACGCACGCATGGCCGCCGTGATCGAAGCCGGCGCCAAAGGGGATGACGCCATCGCGGAAATACAGGCGGCGAACAGCGCCTTTCACCGCCTGCTGCTGGAGGCATCCGGCTCCAACCGCCTGAAGTCCATGCTGGAGACGATGATCGACATGCCGGTCATCGTCCGCTCGTTCTTCCTCTATGAACTCGATGACCTCAGGCGCAGCCTGCATCATCACCAGGACATCGTGCTGGCGATGGAGCTGCACAACGGCGAGCTGGCCGCGCAGCTTATGTCGGTCCACCTCCATATCTCCAACCAGCGCTTCATGAGCCGCCGCCTGGACTCGGCGCCGGCGGGGTTGCAGCACGATGCCGACGCCGGCGACGAAGCCACCGACAAAACAAATTGAGTACAAATCCAGCACGATCCCGCGAAAACACTCGCAAGATCGGCTGAAATCTTAAAGGTATACCCGCAGGTTAGTCATTTCAGATTGTTGCGACTGTTTTTTTTATGTACTCTTGGCCGAAATCAGCCAGGAGATAGTCTTGAACATCGCAATCATTGGCCTGGGGGAAGTCGGCCGTTGCTACGCCACTGCCCTGGCAAGCCTGCCGGGGGTGCAGCTCCACCTCTGCGACACCCACCTCTCGCCCGCGGGCAAGGAACTCGCCACCGCCTGGGGCCTTCCTGTCCATGCGGAAACCGGCCCCGGGCTCGCCTCGGCCGACTGGGTTTTGTCCTGCGTATTCGGCTCGGCTGCGCTGGCCGTGGCGGGCAGCTGCCATGCGCACATGAAAGCCGGCGCAAGCTACGCGGACCTGACGACCGCCAGCCCCGAGGACAAGCGCAAGGCCGCCGCCGCGGCATCCGCAGCCGGGCTTGCGTATGTCGACGTGGCCGTGATGGGCGCCATCTCGCTGTCGCTGCATCGCACCCCGCTGCTTTGCGCCGGGGCATCCGCCCCCGAATTCTGCAAGCTGGTCAACGCGGCCGGCGGCAAGGCCGAAGCCGTGGAAGGCGGCGTGGCCGGTGATGCGATCTCGCTGAAGATCCTGCGCAGCGTCTTCACCAAGGGCATGGAGGCCCTGTCCGTGGAGCTGCTGATGGCCGCCGAGAAGCAAGGCGTGCGCGACAAGCTCTATGGCGTGCTGCGCGACATCGATGAAGCGCCGCTGGCCGGCTTTATCGACATGCTGGTCCGCACCCACACCATCCACGCCCGGCGCCGCACGCACGAGGTGGTGGAAGCGCAAAAAGAACTCGCAAGCGCCGGGCTTCCCTCACTGGTCCTGCCCGGTGTCGAAGCGCGCTTCAGGGCCACGGCCACGGCGCTGGATGCGCATCCCATCCAGGACAACCCCACGATCCAGGACGCGCTTGGCTGGCTGCTGTCCAACCAGCCATAGCCGGCCCCCTCGCTTCGCCCGAATCCGCTTTCAAAATAAAAAGGAGACACCATGTACAAACTCGCCCATGCATTGCTGGCGACGGCCATTGTTTTGCCCGCCATCGCGGCCACGCCCGCGCTGGCCTCGGACACCTATCCCGGCAAGCCGATCCGGATGATCGTCGGCTTCCCGCCCGGGGGCTCGGCCGACATCAACGCGCGCATCGTCGCGCAGGGCCTCGGCAAGCAGCTGTCCACGTCCGTCGTGCCGGACAACAAGCCCGGCGCCGGTGGCAACATCGCGGCAACGGAGGCCAAGCGCGCCACGGCCGATGGCTACACCATCTTCTACAGCACCTCCGCCGTGGTGCTGGCCCCGGCGCTGTACCAGAACGTGCAATTCGATACGTTCGCGGACTTCGTGCCGGTCTCGCTCACCGCCATCGTGCCGCTGGTCCTGGTCACCACGCCAGGCCTGCCGGTGAAGAACGTGCATGAACTGGTGGCCTACGCCAAGGCAAACCCCGGCAAGCTGAACTACGCGTCATCCGGTGCCGGCGCGTTGCTCCATCTCGGCGGCGCGCTCTTTGCCAAGGAAACCGGCATCCAGGTGACCCATGTCGCCTACAAGGGCAGCGCGCCCGCGATCACCGACCTGATCGCCGGCTCCACGCAGTTCATGTTCCTGCCGCTGAGCGACGCCCAACCGCTGATCAAGGGCGGCAAGCTGAAAGCCCTGGCCATCACCGGCGCCAAGCGCTCGACGCTGCTGCCGGAGATCCCGACGATCAAGGAAGCGAGCGGCATGAGCTCGCTGGAAATGGGCGCGTGGCAAGGCATCCTGGTGCCAAAGGGAACGCCGGAGTCCATCGTCAAGCAACTGCGGGAAGCGACTGACAGGACTTTGAAGGACGAGGCGGTGCGCGCCAAGCTGATCGCCCAGGGTTCCGACATCCTTGGCGGCACGCCCCAGCAATACACGGCCTACATGAAGAGCGAGGCCACGCGCTGGGGCCAGATCATCAAGGAATCGGGCGCCAAGGTGGAATAAGCCTGCCAGGCGCGGATCCGGTCAGGGCACGCCGGCCTGCCGCAGATGCTCCCCGAGAACCCGCGCGGCGGTTGACAAGGGCACGCCCGAGCGCGTTGCCAGCAGAAGCCGCCGGCTGGCCCAATCGTCCGACAGGCCGACCCTATGCAGCCCCAGCGCCTTGGCCTGGGCGCGGCACACGGCTTGCGGCAGGACGCCTACGCCAAGGTCGGCCGCAATCATCTGGCACATTGCGTCGAAGCTGCGGACCTGGATGCGAAGCCGAAGCGGCCGCCCGGCCTGCTCCGCCGCGCGCGAGGTCAGCTCCAGCAGCGCACTGCCGCGATTGAGCCCGACCATGTCGTACTCCAGGCAGCTCGCAAAATCGACGCGCCGCTTGCGCGCAAGGGGATGGCGGCGCGAGCACAACAGCACCAGCGTGTCGGTCTGGAAATCGCTGATGTCCAGGCCATCCGTGGGCGTGCCTTCCGAGAACACACCGATATCCGCCAGGCCGTCCACCAGCGCGCGGGCGATATCGCCGCTGAGTTGCTCCTCGACTTCCACATGAACCCCCGCATGCTGCGCCAGGAAGGTGGCAAGCCTGGCAGGCAGGAACTCCGTCAGGGCGGACATATTGGCCCACAGCCGCACATGGCCCAGCAAGCCGCGTGAATGGTCCTGCAGCTCCGCGCTGAAGCGCTCGAAGCCCTGGAACAGGCGCATGGCATGCTGCATGGCCATATGGCCCACTGGCGTAAGCGTCACCCCCTTGGACGTGCGCTCCAGCAACTGGAAGCCCGTGGTTTCCTCGAAATCCGACAAGCGCCGGCTGGCCGCCGACAAGGCCAGGTGGCAGGCGGCCGCGCCTTGCGTAATGCTGCCGGTCTGCACGACCGCGCAGAACAGGCGCAGCGTCACGAAATCTACTCGGGCGGGATTGAGGGGCCAGGTCATTGGCGCATTCTAGCGCGGGTCCTTCGCGTTTTGCGAAGCCGGATTGTGGAGATCGCAATTCCGCCGGCGGCGCCGCGCCCATAGAGTGGCGGGAACGGCCCGAGCCATGACGGCGGCACCATGGCTTGGCGAACACAGCCAGGATCAAGCCGCC
Source organism: Cupriavidus sp. UME77 (assembly GCF_014170355.1). Lineage (NCBI taxonomy): Bacteria > Pseudomonadati > Pseudomonadota > Betaproteobacteria > Burkholderiales > Burkholderiaceae > Cupriavidus > Cupriavidus sp. UME77. The sequence continues at coordinate 256,870 of NZ_LZZU01000032.1, forward strand.
GGTGGCTGGCCGGCGCGTCATCCGCAACCCGCAAAAGGAGTGCAAGCATGCATCACGGCCAAGGCATCCGCCTGCAGTTCAATGAAGTGGCGACCCGCGACGGTTTCCAGATGGAGTGCGATTTCATCGAGACGGATGACAAGGTCGCCCTGCTCGACGCGCTGGGCGGCCTGGGCTTCGCCAAGATCGAAGTCACGTCGTTCACGTCGCCCAAGGCCATCCCGGCGCTCAAGGATGCCGAGGCGGTCATGCACCGTATCCGGCGCGCGCCCGGCGTGGTGTACACCGCGCTGGTGCCGAACGTGCGCGGCGCACAGCGCGCGCTGGAGTCCGCCACCGACGAGTTCAACCTCGTCATGTCGGTAAGCGCGACCCACAACCTAGCCAACCTGCGCATGACGCAAGAGCAATCGTTTAGCCAGTTGCAGGACGTGATCGCGCTCGCCACGCAACGCGGCGTGCCGGTGAACGTCTCGCTGTCCTGCGTATTCGGCTGCCCGATGGAAGGCGAGATCGCGGCCGAAGCTGTCCTTGGATGGGTCGCCCGCTTTGCCGAGCTGGGCGTGCACGGCATCACGCTATGCGACACCACCGGCATGGCGTACCCCAACCAGGTGCAGGCCCTGTGCGAGGCCGCGCAGGCACGCTTTCCCAGGCTCGGTTTCACCGCCCATTTCCACAACACGCGCGGCATGGGGCTGGTCAATGCGGTGGCCGCCGTGCAAGCCGGCATCCGCCGCTTCGACACGTCGCTTGGTGGCATCGGCGGCTGCCCCTACGCGCCGGGCGCCACCGGCAACGTCGCCACCGAGGACATGGTGCATCTGTTCGACTGCATGGGCTATGACACCGGCATGCACCTGCCCGGCCTGCTCGGCGCTGCCGCCACGCTGCGCAAGCTCCTCAAGCACGACCTGCCCGCGCAGGTTTCGCAGGCCGGGCCGCGCCTGACGCGGCACACCCCGCCGGCGGATTTCGAGGACATTCGCCGGCGTGCGCTTGCGCGCTGAGGCTGGGCGGGATATTGACGTCCCGCCCGGCCTGCAGCATCCGGCAATGCGCGTGCACTTCCTTGCCCTCAAGACCACGACCACTACAGCGACCGCTGATGGCGGGTCGTGTGGTCGGAACATGAGAACCATCGAGAAGTTCATCGCGAGAGTCGAGGAGAACGCGCCTTGTCCGACGGTGTCATCGCTTGCCGGGGCGCGGTGAGATTCTCTTCTCCGTATGCAACTTGTCCTTATGGATCACGGGAACTTTAGTCGCGGATGCCATGGTGACCGGAGCCCCCGGAGGACAAGATAAGGAGTTGGCCGTTGCGACCAACTCCATTCTCAAGGACTGAAGCGCCTGGATATGGGCATCGATTTGTCCGATCTTGGCGCTCAAGCGTTGCTCTATCTCGGCCCGGCCAAACCTGCCATCAATCAATTGCGGGATGATTTCCCGAATCTCGGCAAGCGAGAACCCGAGCGTTTGCGCGCTACGGATGAATTGAATGTGCCGAACGGCCTGGGTGTCGTATGAACGATAGCCATTGCCCAGCCGAGCGGGCGGCGCCAACAGTCCCACCTTTTCGTAGTGACGCAGGGTATCTGTAGTTGTGCCAACTGCCTTCGCCAACTCGCTGATGTTCACCTGTGGCCCCCGTCAAACGCGACGTCCCTGATTTGTCTTGACCTTGGAGTCTACACCAAGGTTTAAGGTGCGCGTGGGATGCACTCCACAGGATCCCGGAACCATCGACAAAGGTGACGCCATGTTTCGTATGCTTGTTCTTCTACTGCTGTCTGCTATTGCCATGCCTGCTATCGCCGACAATGGCTCGGCACCAGGCAGCCCATCGACTTCGGGCCAACCCAAGGTAGCTTTTGCGATCATCAGAACCGCGGAGCTATCCGTTACCGAGGCCTTGGTCTACTCCGGCGGGAGCTTCACGCGCAAGGTGAGCAGTAACTTCTCCGCGTTCCTGGTGAAACACGGCACGGACACGCTGCTGTTTGACGCAGGGCTGGGCTCGAAGGTGGCCGATCAATATCGGCAAGATATGCCTTGGTGGCAAAGCCTGTTTTTCAAGTACGAGAATCCGGTGGCCCCGGTGATCGACCAGCTATTGCGCGCCGGCATGGAACCCGTTCAAACGATTATCCTGAGCCACAGTCACTGGGATCATGCCAGCGGCATTAGCGACTTCCCGAATGCCACGGTGCTGGTGCATCCCGCGGAGCTGTCGGTGATCAGGCGCCCTACCGCTGGCGTCGGCGGCAGCTGGCCCTCGCAAGTCAGCGCGCAATCGATCAAATGGAAAAGCCTGGCATTCGAACCGGTGTCATACAAAGGGTTCGCGAACAGCCGGGATCTCTATGGAGACGGCACGGTCGTGCTCGTTCCTCTTCTCGGTCATACCCCCGGTTCGATCGGCATGTTCATCTCTGTCGACTCCGGTGCACAGTACTTCCTGGTGGGCGATGCAGTCTGGAATGCGAAGGCATTGAAGCTTGGCAGCCCGAAGTTCTGGGCAGCACGTTGGTTGGTGGATGGCGACATTGAACAAACCCAGGATGCCGTGGATCAGATTCGCGCGCTGGCGGGCAGGCATCCGGATATTGTCGTGGTTCCGGCGCACGATGGGCCGGTACAGACGTCACTGGGATACTTCCCAGCCTGGGTGGAATGAGGTGACGTTCAGGCCGGCGCCTTCCCCATTCCGTGCAGACTCTCCTGACACCTGCATCAGGCGCTGCTGACCGATTCGATGACGTGCCCGCGCAGGTTTCGCAGGCCGGGCCGCGCCTGACGCGGCACGCCCCGCCGGCGGATTTCGAGGACATTCGCCAGCGTGCGCTGGCGCGTTGAAGCCACGCCGGATATTGACGCCCAGCCGGGCCTGCTGCATGATCCGCAGATGCACTTCCCGGCTCGCAACACCCCGACCACTACCACTACCACTACCACGACCGCTGATGGCGGGTCGTGTGGTCGGACCATGAGCCAGGAATAAGCCGCTCAAGTCTTCACCCCAAGGCCCCGCCAGCGATGGACGGGGCCTTTTGGTTTCTGCGCCCGCGCTGGCATCACAGGAGAAACACCATGCCAAGCAGTGCAAGCCCCGGACGTTCCGCCCTGTTGATCATCGACATGCAGGTCGGTATGTTCAACGGTCCGCAGAAGCCCTATGAAGGGCAGCGCGTCCTCGCCACCATCAACACGCTCATCGCTAAAGCCCGCGAAGCGGGCGCACCCATTTTTGCCGTGCGCCACACCGGCCCGCTGGGATCTCCGCTGGAGCCCGGCAGCGCGCTGTCGCAACTGCTTCCCGAGCTTGCGGTGGATGCCGTGGCGGACACGGTGTTCGATAAAGCCCGGCCCAGCTGCTTTGCCGGAACCGGGCTGGCAGGCTGGCTGGCGGATGCCGGCGTTGCCGAGCTGGTCATTGTCGGCATGAAGACGGAGTACTGCGTCGACACGACTTGCCGTGCCGCCGCGGAGCTAGGCTTCAGGCCGGTGCTGGTCGCGGACGGACATACCTGCATGGACACGCCGGTGCTGCCGGCGCAGGCCATCATTGCGCATCACAACCGGACGTTGGGCGGGCCGTTCGTGCAACTGGTGAACGCGGCGGACTGCCTGTTCGTACAACATTCAACGCCGCGTCGCTAGCCTCGCAATGCGTTCGTCCGGTGTTCGTGGATGGCGACAAGGTCGTCGTGCGCTGTCCGAAGCGGCCCGCGGCGGCACTTTGTAACGTACGCTACAAAAAGACCTGAGGGCTGAGCCGGGTGCTTCACTGAAAAACAATCCACACAGCATCCGTCAGGCGAAACCGAGGGTTTCTACGCGGTTTTTGCCGAGCTACCCAAATGATATTCTCCGCTTTGTTTCACGAAATGTAATATCTATTACATCACGCTGCCGCACCGCATAGTGGCCCGGCAGTCCCTTTTTCGGAGAGCGGGTTGGCCAGGTTATCAATCAGGGAAATGCTGGCAGACCAGGCCGCCGGCTTCACCACGTCGGAGCTGAAGGTAGTGGAAACGCTGCTCGCCAGCTACCCGAGTGCCGCGCTGACCTCCATCTCCAACCTCGCGGGGCAAGCCGGGGTCAGCGATCCGACGGTGTACCGGATGGTCGTGAAGCTGGGATTCGACGGCTACCCGTCATTTCAGCGAGCGCTCCTGGCGGAGGTCGACGAGGCAATGAATTCGCCGCTGTCCCGGCTCGGCGCGCCGGGCGACGCCGCACTCGGAGAAGACTTCCAGAAGGGTTCGCTGGCAAGCCTGGCGATGTCGGTCGAACGCGTGGCGCAGCACGCTTCGCCGGAGGACTTCAACACCGCCGTCGAGTTGCTTGGCAACGCGCGGTCCGCCGTGTTCTGCACCGGCGGACGATCGAGCTTGTTCCTCGCCTCGCGGCTCGCGTCGCACCTGACGCATATCCGGCCCAAGGTCCGCCTCGTCGAGCCTGCCCTGGAGCGGGCGAACGAGGTACTGGTCGACATCGGGCCAAACGATGCGCTGGTCGTTTTCGATTACCGCCGCTATCAGAAAAGCGTCATCGACTTTGCCGCCGCGGCGCATCGCCAGGGCGCAAGGATCATCCTGTTTACCGACGAGTGGAAGTCACCGATTGCCGGCTTCGCCACGGCCACACTAAGCAGTTTTGTGCAGACCGGCTCGCCGTTCGATACCAAGGTACCCGCGCTGGCGCAATGCGAGACCTTGATTGCCGCCCTCATTGCCCGCTTCCCGGAGGAGGCAAGGCGCCGGCTCGAAGCCATCGAGGCCGTACGCAGCTCTGCCACCCCCGAGGGGGCAAGCATCGATTTCTAGAATGCCTTTCCTTTCAGGAGAAAAATGAAATGGCCACTCAGCAGTTTTCATTGATACGCCGGGGCAGCCCGCTGGCCTTGGCGCTCGCCCTGCTAAGCGCATGCTCGACGCAAACCGGGGTGTCCTCGACGCAGCCGGCCACAACCGCTCCCACGTCAACCGCCCTGCCCGCGGCACCGGAAGTCTCGTCCGGCTACCGCCAGGGCATGACGACCACTTACGCCAACAAGCACATGGCCGCGGCCGCCAATCCTCTGGCCACCGAAGCCGGCCGCAAGATTCTGCGCGCGGGCGGCACGGCCATCGATGCGGCCGTTGCCATGCAGGCTGTGCTGACGCTGGTCGAGCCGCAAGCCACCGGCATCGGCGGCGGCGCCTTCATCATGTACTGGGACGGCAAACGCGTGCAGGCTTATGACGGCCGCGAGACCGCGCCCGCCGGCGCCGGCGAGAATCTCTTCATGCGCCCCGACGGCAAACCCATGAGCTTCAGCGAAGGGCAGATCGGCGGGCGCTCGGTGGGCACCCCCGGCGTGCTGCGCGCGCTGGAACTGGCGCACCGCCAGCATGGCAAGCTGCCCTGGGCCAAGCTGTTCGAGCCGGCCATCGCGCTGGCAGAGCAGGGTTTCCCGATTTCGCCGCGCCTTTATACGCAGATCGCCGCCGACAAGTTCCTCCCGGCCTCGCCCGAGATGGCAGCCTACTTCCTGACGCCGGACGGCAAACCCAGGCCGGTCGGCACCATGCTGAAGAATCCGGCGCTGGCCAAGACGCTGCGCGAGATCGCGCTGCGCGGGCCAAACGTGCTCTATACCGGCCCGATTGCCAGCGAGATCGTCAAGCAGGTCAACGGCAGCGCCAACCCCGGCTCGCTCTCGCTGGCTGATCTGAAAGATTACCGCGCCAAGGAGCGCGAGCCCATTTGCAGCGACTACAAGCGCTGGAAGATCTGCGGCATGCCGCCGCCTTCGTCAGGTGGCATCGCGATTGCGCAGATGCTCGGCTCCTTGCAGGCGCTGGAGGCCAGGAACCCGAAATACGCGCTTGCCGCGCTCACGCCGAAACAGGTAGCAACGCCTGCCGGTGTCGAGCCGGGCATCGACGCTGTGCACGCCCTTTCCGAGGTCGGGCGCCTGGCCTATGCGGACCGCGGCCTCTATGTGGCGGACTCGGATTTCGTGCCCGTCAACGTGGCGGGGCTGCTCAGCCGCGACTACCTGGCAAGCCGCGCGAGCTTGATCGGCGAGGGGAGCATGGGCAAGGCGCAGGCCGGCGTGCCTCCCGGAGTCACCGTCGCGCTGGCGCCGGACCGCTCGCCGCCGCGCGTGTCCACCTCGCAGATCGTCGCGGTGGATGACACCGGCGGCGCGATTTCCATGACCACCACCGTGGAGAGCTATTTCGGCTCGCACCTGATGGTGCGCGGCTTCGTGCTGAACAACCAGCTCACCGACTTCTCCTTCGTGCCGAGCGAGAACGGCAAGCCCGTCGCCAACCGCGTGCAGCCCGGCAAGCGCCCGCGCTCGTCGATGGCGCCCACGCTGGTGTTCGAGCGCGACAGCGGCAAGCTGGTCGCAACCGTGGGGTCGCCCGGCGGCTCGCAGATCATCGAGTACGTCTCCAAGACACTGGTGGGCCTGCTGGACTGGAACATGGACGTGCAGGCGGCCATCAACATGCCCAACTTCGGCAGCCGCAACGGGCCAACGGAGCTGGAAGCCGGCCTGGTCAGCCCGGCCCTGGTGCAAGGCCTGAAAGACCGCGGGCATGAGGTCGCGCAGATCGAGATGACCAGCGGCACGCAGGCCATCATGCGCCGCCAGCGCCCCGATGGCACGTGGGCCTGGGCCGGCGGCGCCGACCCGCGCCGCGAGGGAGTGGCATTGGGGGATTAAGCGCGGTTGCGCAATGGTGCTGCTGGTTCTATCGGCGCTCTCGGCGCTTTCGAAGCGCCGGGACTGCGTTGCCGTGCGCCCCTCTCCCGCATGCGGGAGAGGGGCGGGGGGAGAGGGCGGGCGCTCGCTACGCCGTCGTGCTGTAAAACACCACGGGCTTCGCTTCTAGTGGCTCCTAGCTAAGCCACAGCTCTCCCCGGCCCTCTCCCCCTGAGGGGCGAGGGAGAGACAGCCGTCGTCATGGCGCGCGGCTTTGGCCCGCCCTGCGGCTCAGGCTAGTGCTTCAGGTTTGTCAGCCGCCTTCTTCGTTGCGACCTGCGAGCCGTTACTCGTAGGAGAAGAAGCTGCCAAGCTTGTCCATGCGATCGAGCGCCATGCCCGCGCCCCGCACCACGCACGTCAGCGGATCATCGGCCACCAGGACCGGCAGGCCGGTTTCCTCGGCCAGCAGGCGATCCAGGTCGCTCAGCAGCGCGCCGCCACCGGTGAGCATCATGCCGCGCTCGGCAATATCGGCGCCGAGTTCCGGCGGGGTCTGCTCCAGCGCGATCTTGACCGCCGACACGATCTGGTTAAGTGGTTCGGTCAGCGCTTCCAGGATTTCGTTGGACGATACCGTGAACGCGCGCGGGATGCCTTCTGACAGGTTGCGGCCCTTGACCTCCATTTCGCGGACGTCGGAACCCGGGAAAGCCGAGCCGATTGTCTTCTTGATGGCCTCGGCAGTCTGCTCGCCAATCAACATGCCGTAGTTGCGTCGGATGTAGTTGACGATGGCCTCGTCGAACCGGTCCCCGCCCACGCGGATGGAACCCTTGTAGACCATGCCGCCCAGCGAGATCACGCCGACCTCGGTGGTGCCGCCGCCGACATCCACCACCATCGAGCCGGACGGCTCCGACACCGGCAGCCCCGCGCCGAGCGCGGCCGCCATGGGCTCCTCGATCAGGTAGACCTGGCTGGCGCCGGCGGCCAGCGCGGATTCGCGGATGGCGCGGCGCTCGACCTGGGTCGAGCCGCACGGCACGCAGATGATCATGCGGGGTGATGGCCGCAGCAGCTTGGTGTCGTGCACCATCTTGATGAACTGCTTGAGCATCTGCTCGGTGACCCGGAAGTCGGCGATCACGCCGTCTTTCATCGGGCGGATGGCCTCGATGTTTCCAGGTACCTTGCCCAGCATCTGCTTGGCTTCCTTGCCCACCGCCTCGATGGTCTTCCTGGGATTGGGGCCGCCCTGCTGGCGAATCGCGACCACCGAGGGCTCATCGAGGACGATGCCCTTGTCGCGCATGTAGATCAGGGTGTTGGCAGTGCCGAGGTCGATCGCGAGATCGTTGGAAAAGTAGCTACGGAGAAATCCAAACATCAGGAAACTTTCATCTGGTGGTTCGCAAGCATGCGAACCGGCGGGCGCCAGTTCTGGCGACAAGCAGGCTATGAATAGCGGCGCATGCAGCAAGCCTGCATGCGTCGCGCGTCGAGCGAAGCGGCCTTCGGCGGTGGCCGGCGCTCCGTCACTTGGTATGAGCGGCAAAAACCCGGGGGCGGCCATAGCCGACATGCGGCTTGGTGGCGAAATCGGCCACCGGGCAACCGCTGAACAGGCCACATATTTGAAGCAGCGCCAGGATCACAAAAGCGCTGGCGAGCCTCAACCGGAACATCCTTGGCCTGATGAGTGGCGTGCGCCGTACTTGCACCACTCCAGCGCGTGACCTGAGTATTCACCGGGAACGAATGATACCTTGCGCAGAGGTTTTCCCGCTCAAAAACGGCGTCCGTCGGCCAGCGGCGCAAGCCGTGCACGCACGCATACCAGAGCAACGACCCCGCTGGGAACAGGTTCGCGAACGCCTGAAGAAGGCAAAGAAGAGAATTGCCGACGTGCGATACGTCGTCGTGGAAAAGAGCCGCCAACCACCGTGGCCCGGGACCTCGCCTTACGGCATCCCGCAGTCGCTCGATTCCGCGGTCTTGCCCATCAGCATCAACTGCGGGTCCCGCACGTGGCTGATAAAGGACCACAGCTCATCGACCAGCGGCTTCGGGCTGGCCGCCGAGCGGTACAGGCGGATATCGAGGCTGGTTGCCCATGAAGCAGGCCCCGCCAACACCAGCTTGCCCTCTTTGATCTCGTCGCTGACGCAGCTCTCCGGCAACCAGCCCACCCCGTGCCCGGCCACGACCATGGCCTTCAGGGCCTCCGACATATGGGTCTCGAAGCAGCGCTGCAGCCCGTAGGGCTCCGGCGCATTGAGCAGGATCATCTCGACCACGTTGCCAAGGAACGCGCCGGATGAGTAGGCCATGAAGGGCAAGGGATTGGCGCTCGTGCCCGGCAGCCGGAAGATCGGCTGCCCTTGCTTGTCCGGCGCCGAGAACGGCAGGATCCGCTCGACGCCCAGCATCAGGAACGGAAAGCCGTTCGGGTCAAGCAGGATCGGCAGTTGCTGATGGTGGTAGCCCAGCAGGATGTCGCAATCGTCATCCACCAGTTGCTGCACGCCTTCCGGCACGTTCACCGCATGCACGCAGGCGCTCAACGAGCCGAAACGCTCGTGCAGGTACTTGAGCCAGGACGGGAAGAAGGTAAAGACCAGGGTGTGCGCCACCGAGAAGCGGATGACCTTGTCGCTCTCGGCAAGGGGCTGGCGGCTGCTCAGCAGCGCGCGTGCGGCATAAGCGTCACGCAACAGGTCGGCGGCCAGCCGGCGGAACAGCCAGCCTGCCGTGGTCAGCATTGCCGGATGCACGCTGCGGTCAACCAGACTGACGCCCAGCCACTCCTCAAGGGCCATGATGCGCCGGCTGAACGCCGACTGGGTGATATGCCGGTCGGCTGCCGCGCGCGAAAAACTGCGCGTTTCAGCCAAGCACAGGAAGTCTTCAAGCCACTTGGTTTCCATATTGGAATGTACTCAACATCAGGGGGGACGCGCTGTCTCTGGCACATCATACGGCAGCACGGCGCTGCAAAAAACGGTGAAAGCCGATAGCACCGTGCAAATTCTGCGCCACATTATTCCGAAATTGCAACATCCCTCCCCGGCCTCACGCGGACAAGCGCAAGGCGCCGAGTACCCGACTGATGCTCGCTCAGTGCTTGCTCAGTACTTCCAGAAGATCTTCTGCAGTTCCTTGGTGTCGTTGGTCTTGGTCAGTGCCAGCGCCATCAGGATGCGTGCCTTCTGCGGCAGCTGGTCGTCGGTGACCAGCCAGTCGTACTTGTCGTCCGGCTGCTCGGCGTTGCGGACCACCACGCCGCTGCCGGTGCGCGAGGCACGCACGATCTGCACGCCCTTGGCGCGGGCGGCCTTGAGCGGCTCGACCATGTAGTCGCCCACGCTGCCATTGCCGGTGGCGGCATAGACGATGGCCTTGGCGCCATTCTTCACCGCGGCATCGATGCTGGCCGGATTGACGTTGCCGTAGGCGTACACCACGGCCACTTCAGGCAGCTTGTCGATCTTGTCGATGTCCCATTCGGTCTGCATGGTGTGCGGGCGGGCCGGCAGGCGGTAGTACAGCGTGCGGCCTTCCACCACGTAGCCCAGCGGGCCGAACGGCGAGCGGAAGGTCTCGATCTTGAAGGTGTTGGTCTTGGTGACGTCGCGCCCGGTGTGGATCTCGTCGTTCAGCACCGCCAGCGTGCCCTTGCCTCTGGACTCCGGGCTGGACGCCACCAGCACCGCGTCGTACAGGTTAAGCGCGCCGTCCGCGCCCAGCGCCGTGCCCGGACGCATCGATCCCACCACCACGACCGGCTTGTCGCTCTTGAGCGTGAGGTTGAGGAAGTAGGTGGTTTCCTCGATGGTGTCGGTGCCGTGGGTGATCACGATGCCGTCCACGTCCGGCTGCTTGAGCAGCTCCGAGACACGCTTGCCAAGCTTGAGCAGGCGCTCGTTGTTGAAGCTCTCAGAGCCGATCTGGAAGACCTGCTCGCCTTTGACGTTGGCAATCTTGGAGATCTCCGGCACCGAGGCGATGATCTTGTCCACCGGCACCACGGCCGACTGGTAGGCGGCGGTATTGGTGGCGGCAGCGCCCGCGCCGGCAATGGTGCCGCCGGTGCCGATGATCACGATATTGGCCTTGCGGGCTTCGCTGGCCTGTGTCGGCGCGCCGGCGGCAGGGGCGGAAGGAGCAAGCTGGGCATGGGCAACGCCGGCGGTCAGGCTGGCGGCAAGCAGCAAGGCGCTGAGGGTGTTAAGACGTGCAAAACGCTTCATGGTGTTCTCCATGCATTGGAATCAGGCGCTGGGTAAGTGCCCGCCAAATGGTGATAATGGGTGGTGAGCGGGCGATGATACGGCAACCCAAAAGCGCCCGTATCCGTATAAGCCCTGATAGGGCGATGCAAAATTCGCGGCGAAGTATGCGGAAAAAGCATCACCCCGCGAGGCCTGCGCCCGCCGCGCTCCAGCCGCTCCGGGCGCCTTACCGGTAGCGCGGGGGCCGCATGAGTAATTCGCGCCGCGCCATGACAAATTCGCATCATGGTCGCTACCTGCCGGCGGATTACCTAAAGTCAACTCCTCCCTGATGCAAATTTGCGAGGAGCAATGCAATGACCGCTGGAACCTTTAGAACCGAACATGACCTCCTGGGCGATCGCGAGGTCCCGGCCGATGCCTACTACGGTGTGCACACCCTGCGCGCGGTAGAGAACTTCCCGATCACCGGCACCCCCATCTCCATCTACCCCGAGCTCATCAAGGCCCTGGCTTGCATCAAGCAGGCAGCCGCGCTGGCCAATCACGAACTGGGCCTGCTCGACGAGCCCCGCTGCGACGCCATTGTCGCCGCCTGCGCGGAACTGCTTGGCGGCAAGCTGCACGATCAGTTTGTCGTCGACGTGATCCAGGGCGGCGCCGGCACCTCGACCAACATGAACGCCAACGAAGTCATCGCCAACCGCGCGCTAGAACTGATGGGGCACAACAAGGGCGAGTACCAGTACCTGCACCCGAACGAGCAGGTCAACATTGGCCAGAGCACCAACGACGTCTACCCGTCCGCCCTCAAGATCGCCACCTGGTTCGGCATCCTGGGCCTGGTGGATGCCATGGGCGTGCTGCGGCGCGCCTTCGAGCGCAAGGCCGAAGAGTTCAGGCATGTCCTGAAAATGGGCCGCACCCAGCTGCAGGACGCCGTGCCGATGACGCTGGGCCAGGAGTTCAGCACCTACGCCGTGATGCTAGGCGAGGACGAGGAACGGCTGCGCGAGGCCGCCCTGCTGATCTGCGAGATCAACATGGGTGCCACCGCCATCGGCACCGGCATTACCGCGCACCCGGACTACGCGCCGCTGATCCTCAAGCGGCTCAAGGAGATCACCAGCATTCCGCTGATGACCGCGCCGAACCTGATCGAGGCCACGCAGGATTGCGGCGCCTTTGTGCAGCTCTCCGGCGTGCTCAAGCGCGTGGCGGTCAAGCTCTCCAAGACCTGCAACGACCTGCGGCTGCTGTCCAGCGGCCCGCGCGCCGGCCTGGGCGAGATCAACCTGCCGGCCATGCAGGCAGGGTCCAGCATCATGCCCGGCAAGGTGAATCCGGTCATCCCGGAGGTGGTCAACCAGATCGCGTTCGAGGTCATCGGCAACGACATCACGGTCAGCTTCGCGGCCGAAGCCGGCCAGCTGCAGCTCAATGCCTTCGAGCCGATCATCGCGCACAGCCTGTTCAAGAGCGTGAGCCATCTGCGCAACGGCTGCCTGACGCTGGCCGAGCGCTGCGTCAACGGCATCACCGCCAACGAAGAGCGCCTGCGGGCCACGGTCGAGAACTCCATCGGCATCGTGACGGCCCTGAACCCTTACATCGGATATGCCAATGCCACCGCCGTGGCGCAGGAGGCCCATGCCACCGGCGGCAGCGTGTACGAGATCGTGCTGCAAAAGGGCTTGCTGACCCGGGAGGAACTCGACCAGATCCTGCGCCCGGAAGTGCTGACGCAGCCAACCCCGCTGAGCCTGGCGCCCCGCGCACGCTGATCCGGGGGGCAAGGCGCGTCCGGTGCGAAGCGCGGCCCCGCCCTGCCC
>NZ_LZZU01000033.1:0-43456 GCF_014170355.1 Cupriavidus sp. UME77
GGCACGCCCGCCATAAACATAACCGATTCCCGGTACACCTGTTTCAAAGATGGGGTAGATCTGACCGTTTTCCGTATAGGTCACCCCGCTGACCACCTTCCCTTTCGGTTCATACACTACAGTTTTAATGGCGCGATAAGGAACGCACCCATCGAACGTGTAATAGCCACTCCATGATATAACGGGCGACGATCCTGGCAGAATGGTCCCTGGTCGGTAAGCGTCTGCCCCGCTGCTAAGACTGCTCGGTACAGTTAGCGTAGGCGTGGGAGGCCGATTTGAGGAGCATGATTGTGCGTGGGCTACCGCCGGGAATATAAGCACCAGCGACAGAAGCCATTTCAACAGTCTCTTTGTGTACGTGTACGATCCAGCGGCACTCCTTTTCGTTTCCGGATAACTCATCCTGTTTCCCCCGCATTTCTTTCATTTCATAAATTTGGCGTTGCTCAAGCGTCGCGCGGCATCCTGAGCGTCCGAGCTCCCCGATGTGTACGGATGACGCGGATTTCTGGTTCCCCAGACGCCGACGAGTGGCCGACGTACATCCACGCGCCGTCACTTTGATCGTCCCTGGGGCTGAAAGATGGATGGGTTCTTCAGTGCGCTGTCTACCGCCCGCCCGCCGCGGCCTTGCGACGGCCATAGCCTGAGGCGGCACGGTGCAAGTGCCAGCGACAATGCGTCAGGAAGTATCCTGAAGTAGCTAGGATATCGAGATTGGAGGTCGTTTAGAATAGGACAAGTACTAAAACGCGTGCCGTCGACGACGCTACGTTTCGTCGTTAGCGCATCGAGGGCGGGTCGATGCCGCCAGCGGGCAAGGCACCCTCAATCGATAGGTTTTCAAGTGGCTATTGAGGCATTGTGAGCGGTGGGGCGGTAGGGCGAGACCGTTGGCAGTGCCGCCGTCAACGTCCCCTTGCCGTGATTACTGGTAACTCATCGTGAACGTAGCGAGACCGTTCGCCGATCCCGGTGTCACCTGCGCTGCCCTCTGGTAGTACTGTGCCTTGAACGGGATCGTCACGGTGTTATTGCCGTACTCGCCAATGAACCACTGATTGTGATTGTTGCTCGCGGAAGAATCGGCGCCAAACCAGACCACGCTATCGCTGCTGGCGCTGACGTTATCGTGCAGGCCGCCTGTGCCGCCAAAAGATGAAGAGATAAAAAGCCGGCTGCCGCAAAGCCAAGCATGGCCTTGCGGCGGCAAACCGCGCTTCTCTGATCAACGGAGGTCTTTCGTGGCACTACGATCTCCTCAGGGTTTACTGCGCCAGTCCAAAAAGCCAGCGCATCGCTTTCGAGAACCGGTTGACGCTATTGATACGAGAACGTGATCGTGCTGCGCGCCTTGACCGTCCCTGGTTTGATGGTCGGCTCGGTCTTCACATATTTTGCCGTCAGGGGAATGTTGATGTTGCCCCCCGACGCCGACGAGCGGCCTACAGACCATTGGTTGGTGTTTCCCTTCGCCGACGAATCCGGACCGAGCCCCAGCGGCGTCGTCGCGCCTGAGCGGAACATTTGAATGCCAACGCCGGTTGCGGTGGAACTGCCGGCCAACGTCAGCGCATTGCTGGTATTGGTCGGATTCGATGCATCCGTGAGTGTCGCGTACAGCCCCACATTGCCATCGCAATTCACCCCAATGGAGAAGGACGCCGATACGTCCGACACCGCGCCGACCGACTGCAGGCTATGGGATATCAAGGTGGGCAAGGCGACGGCATTGGTCGCTCCGGATGTCACCTTGCATCCACGCGTCGTCACGTTGATCGGCCCCGAGACTTGAAGAGCGGGGGTATCTGAATTGAGCTGTTTACCGGCTGCATCCAGCGGCCTTACGTCGGCCATCGCCTGAATCGGAATGGTATAAGAGCCAGAGACAAGGCGTCCTGAAACAACCAGGATAATCCGATGCTCCATCCTCATGACATTCGCATTCCCGGTGTATACCACCGTTGGGCCAGGACCAATCGGAACCCATGCTGAAGAGGCGGGAGGGGTGGGGCTGGCGGTGGCGGCACGCCCGCCAAGAACATAACCGATTCCCGGGGCACCTGTTTCAAAGATGGAATAAGTCTGACCGTTTTCCGTATAGGTCGCCCCGCTGACCACTTTCCCTTTCGGCTCATACACTACAGTTTTAATGCTGGGAGCAGGAACGCACCAATCGTAAATGTAAAGGGCACTCCGTGCTATAACGGGCGACGATGATGGCAGCATGGTCCCTGGTCGGTAAGCGTCCGCCCCGCTGCTAAGACTGCTCGGTACAGTTAGCGTAAGATACTCAGGCCCAGTTGCAGAGCAACCAGACTGTGCGTGGACTGCTGCCGGGAAGATAAACAGCAGCGGCAGAAGCCATTTCAACAGTCTCTTCGTGTACGCGTACAATCCAGCGACACTCCTTTTAGTATCCGGATAGCTCATCTTGTTTTCCCCACATTTCTTTCAATTCGTAAATTTTTCGTTGCTCACGCGTCGCGCGGCATCCTGCGCGTGCGAGCTTCCCGATGTGTAGGGATGACGCGGATTTCTAGCCCCCCAGACGCCGACGAGTGGCCGACATATATCCACGCGCCGTCACTTTGATCGTCCCTGGGGCTGAAAGATGGATGGGTTCTTCAGTGCGCTGTTTGCCGCCCGCATCCCGCGGCCTTGCGACGGCCATAGCCTGAAGCGGCATGGTGCAAGTGCCAGCGACAATGCGTCAGGAAGTATCCTGAAGTAGCTAGGATATCGAGATTGGAGGTCGTTTAGAATGGGACGAGTACTAAAACGCGTGCCGTCGACGAGGCTACGTGTCGTCGTTAGCGTATCGAGGGCAGGTCGATGCCGCCAGCGGGCAAGGCGCCCTCAATCGATAGGTTTTCAAGTGGCTATTGAGGCATTGTGAGCGGTAGGGCGGTAGGGCGGTAGGGCGGTAGGGCGAGACCGTTGGCAGTGCCGCCGTCAACGTCCCCTTGCCGTGATTACTGGTAACTCATCGTGAACGTAGCGAGACCATTCGCCGGTCCCGGCGTCACCTGCGCTGCGGTCTGGACTTTTGAAAACCGGTCGGCGCTATTGATATGAGAACGTAATCGTTCCGATCGCGCTCACCGTGCCAGGCTTCATGGTCGGTTCGGTCTTCACATATTTTGCGGTCAGGGGAACGATGATGGTGCCGTTCGACGCCGATGTGCCACCGACATACCATTGGTTGGTGTTTCCCTTCGCCGACGAATCCGGTCCGAGCCGCTGTGCTGTCGTTTGGCCCGAGCGGAATATTTGAATGCCCACGCCAGTGGCGGTGGAATTGCCGGCCAGCGTCAGCGTGTCGCTGGTATTGGCCGGATTCGAGGCGTCCGTGAGTGTTGCGTACAGCTCCACGTTGGCGTCGCAATTCACTCCAATGGAGAAGGATGCCGATGCATTCGACACCGCGCCGACCTCCTTCAGGCTATGTGTTACCAAGGCGGGCAACACGACGGCATTGGTTGCTCCGGATGTCACCGTGCACCCGCGCGCCGTCACGTTGAACGTTCCCACGCTCCTGAAATAGCCCATATCGTTAACAGTGGTGCCATTTCCAAGGGTCGACCTAACTAAGGACATCTTCTGTTCTGGAATGGTGTACTTGCCCGTGGCAACGCGTCCTATTGCAACCAGGCTAGCCCGTTGGTAAACGGTTAGAGTAGGAGAAGATCCGGAAAATATCTCCGTTGTCCCGGGTTTAACCGGGGTCCATGGGCCTTTACTTGATAGACTCACGCCAAATGCATAGCCGACTCCAGGTACCTCTGTTGCATAGACGGGGTAAGTCTGGCCTCCATCCGTATAAGTCACCCCGCTAACCACATTCCCATACGGATTAATAATTATACTCTTGACGTACTTTTCCGCGCATTGAGGACCATAGTTGAACGCGACAAGAAACTCTGAAGCAGGCGCCGTCGATGGAAAGAGAATTCCTGGCTGGAATTTGTCCGCCGATTCGTTGAGGTTGGCTGGTAAAAACAGATTAAGCCCGCCGATCCAGGTTCGAAGACAGTCGTCCGCGGCCTTGGCTGTCGCCGGCAAAATAGCCACCAATGGCAGAAGCCATTTCAACAGTCTCTTCGTGTACGCGTACAATCCAGCGACACTCCTTTTAGTATCCGGATAGCTCATCTTGTTTTCCCCACATTTCTTTCAATTCATAAATTTTTCGTTGCTCACGCGTCGCGCGGCATCCTGCGCGTGCGAGCTTCCCGATGTGTATGGATGACGAGGCTACGTTTCGTCGTTAGCGTATCGAGGGCAGGTCGATGCCGCCAGCGGGCAAGGCACCCTCAATCGATAGGTTTTCAAGTGGCTATTGAGGCATTGTGAGCGGTAGGGCGGTAGGGCGAGACCGTTGGCAGTGCCGCCGTCAACGTCCCCTTGCCGTGATTACTGGTAACTCATCGTGAACGTAGCGAGACCATTCGCCGGTCCCGGTGTCACCTGCGCTGCCCTCTGGTAGTACTGTGCCTTGAGCGGGATCGTCACGGTGTTATTGCCGTACTCGCCAATGAACCACTGATTTTGATTGTTGCTCGCGGAAGAATCGGCGCCAAACCAGACCACGCTATCGTCGCTGCCGCGCAGAATCCGAATGCCGACGCCCGTCGCCTTGGAATTCGACGACAGGGTCAGCACGCTGGATCGATTCGACGGGTCGCTGGCGTCCGTCATCGTCATATACATCCGCGTGGCCGTGCCCTGCGAGCCTCCCGAGCACTGCAGCCGGATCTCGAACGGCCTGAGTTCGGTCTTCGTGCCAACGGCCTTGAACGCGTAGGTCGGAATCGAGCCAAGCGGCACTGCGACGGAGGGCGTTGTCACCTTGCATGTCGGCACCAGCGGCCTGATGGGGAGCGAGCCGGTGATGAAGATGCGCCGGATTACCTGGTTCTGTTGATTGACCAGCGTCGTCGTGCCGATTTCGCCAGTCAGTGCCCCCGCCGCTGTAATCCGGCCGGTTTTGACCAGTTCCACGGTGAAGTCTCCGCCGCCTTTGAAGTTGACCCCGTTTACCGTCCAGGTGAATCCGTTCGGCCACCATTGGTCCGGGACAGCGCCGCCCTTGATGCGCACACCTATACCAGCAACCGACGTGGCATAAGTGTTAAAGCGCCCCACGGGCCCCTTGCCATCATAGCTGGCTTCTAAGTAGGTGGGACATTCGACCTTGCCGGCTAGGCCCGTTGCTTGCCCCGTACCGGAAAAGACAACCG
Source organism: Cupriavidus sp. UME77 (assembly GCF_014170355.1). Classification (NCBI taxonomy): domain Bacteria; kingdom Pseudomonadati; phylum Pseudomonadota; class Betaproteobacteria; order Burkholderiales; family Burkholderiaceae; genus Cupriavidus; species Cupriavidus sp. UME77. The sequence goes on from NZ_LZZU01000033.1 coordinate 5,247, forward strand.
TCCCGTCGGGAACGTTAGGATCAAACGTGGCGGAGTCCCAAGCGGGAAGATCGACCCTCAGGTAGTCGACGTACTGACCGCCGGCGAATACCGTACAAGGACCCGCCTGCGCTGCCGAAAGATGAAGAAATAAAGAACTGGCTGCTGCAAAGCCAAGCATGGCCTTGCGGCGGGAAACGGTGTTCCTCTGATCCATGTCTGGATCGTTCGGGAGATTCATCTTGTTTGCTCCTGCTCTCTTTCGCAAAATCTGCGGTGCGCAAGTGTCGCGCCGCGTGTCCGGTCCTTTCTTTATCGACGCGGCTGATTCGACGCGTAGTTCGGACGCGGCGCGCCATCGGCGCAGGCTGCGTCGATGCGCTGCAGCGGCTGCAGCCCCGCTTTTTTCTTTCGCTCCGGCAGGGTGTAGGGGACGTGGCAAACCGACGATTCGTCCTTGCCCCACCTGACGGTCAGTTCGCCCTGCGACTCCAGGCCGCGCGCGAAGATCTTGCCCATCTGGCCGACGGAGCCGACTTCCTTGCCTTGCTCGTTGACCACGGTGGCGCCAAACGGGAGCGGCCTGCCATCCGGCCGCCGGGGCTGGATCAGCGCGGAGCGCCCGGACTCGGTGGCAAACTTCAGCATCGGGACGGATCCCGCCAGCGGCGCCACGCGCTGGCTCGTTTCCTTGAGTTCCACATCGGTCGACAAGCCCTTCGGGTCCAGCTCGACCATGTTCATATTGAACGGCGTGAGGTACGGCACGATCGCGTAGCCTCGGCTATCGATCCGCACGCCCGACGCGTTGGTCACCCGCGCGCCTTCCGCTCCCGGTGCTTCGACAATCGCAAACGTTTCCGACAGCGGCTGCGACAGCGTGACGCCGCCCGGATGCGCTACCATGGCGCCACGTGCGGACACGGAGGCCTGCTGGTAATCTGCGCCCCCGCTGACGCTGGCGCTGAGTTCGGCATTCGGGGCGCGATACATCACGTTGGCGCCGCCATTGGTCGTCGAACTGCCGTTGCCGTTCGCGTGATTGGCGTTCAGGCCGTAGGAGAAATTGTTGTCCACCCCGGATGCGCCGGAGACCGACGTCTGCAGCTGGGTGCGCCCGGCGGTATCGTGCAGCATGTTCCCGGTCATCGTCACCGGCGACTTGCCGCCCAGCGGAATCGTCAGGCCGACGTAGTACAGCGTGCTCATCTGCCCGCCGGAGTTGCGCTGGCGGGTGGCGGATACGCTGTAGCCAAGATTCTTGTAGGCGTTGCTGTAGCCCACCGAATAGCTGACGTCCGAGCCGCTGCGGTTCCAGTACGTTGCCGTGGACGCGGTGGCATTGATGTTGCCGCCGCGCTCGCCGAGCCGCTGGTTGAGCGTCAGCGACGCACGATTGCGCTGCCGGTAGATCGTGTCGATGGACAGGCCGCGCTCGGCCTGCTCGCGGGCGAGCATGGCGTCGTTGAGCCCGAAGTAGCCGGCCGTCGAATAGCGGTAAGCCGCGATCGAGACGTTGGTGCCGGTCGCCACCACGTTCTTTGCATAGCTCACCCGTACGCTGGAGCCGTCGAAGCGCTTCACGCCCGGGATCGAGGTGCGGGCCTGCGTAATGTCGCCGCCGAGCGCGCCAAACGAGGTATTGAGTACGCCGCCGGCCATCACGGACACGTAGCCTTCGGCCACGGTGATACCGCCGTAGCCGGTCAGCAGGTTGGTGAAGCCGCGCTGCCAGGTGCCCTGGGTGAAGAGCGGGTTCTTCGAGCTCTGCTGGTTGCGCACCGCACCCGCCACCACGCTGTAGCGGCTGGTGCCAGGACGCAGCGACAGCGGCACGGCCGCATACGGCACGGTGAACGAATGCACGGAGCCGTCCGCTTCCGTGACGGAAACCCGCAGGTCGCCGCCGTACCCGGTAGGGTAGAGGTCGTCGATTTCGAACGCACCCGGCGCCACCGTGGTCTCGTAGAGCTTGACACCGTTCTGCGAAATCGAGACTTTCGCGTTGCTGTTGGCCACGCCGCGCACGACCGGCGCGTAGCCGCGCTGCGAATCCGGCAGCATCCGGTCGTCCGTGGAGATGCGCACCCCGCGGAACTGGGTGGAATCGAACAGATCGCCGGAGGTGTAGGACTCGCCGATGACGAGCTGCGACGACAGCGACGGCAGGCTCCGCTGCAGATACGTGGCTACGTTCTGGTACTTCTGGCGTCCTTTGTCATCCAGGCTGTACGACCCGTCGTGACGGAAATGCCAGCTCCCCAGGTTGGCGCCCACGTTCAGGCCCAGGTACCCCTGGGTCTGCGCGTGGCTGCCCTGGCTCTTGGTGCTGTAGACGTTGGCGTTGTAGCCGACCATGCCGACGGGGACGCCGGCATCCCACTGGTCGGGGCTCACGTAGCCGCGGGCGTTACGGATCAGCGAAATCTGCGGAATGCTGAGAGTGAGGCGCTGCTCGCCGAAGTCGAAACTGGAGCTGGCGTCCGGAATGGCTTGCCCGAGGCGCACGCAGCCACCCGGCTCGGCGAAGGAGGCCTTTACATGGTGAGGCAGCTTGCCGAGATTGACCCCGGCCTGCTTGAACAGCGCTTCACTGAAGCAGGGCTGGGCATCCGCTGAGCCGGGCACGGCCTTGAACGGCACGCTGGCGCGACCCACCCAGTTCTGGTCGACGTAGACATCGACGCTGTACGTGCCAGGCGGGACGATATCGCTGCGCTGGAACTTCGACAGATCCACGGTGCCGCCGCTGTTGTTGAGGAAACCGCCCTCGAACTCAAGTGGCTTGGACTGGATCTGCGCGATCTGGAACGGCTCCGGCGTGCCACCATCCGCGTTCGCATTGCTCTGCCAACCGGCCAGGCTGGTCAGGAGCAAAGCGCATATTGGCCGTAACTGCGGCGTGTGGCCAATATCGGAATTCGGACGCTGAATCGGCGGCATGGAAAACACTCCGGAAGTAGATCATCAGGCGATCATGGATCGGACCAGGCCATCGGCTCTACGGTCCGACCTTGCCGCCCGACATTGATGCGTGGCGCACGGATGCGCGACGCTTACTTGTGTGAGATTTCTGTTGAGCCAGCAGTGAAGCTGGTCGGGATGCGCTTGCCGCGCTAACCGCGCTGACGGCGCTGACCGTGCTAGCAGGACAGGCTAGTGCCGTGGGTCGATGGCGACGGGCACTTGCGTATTATTGTTGCCGCCCCAGTCGTCGATGCTGCTGAACTCGACCGTCGCATCCGCGGCGGGCGGCGATTCCAGCCCGTTGATCGGAAACGTCTGCGAGGCGCCGGGGCGCACATGGCCCATGCCTGCATCGAACGTCTTTCCACCCATCTTCAGCTGGACACTGCCGAGGCTGACGACATAAGGGCTTGGGTTGACGGCTTTCAGGACATACTGGTTGGCTTCCGGGCCCCTGGCTATTTGCCACTTGAGCCGTGCCGGGGCTTCCTCGGCTTTACCCGGCAGTCCGGCCGGCCGGTACATCAGCTTGATCCGCGTGCGAAAGGCAACCTGGAGACGATTGCGATCGTCTTCAGCGGCTGGCTTCGGGGGGACGTCCAGCACGTTGAGCCAGAACAGCGACTCCTTGTCGGTCGGCAACGGCTCATTCGTATAGATGATGCGCAGGGTCTGGCCTTTGCCGGGCTCGACGCGGAACATGGTCGGCGTGAGCGTGAACGGCACGTCGATCTTGTCCGGGGATTCATTTTCGTTCCCGGTATCGATCCAGGTCTGGACCAGGGAAGGGATGCGGCCATCATTGGTGACCTTGATGGTCACCTCGCGCTCTTCCGCGGGAAAGATGACGCGCGTGCCTGACACAACGACGGCTGCGGCGGCCGATGTCGCGATCGACGCGGACACAATCGAGGCGGAAACGATTGCCATCGCCCTTGATAACTTCGACTTCGGAATGCTGAGTGTCATATAAGTATCCTTTGCGTTGTTACCTCCTGTCGCAAGCCGCTGGCCGGGGCCGGCCAGACGGCTTGCAAGCTCGTACGTCAATCCCCGGAGACCAGAGACTCGTCCTCGCGCTTACGGGTACATCAGGGTGTATTGCACGAACGAGTTCGCGGTACCCGCGGTTGCCACGCCGGTTGCCGTGTATTCGGCGGCGTAGCTCATCTTTGCGGCGCCGGTGGTGCCATCGATGGCCACGACCTGCGAGTTCTGGTCGGTGCTGGCTGCACCCACCTTGATCGGCGCGGACTGATCGTTCAGGATGCCGATTTCCACGTTGGTTGCGGCGTCGGCGCCTTGCAGCTTCAGGCGGCCGGTGTCGGCGTTGACGCTGGTGCCCGGTTCGAAGGAAACGGCGACCTTGGTGGGTGCATCCTTGGCGACGGAGCAGCCCGTCAGCGCGAGGACGAACGGCGTGCGGCCGGCGGTGGCGCCTGCCTTGGACAGCGTGTTGGTACCCACGCGCGGCAGAGCCACGGCCAGGTCGTTGGTGCCGGCGTTGATCTTGCAGGTGGAGGCGATCACGCTGCCGGTGAAGTTGATCGTACCGTCAGCAGCTTGCGCCGAGCCAGCTGCGGTCATCAGGCCAGCAGTTGCCAGGGTGATTGCCAGGATTTTCGATTTCATTTTCAGTTTCCTCTTAGAGGTTGTTAAAAGTAAGTTGCAAGGGTTGCCTGATATGCATGGCCACTCAGCAATATCGCGAGCGAATGGCCTTGCATTCATGCAAGGGTCGAGGCCGCACACTCGTTCATGAGTGATTACCTCGGTACTGAGTGGCTCACAGCCGGTACTGTGGGCGACCCGGTATCAGGGAAGCCAGCCAGAAGATGGCGGGGTGCCGCTGCGAATGCGGTTCATCAATGCTGGCTATGACTAATGTCATTGCCATACTTGATGAGATCAACATTGCTCTTTATTCCGAGCTTTCGCATGGCGCTCATCTTTTGGCAGCTGATTGTCTGCTTGCCCTTCTTGAGAAGGACTGCGATTTCACCGACGGTCAAGCCCGATATATACAGGCGCATCACCTCGGTTTCGCGGGCCGAGAGCGGTTGTGACCGATCGATGCTGGACTGCAGGCACGCTAGCGCCAGGCGGACCCGTGGAGAAATATATTCCCCGCCTGAAGCGCTGACATGAATGGCAGTGATTACCTCTGTTGCATCATCATGCCGACCCACGATGGCGGAGACGCCAAGGGCCAAAACAGACTTGATGATGGCGGGCTGCTTGTACCTGGTCAGTACAACAATCTTTGCATTTGGGTGAAGGCGGCGAAGGCGGGATATATAAGACAGCCCATCTCCGGATTCTCCTCCACGAATGGAGTAATTGGTTACGATAACATCGCAATTGACGTCGGATAAAGTACTGAAGAGTTCAGCTGCCGATTCGCATGACGCTACGACATTGATCGTCGAAATTGAATTTAGTGCGCATTTCAAGCCATCCAGTATCAATGGAGTATCGTCGGCTATCGCCACGTTTATATTTAACTTACGCATATTAACCATGGCCCCTTTGTTTGCTGATTGTCTGGTTATCCCCTATAGCGATGGTGGCGTGTGGAGTTGCAATATGGGTATCTTCTACGATTCCTGGTCCGAGATACATAGGACATGTACGAAATTTTCAGGACTTAATAGGACAAGTCCTAATTTTTACATTTGTTGACACTTTCCATCCCCAGGTTCACAGGCCGGAATTCCATCAGATCTCTGTCTGCGCCCTGGCCTCTCCGGCGACGTCAGGGCGCGCTGTGCCGCGGGTTTCCGGGCGGTGGTCCGTGTTGCGGGCGCTACATAACAGCGCGCAAGTGGCCGTCATGCCGGGCTTGCGTTTCGCTATGCCGTTGGGGCTGGCACTTGAGCGAGGCGCAAGGATGGCTGGCGGGGCGGCCGCGGCGAAGCGTTCAGGGCGGTTCATGAGGCAAGGCCTTGTTGTGGCGGATAAGAGCCGGGAGGCGGTCAGGAAAGGCAGGGCGTGCGGCTGCTTATGCAGAAGCCACGGCGAAAACGCCAGCGACAGCGCCAAGGGGAAGGCCACACCACGGATCGCCACAAATCAGCGCGATCCGCTTCCGTTCAAAGGTCAAAACGACGACAGGCAACCGTAAGTGACGGCAGGCGGCAGGGCCATGCGCCGTATCAGCTGGCGGAGAAGAAGCGGACGATGGCGTCTTGCCGGATGGCGGGCGATATCAGGAAGCCTTGCGCTCTGTGGCAGCCACACTCCTGGAGCAGCCGCAGTTGGGCTTCGGTCTCCACGCCTTCTGCCACAACGGTCAGGCCCATCTTGCGCCCAAGCTGCACCACGCTCGATAGGGCGGCACGGAAGGCATCGATCATGATGGCGTCCTTGACCATGGACCGGTCCAGCTTCAGCTCCGTGAAGGGTGTCGCCACCAGTCTGTAGAAGGAACTGAAGCCGCTGCTGAAATCATCCTGGGCCAGGCCAAAGCCGTGCATGCGCAACCGGCATGCGCCCGCGTAATAGTTGCTTTCCTGCGCCTCCATGGAGTCTTCGGTCAACTCGAAACAGATACGCCGTGGATCGCCGTTGGCCGCCATTACCTGCGCATGCAATCGATCCGGAAGATCCGGGTCATCCAGCAGCTTGGTCGTGAGGTTCACGGAGACGGCAATATCGTGGCCGCAGGCCTTCCACTCTTGTTGCGCGGTGAGCGTCTGTGCCAGCATGGTCTGCAGCAGGAGGGCCTCAAGCCCCTCGCGCTCGATGGCGGGCAGGAAGGCACCGGGCAGCAGCAGCCCGAATTTCGGGTGTTCCCAACGCACCAGCGCCTCCGCAGCATGGCCCAGGCCGTCGACCAGCGCGTACTTTGGCTGGTACCAGGCTTGCATTTCGCCGTTTTCCATGGCGGCGATCAGGGCATCGCGGTGAAAATCCGGAGTGTTGCCGGGACGGGCGGGACGGACGCGCTTCACGCTCTCGCCGTACGCGCCAAGCGCGGCATGCACGCCTTGCTGGGTGAGCGGCTTCGGCAAGGTGGCCATCACCGCGATGCCCCGCGACTCGGCGACCTTGCGGGCGCCAACCAGTATCGGCCGCGGCGCGGTGCTGGTGATGACCAGCGCCGGCGCGATCGCGGACGTAGGCAGGCTCTGGATGATCTGGATGCCGTCAACGCCGGCGATATTGAGGCCGGTGACAACCAGGTCAAAAGGGCATTCGCCCAGGCGCTGCAAGGCTTTGGCTCCGTCGGTGTAGCCTTCCACATGATGGGCGCCCTGACAGGCGAACATCTGCATCGTGGTGGAGAGGTGCAGCGGATTCTCTTCCACGACCAGGATGCGATGACGGCTTGCGCAGCCCGGGCCGGCTGGCTTATCGTGGGCGCGCGCGCCACAACTATGCAGTGGCGTGCCGTGGCGTTGGGCTTGATGCAGAGCGAGGGTGCTGAGAGATCCTTTCATGCCGACAGGATAAAAGGATGGCAGGCATTACTGAATAGGACGAGTCTGAATCTGCGGCTTGGAGTGAAAGAAATCGGCGCACCAGCCATGCGCGGCTGGCAAGCGAGGGGGGCATCGGCACGGATCGTATACCATTGATATGGTCTACTTCGCACTTATAGGCGGAAAAGTGATCGAAGAGCATCATTGCGACCGGGACTGAAACTCCCGGCGCCGTGTGGACCAAGAACTGTTGGTGGTGACGTTGCGCTATTTGCCATTCGCACCTTGGGGTCTTGTGCAACTTTCTACAAGCGTGGGCTTGATGGATGACTTTCATTTGCGTGTCATGGTGGCGGACGATCACCCAGTCACGTTGCTTGGCATTGCCCATTCGCTGCAGGGGGCCGGCGGCATCGAGGTAACCGGGACAGCCTCGAATTCCACGGAACTGGTCGATGCGCTCGACAAGCAGCCGTGCGATGTGCTGGTGCTCGACTATGTCATGCCGGACGGCAAGTACGGTGACGGACAGGCACTCATCTCGACGATCTTGCGGCGCTTCCCCGAGGTACACATCGTGACCATCACCATGGTGGACGATCCCTCGGTGCTGCGCGCCATCCAGACGCTTGGCGTGACCTGCATACTGAGCAAGTCCGATGCCATGGCGCATATCGTCACCGCCGTGCATGCCGCCTATACCGGTGGGCAATACGTGTCGCCCACCGTTGCGTCCTTGCTCGAAGACCAGGAGGACCCTGGCGCCACGCGCAGGCTGAGTGCCCGGGAGGCGGAAATCGTGAGATTGTTCCGGGCGGGCTACAAGGTGGGCGAGATTGCTGCCCAGCTGCATCGTAGCAAGCAGACCATCAGCGCGCAGAAGGTGGCGGCAATGAAAAAGCTCGGGGTCACGCGCGATGCGGATCTGTTCCGCTACAGCGGCAACGAGACTCAGCCGGAGTCGGAAGGCGGCCAAGAGGAAGCGTGACGTCGGGCCGAGCGCTCGATAGATCCAACAGAAGCAGAATGATGTCAACTTCGCCGTGAAACTGAAGCCCCTTGTCAAGCACCGCATTTCCCGCGGCCGCCGCGACTTCAATCCTGAGCTGATGAAGCGGTATCAGCTGACCCTGCTGTACGGCGGTGGTGCCGCGCTATCGGCTTTCATCCTGCTGTGCTCGGTGTTGGCCTTGTGGATGGCGGCCAGTGACTACAATGCGGCGGCGCGCGCTGGCTTTCTGACGCAGGAGTCCAGGCTCCTGGTCAGCATGACAGGGGCCGGCGCGGTTCTGAAGCGGGGCACGGGCTATGCGGAAGGCGTGTGGGACCGTCAGGCGCTGCCGTCGATAGCCTTGCGTGAGCAGTACCTTTCCAAGAATGGTCAGCTGCGCATCAGCCAGGATTCGGGTCGCCGGGTCTATGCCGTGGCCACCGAGGTCAGCGATGCCCGGCCCGCTGCGAGCTTCTTGCCGCTTCTGGCATTGGTGGAGAAGCAGATCAAATCCAGTGTCGTGCTGACGCGGACTCCCGAGCTCTCCGCGAACACCTATTTCTTGTCCGTGCAAGGGGATTTCCTGGCGGCGCTGCTCCGGTCGGGAAGCGGCTACGGTGTACCGGTGTCCCGCCTGCCCGATGCGCTCAGATTGTTCAAGGAGACCTGGCCAGACATCGTCAGCCTCACGCAGGCCGCGCTAGCCCATCCCGAAGCCACGCCGACGGACGTGATCTGGATGGAGCCGCAATTTGATCCGCTCTCGGGCGAGCTGGTGGTCCGCTTCGCCCAGTTCCTGTTTGACAGTGATGGCAGGCCACTGGCCATCGTCGTCGCCAACAGGCGTCCGGGCCGGTTCCTGAATGGCCTTGAGAATCCGGAAGAGGGGGGCGAGTTCGCCATTCTCGACGGGCACGGCAAGGTGCTGTTGACGCCTGACGCCGAGCGCAGCGACTTCATCAACCATGTGGCAGCCAAGCATGTCGTTGCGGCGCGGCCGGGCATGCAACAGACCTTCAGGGATGGCATCTTCAAGATCAGTGACCGCCTGCCGGGGACGGACTGGAGCCTCGTCTACGCTTATACGCCATACACGATCCTGGCCGGCCTGAAGTACCGCCTGCTGACGATCAGCGCCCTTGCCGTGGTGGGATGGTTGTTGCTGTGGGTCTGCATTGTCGTCTATAGCCGCAAGATCCTCCTGCCCTCGTATGAGCGCGCGGTGCGCCTGAAGGAGAGCCAGAAGCTCAACCGCGCGCTGATCCATACCGCGCCGGTGGGCCTTAGCCTGCTTGCGCAGGCCGATGGCAGTGTGATCGTGGACAATAACGTGATGGCCCGCTATGCCGAGCAGGTTGGCGAGCCGCCGCTGAACCAGCGCATGTGGGAACTCTATCGGCGCGCGTCGCAAGCGCGTGGGGACCGGCCGAACAGGAACCGGCCGCTGGTCGGCCAGGAGCTGACCATCGGGGCGGGCACGCAGGCCTTGACGCATCTGCTTGTCAACTTTACGCATGTCAAGTATCGCGGGGAGGCGGCTCTGCTTTGCGCGTTGCTGGACATCAGCGCGCAGAAGAAAACGGAGCAGAAGCTCAGGGAGGCGCGCCAGGCGGCGGACCAGGCCAACAAGGCCAAGTCCACGTTCCTTGCCACCATGAGCCACGAGATCCGTACGCCGCTCAATGCGATGATTGGCTGCCTGGAACTCATGGGGCGCTCGCCATTGTCCGCCGGCCAGCGGCGAAGGCTGGAGATCGTCGAGTCGTCGTCCGCCTCGCTGCTTCGCATCATCAATGATGTGCTGGACGTGTCCAAGGTGGAAGCGGGGCAACTGACGTTCGAGTCCATTCCTTTCCGTTGCGACCAGCTGCTGCAGAATGTGCGCGACACGTTCGCGCCGCTTGCGGAGGCCAAAGGCCTGGCGCTGACTTGTGACATTTCTCCCGGTGTCGCCGGCTACTTTCTTGGCGATCCGACCCGGATCCGGCAGGTGATTGCCAACCTGGTCAGCAACGCGATCAAGTTCACGGAATCCGGCCATGTGGTCGTTCGCGCCGCCTTTGTGCCAGACAACGAAAGATCTGTCGTGCAGTTCGATATCGAGGATACCGGTATCGGGATGGATCCGTCCGCCGTGCCGACCCTGTTCGCGCTCTACACGCAGGCTGACAACTCAATCCATCGACGTTACGGAGGCACTGGCCTCGGGCTGCCACTGTGCCAGCGCATTGTGGAGGCAGCGCAAGGGCATATTTCGGTCGAATCCACGCCGGGGCAGGGCAGTACCTTCACGGTCAGGTGGCCATTGCAACGCACGCAGGAGCCTCCCCAAGTCGTACAGGCCGGCGGAGCAGCGGCAGCCAAGGCATCGGACGCTGCAAGCGCGGTGGAGTCCAGTGACGGCAAGCCGCCCATCCAGGTGCTTGTCGCGGAAGACCACCCGGCAACCCGTGCCATGCTGGCTGACCAGTTCGAGCAACTCGGCTTTGACGCGACGATTGTCGAGAATGGCGCGAAGGCATTGGAGGCGCTTGCGCAAAAGCAATATGACATCGTGCTGACGGACATCGGCATGCCGGTGATGGATGGCTATGCCCTGGCCTCGGCCATCCGGCGGCAATATCCAGGCCTGCCTGTCGTCGCAATGAGCGCGCATAGCACGCCGGAACAGGCGCATCGCAGCCTGGAAGCGTGCATTTCCACAGTGCTGGTCAAGCCCTTGCCGCTGGCGGTGCTGGGGCGCGTTCTGCGGTCGCATGCGGGCCGAAGCGCGCCAAAGGAATCCGCCAGCGACAAGACATTGCCCGAATTGCCGGAGTTGCCGATCACCCCACAGGTGTGCGAGGCGATGCACACTGCCACGCGGGAGACAACGGCGGCGATGACAGAGGCCTTGCGGGCGGGCAACGCCGACGCAGTCCTCAATGCACTGCACTCGCTGAGCGGAGGCTTTGCACTGGTGGGAAATGCGACCCTGGCGGAATTATGCATCGGCCTGCAGCAGTTGGTTAGAAGCGAGGGTCTCGAGAGCTTTCAGGGACTGTGGCCGGCGTTCGAGCAGGAAATCGAGGATGCGCTGGGGGAGTTGAGGGCTTGACCGGTCATCGCGGCTGCTTGCGAATGCAGCCGCGGCAAATCGGCTCGCCAAGAGCCGCGGCGGAATGCCCCCTTGCGGGTATGCAGGCTAGCGCTCGGGATACGCACTCGATCATGGGTTGCTATTGCGCTACCATAGGCAGCTTTTTTCATGTTCTGCAAAGAGCTGGCGGCCCGGTCGGCACACGTTTGCCGGGTCATGCTCCCCGCTCTTTCAGCGCTCCACTTAAGGATATCTCCAATGTCGCTTCGCCTGTTTCTCCGACGCGCGGTGCTCTGCGCCGTCACGCTTGTTCCGGCCGCGCCGGCTCTTGCATACTTTGACACGTTCATCCATGGCACCGTGATCGGGAGCATGAGCCAAAAGGAAGCGGCCGCACTATACAAGGCGGTCAGCAAGACGCTGGACGATGGCGCCGACGGTGCGCAGGTGCCATGGACCTACCCAGCGTCAGGAAAACGCAAGCCGATCGAGGGAAATCTAACGCCGATGAACGGCAAGACCGACAAAGGGCAGTCCTGCCGCCAACTGAAGCTTCAGTTGAAACGGGCCGACCAGGAAGACAACTGGACCGGCTGGTTCTGCAAGCAGGGCGACGGGCGCTGGCGCTCGCGCAAGCTCAGCGACGGTTGAGCACCTGTCGTTCGGGTTCCACGCCGCACTGCTTAAGGCAGAGTTCCAGGCCATTAAAAGCATAGATATCGCCGTCGGCTACGCCATGTAGGGAGCCATCGGCATACTGGGAACTGCAAGTTGCGGCTGGCTGCTTTTCGGGCGCCGCCGGCAGGCTCGCGCTACGTGCCGCCGTACCCGGAGCCCTGCCATTGGCCGGGCTTGACCAGGACGGGCTCCTCTGGCTGCGCCATGAAATGCAGCGACATGATCTGCACGCCGTTGCGGTTGAACTCATCCTGGATCTCCGCGTGCAGCGATGACAGTGCCAGCGGGCGCAGGGTGGGATCGGCGATGGCGACCATCAGCTCGTACTCCACGTAGTAGTCGGACAGCGCGCGCTGGACCACGAACGGCGCGGGTGTCATGGCGACATGCTTCATGCGCGATGCGGCCGCCAGCAGCATTGCGTGGACCTGCCGCCATGGTGTGTCATAGCCGATGGTGACGGTGGTCGCCACCAGGGCGCCGCGATCGCCGGCATGGCGTGAGTAGTTGACGATGGGCGACGCCACCACGAGCGCATAGGGGATGGTGATCTCTTCATTGCGCACATTGACCAGCTTGACCGATAGCGTATCGATCGACACCACTGTGCCGGTGTTTTCTCCGAGCGCGACGAAATCGCCGCGTTTGAGCGCGCGTGAGTAGATCACCACCATGCCGCTCATCAACTGGTTGACGATGCCCGCCGAGCCGAGCGTGATCATGAAGCCGAACAGCACGCTCAGGCCCTTGAACACATCGCTTTGGGAGCCGGGCAGGTAAGGGTAGGCAAAGACGAAGCCGAGCGCCCACACCAGCAGCACCACGACACGGCGCGTGGCGCCGGCGGTTTCCTGATGCAGGCCGGGCAGGTCGAGCCTGCCGCGTACCGCGGCAGCGAAGATGTTGTTCACCATGGCATGCACGGCGCGCGTGATCAGGAAAATCACGATGGCGGTGATGATGCCCGGCAGGGCTTCCACGCACGCTAGCGCGATCCGGTTGAGCATGCCCAGCAGAAACGCACCCAGGCGGCTGCCCATGGGCTGCGAGGCCGGGAACCGCTCCAGCACGAAGATCAGCCACAGGTAGAGCAGCAGTGTGAACAGGCACAGCGCGAGCAGTTGCACGAGTTGCCGCGCCAGATGATAAGCCGTCCCCGTCCAGTCGAAGCCCCGGGAAGTGCGGCTCAGCAGGTGGGCTTCCAGGATGCGTTGCATGCCGGCATACGCCCACGCGCGCAGGCGGGCACTGGTGTCTAGCTCCAGGCCGGTGCCCAGCGTGGTCAGGTTGGTGAACCCGAGGATCTCGGACTGACTGCCCAAATAGCGCGAGTGCGACAGCTCCAGCACATAGCGCACAGGGCGGTCCAGGGCACGCAGGCCGGTGGGCGCCCGCCAGCGGGCATACAGATTGGCAGTCTGGGCGGAAGCGGAGCCTTGCACCGCATTGGCACTGCCGCCGAAGCTCTGCAGGTGGATATTGGTGTATCGCAACTCGACGTCCACCTCATGGGTTTCCCGGGAGTGCTCCCAGTCCAGCATGACAGAGCCGCCCAGCCCGTAGGCGCTCAGGGTGCCGTGGTCGAGGAAATTGAGCTGCCGGTCGGTGATGCGCTCGGTGACAAATTTGGCCACGGAGAGATCGCTGGCCACGTAGCCGAGCGAGATGTTGAAAATCGGCCGGAACACCAGTTCCTTGTTTTCCGTCAGCGGGAAATCCCAGCCTATCCCGCCGGTGGCGGAGACGGTATTCCACCGGGCTGGCACGGATCTCGACTCGGTGCCATTGGTCGCAACAAACTCGGGATCGTACCGGCTATAGGCAATCGCGCCTTCCAGGTAGATCGGAAACGATTTGCTCATGGTCGCGCCGCCGCCGAGTTGCGACATCACGATACCCGGGTTAGGTTAGCTGCCAATTGTGCGGTTGCGCCACCGCCATGCCATTCAAATTCCTTTGTGACGAGATGAATTCTTTCGATCGCACGATCCATGGGCGTGGCGCAGGCGCCAACGCGGCGGGAAGGCAACGGGAAAAGTGGGCCAATCTCCGCAAGATGTTCTAGATTCGTTCTGTGTGTTTCACCAATTTGTTTACGGTGGACCACAGAGATATTGAATTGCCAGGCGCGCGTGCGGCGGCTTATCGTGCTGGCAGGCTGGTTTCCGTAGAAGCCGCCGGGTGCCGTTGGGCGGGTTGAGGCCAATGTCTGTCTTTTCGTGGAGAGGCAAAAATGCGTCGATTAAGAGTGTTGGCCGCTTGGTGGCTGGGGCTGGTCATGCTGTTCCCGGCCGGCCCGTCGCTGGCGCAGGCCAGGCTGGACCATGGCCAACTGGACCAGCTCACGGCGCCGATTGCCCTTTACCCGGATGCCTTGCTGTCGCAGATCCTCATGGCGGCGACGTATCCAGAGGACGTAGCGGCGGCGGCGGCATGGTCAAAGTCCAATCCCAGCCTTTCCGGGGATGCGGCCACCAAGGCCGTGGCCGGCGAGCCCTGGGATCCCAGCGTGCAATCCCTGGCGGCGTTTCCCTCCGTGCTGGACATGATGGGCCGGCAGCCGCAGTGGGTGCTGTCGATCGGCAACGCGTTCCTGGACCAGCCGAATGACGTGATGGATTCGGTGCAGCGCTTGCGCGTGCAGGCGCAAAAGGCCGGCAGCCTGAAGACGACGGAGCAGCAGAAGGTGGTGACGCAGACCACCGGCGGCACCACGATCGTGCAGATCGAGCCAGCCAACCCGCAGGTGGTGTATGTACCGGCCTACAACCCCACCGTGGTCTATGGCGCATGGGCATACCCCGCCTATCCCCCCGCCTATTACCCGCCGCCACCGGGCTCGGTCTTCGCCACGGCCGTGGTCGCCGGGATCGGGTTCGGGCTGGGCGTTGCCGCGGTCAACTCGATGTGGGGCGGTTTCAACTGGGGCCACCATGACGTCAACATCAACGTCAATCGCTATAACAATGTGAACGTCAACAACCGGCTCAACGTCAACAACAGCAACACGAGTTGGCAGCACAACCCGGCGCACCGCGGCAACGTGCCGTACAACAACCCGAACGTCAGCAACCGCTATGACAAGCAGCGCCAGGCGGGCCTGTCCAGCCGGCAGCAAGTAGGGGCAGGGGCAGGGGCGGGAGCAGGGCAACGCGCGGCAACGCCGAACTCACGGGATGCTCAACGTGAGCGCGCAGCGCAGTCGGTGCAGGGCCGCACCGGGGAGTCCATCCCTGGCCATGGTGGCGCGGGAGGAAACCGGGCGGCGTCGCGCGGCAGCGCGCCGGACAGCAATCGCGCGGGCGGGCGTAGCGGTGCCGATCAAGGCCGCAACGTAGGCGGCGGCGGGGCCGGCGAGGCACGCAAGCCAAGTGGCGCGGACCGGCAGCGTGCCGACCAGGCCGATGCGCGCAACCGTGCACGCGATGCCAACCGCGACAGCGCCCTGCGCGACGCGGGCAATGGCGACAAGGTAAAGCAGCAATCGCAACGCGCGGCAACCCCGCGAGACACTGGCAGCGCACGCCAGGCTGCAGCCCCGGCCCCGGCCCGCCAGCAGAGCCCGCAGCCCAGGGCCGCCGCACCGCAACGCGGTGGTGGTGGTGGTGGTGGTGGCGGACCCGGTGGCCATGGTCGGAGATAAGCATGATGCGCAAAATCGTATGTGCCCAAACCGCGCGTGGGCTGCGCATCCTGGTGGCCGCGGCAACCCTCGCGCTCGCCGCTCCTGTGCTGGCCCAGCAAGCGTATCCCACGCCGGATGCGGCGGCCAACGCCTTGGCCGATGCCATTGCCACCAGCGATAGAGATGCGCTCAAGCAGGTGCTGGGGCCGCAATATCCATCTCTGTTGCCGGAAGGCGGCGTGCAGCGCGACGACGTCTATGCTTTCCTTGGCGCTTGGGCGAAGCACCACGCCATCGAACAAATCAACGATAAAGAGGCAAAGCTTGCCGTGGGCGAATCGGGCTGGACGTTCCCGCTTCCGATCGTCAAGGCCGGCAATGGCTGGAAGTTTGACTTGCGCGCGGGCCAGCAGGAACTACGTATCCGCCGCATCGGGCGCAACGAGCTGGAGACGATAGCCATGCTGCGTCAACTGTCCGACGCGCAGCAGCAATACGCCAAGGAAGTTGGCGGTGGCAGCTATGCCAGGCGCCTGGTGAGCCGCACCGGCAAGACCGACGGGTTGTACTGGCCCGCCGACTCCGATGCCGAAAAAAGCCCGCTGGGGCCGGATGCGCTGGTGATGGGCCCTGATACGCCCGCCGCCGAAGCGTTCCATGGCTACCACTACCGCATCGTGACGCCTGGCAAGGGCAGCGAGGCAAAATACGTGTTCCTCGCCTGGCCGGTGGCGTACGGAAAGACCGGCACACAGACCTTCGCGCTCGACAGCAGCGGCACGTTGTACCAGCGCGATCTTGGCCCCGGCACGACCTCGAGGGCCAAGTCCATGAGCGTGTTCGCGCCGGACGCCGGCTGGGAGAAGGTGGAGTAGGGTGGAGTAGGGTGGAGTAGGGCTGAAGCGGACTCTCCCTGACCCGCTCTCCCTCGTGTCGGGCGCGTAAGCCGGGACACGCCGGGCCATTGGCCCCGGTGAGGGCCGGCACCGACGACCGCGCCCTGTGCGTCCGGATCCGCTTCTTCTCGCATGCGCTGGCGATCCTTGGCGCCAACGCCCGATAGGCACACTGGCCCTTGCCAGAAGACGTGCCGATCAAGACATGCCACGCCAAACGCGCGTCCTCGATTTTCGCGCTCAACGCGCTCGCCGGCTGCGGCGGAACCAATCACTTCCCTTCCGCAAAGCTTGTCACGTGGCGATCTGCGCACAGCATCGCAATGTGAAGTACAGCTTTCCATATCTCACGCCTAGACTGCAACTGTGTTCTATTTCGGCGCACTCATGTGTGCTTCTTATGAATACAGCTTCGCCCCTACTATTCCTTCCAACAAAATCACGCGTGGCCAGTTCCTGCCCCCAAGGCTCGGTGACGCGCATTTATCGGAGCTACCGTCGTGAGAGACGAAGCAGGGAAGACAAGCGAAGCCCCCCACCACCTTGCCGCTGGGTTGCACCCCGGACGACTCGACATCATTGCGCTGCCCGGCAACGGCGCCATCGGAATTGATACATGCAGTTCGGCTGCGCAGTCGCAGTCGCAAATGCAATTGCAATTGCATTTGCATTTGCATTTGCCATCGGACGATCAAGACTTCTGCCACCGCGATGCACCTGCCGGTGATCCGGTTGGACGGAGCGTCCGATGAAGCTCTACGAGAAGTTCGCCGACGATATCGAGAGGTTGATCCAGCAGGGCGTCTACCACCATGGCGAACGATTGCCTTCCGTTCGGCAGGCCAGCCAGCAGCACCGGATCAGTATCACCACGGTACTTCATGCTTACCTGCTGCTGGAAAGTCGCGGCCTGCTGGTAAGCCGGCCGCAGTCCGGCTACTTCGTCGACCTGCAGCACGGAAGCGACGAGCGGCAAATGCAAGAGTTGCGAGCCTCGAAGCCGATAGCCATGTCTGCCTCGGTGGATGTCAGCCGGCTGGTGCTTTCGACGTTGCGCTCGATCGGCGCCGGCGATGCCGTGCCGCTCGGCTCGCCGTACCCGGATCCCGTTATGTTCCCGTTCGAGAAGCTGAACCGGTACGCCTATATGGCTGGCCGAGAAAAGACGCTCTGGAACGTGACGAACGCGCTTCCGCCAGGCAATCCGCGCCTGGTTCGGCAGATCGCGCGCCGCTACCTTGAGAACGGCATGCCGGTCGACCCGAACGAGATCATCGTCACCGTAGGCGCGACCGAGGCGATCAATATCTGCCTTCAGGCAGTGGCAAAGCCAGGAGACGTGATTGCCGTCGAATCGCCAACGTTCTACGCCATGCTGCACGCGATCGAGCGCATGGGCATGAAGGCGATCGAGGTGTCGACGCATCCCGAGTACGGCATTGATATTGCCGCCCTCGCAGGGATCATGAAGTCGCAGCCGATCGCAGCGTGCATGGTCATGCCCAACTTCCAGAATCCGCTTGGCTTCCAGATGCCGGATGAACGCAAGCGGGAACTCGTCGAGTTACTGACCAGAGCGGACATTCCGGTCATCGAGAATGCCGTGTACAACGAGCTGTATTTCGGCGACACGCATCCCAGCACGTTGAAGACCTATGACCGCAAGGGCATTGTTTTGCATTGTTCGTCGTTCTCGAAGAGCCTGACGGCAGCCTATCGCATCGGCTGGGCGCTGCCGGGCCGCTACCGCGATCAGGTCGAGAAGCTCAAGTTCCTGAACACCCTGGCAACCCCGACGGTTCCGCAGCTTGCCATCGCGGAGTATCTCGAGCGTGACGGCTACGAGCATCATCTGCGGAGGATTCGCAAGGCCTATGCGCAGCAGGCCAACCTGATGCGAGCCATGGTTTCCCGCTTCTTTCCGGAGGGAACGCGCATGTCCAGCCCGGCCGGCGGCTACGTGCTCTGGATCGAGCTACCCCCGAAGGTCGACGCAATGCAGCTCTATCAGCTAGCGCTGGACCGCGGCATCACGATCGGGCCAGGGTATATGTTCTCGAACTCCGGCAGCTACCGGAACTTTATCCGCCTCAACTACAGCAGCCCGTGGTCGAGCCGGATCGAGGAAGCGGTGATCGAGGTCGGCAAGCTCGTCTCGATGTGTGCCCGCTGACGGCAGGCGGGTGGCGATGCCGGGGTGGCCCTCCGTCGGGGGCCTGCTGCGAGGCATCTATCAGCCGCCCGTGACAGGCGGAAAGAACGCGATCTCGCTGTCCTCGCGCACCATGAAGGCGCCATCAACCAGTTCCAGGTTGACGGCGGCCCGTACCGGCCGGTGGGTCTGCAGCGCCTGCGCCGAGCGAGCGTCTCGCGATGCGAGCGTTTCCCTGATGCCCTCTACGGTGATCCCGGGCGCAGGGATATCGACGATCTCCTGCGTCATGCCAAGATGTTCACGAATGCTAGCGAAGTACCTGATGGTGAGTCTCATGTGCGCTGTCCTACTTTCGGTTTCTGGCTGGATGGGCAGGAGGTCAGCCCCAGCGGTTCACAGCCAGTTCGTCTCGTGCCTTGGATTTGACCCATTCCGATGTGCCGTCGCGTCGGATCTCTTTTTTCCAGAAGGGCGCATAGGTCTTGAGGCAGTCCATCAGGAACTCGCATGCATCGAACGCTGCCTCGCGATGCCCGGACGCGACGATGACAAGGACCACCGGATTGCCGAGCGCGATACGACCGATCCGATGCACGATCTTCACGGCATCCAGTTGCCACCGTGCGTTCGCCTCCTCGATGATGCTCCATAGTGCCCGTTCGGTCATCCCTGGGTAGTGTTCGATCTCAAGCGCCGCTACATCGTCTACGTCACCGAGCTGGCGCACGACCCCCAGGAAGTTCACGACCGCACCCACATTGGGATTGCGTGTGATGGGATCGATCTCCGCTGCGAAGTCGATCGGCTGGTGCTGCACGCGCACCTGGAAGCCAGCGGCGATGGCACGCTGCGCGAAATCCGTGCTCTGCTCGACGTCCTCGGCGCGTGCCTCACTGCCCGTGCCGGATGCGTCGTCGGCTGTCATCTTTGGATGGAACGTTGATGTCATTGTTGTTCTCCAGGTATCGGCTCGTTTCGTACCCATTGGTGAAGATTCAACCCCCGACGAGCGACATGCGGACAGTCGGGTAACGCTGACTCTGCCTGTTGCCGCGGGCCGTTGCGCGCAGCTCGGAATAGCGGTCGGCGCGGCCGGTCCACTGGAGACGGATCGCCTGCGCCAGCTGTGCCTCCGACGCGCTCTCCGACAGCCATGGCTTGAGGCTGGTCCCTTGAGTGGCGAACAGGCAGGTATAGAGCTGACCGTCGGCCGAAACGCGTGCACGTGAGCACGATCCGCAGAACGGTTGCGATACGCTTGCGATGAAACCCACCTCGCCGCCGCCGTCGGTGTGATGGTAGCGGACCGCGGTGCTCGCTCCCGGCCCCGGTTCGACGGGGGTCAGGGGAAATACGGATTCGACCATATCCCGGGTCTGCCTGGCCGTGAGTACCGCAGCATCGGACCAGAAGTCGGCGCCGCCGACGTCCATATATTCGATGAATCGCACCGCCACACCAGTGCCTTTGAACAGGCGCACGAGTGGGAGGATCTGGCTTTCGTTCACGCCCCGCTGCACTACCGCGTTGACCTTGACCGGCGCAAGTCCGGCGGCGGACGCGGCCTCGATACCGTCCAGCACGCGCGACACCGGCACGTCGGTGTCGCTCATACGTCGAAATACGGCGTCGTCCACCGCATCGAGACTGACGGTCACGCGGCTCAGGCCGGCGTCCTTGAGCGCGCGGGCCTTGGCGGCGAGCAGCGTGCCGTTTGTCGTGATCGCGATTTCCAAGGGTTTGCCAGACACGGTCGTCAGCTTCGCTAGTTGCTCCACCAGCGCTTCCAGCCCGCGCCGCAGCAGTGGCTCGCCCCCGGTAATGCGGATCTTCTCGACACCGAGCGACGTGAATGATCTTGCGATCTTGACCATCTGCGTGAACGACAGGCGGTCGGCCGACGGCATGAACGCGTAGTCGGCAGGGAAGACTTCCCGTGGCATGCAGTACGTACAGCGAAAGTTGCACTGGTCGATGACTGAGAGGCGCAGATCGCGCAGCGGGCGACCGAGCCTGTCAAGGACCTCGGCATCGACATCGACGTCAGCCGATATGCGGGTGTCGGCAAAGAGGGAGGCAACGTTCTGCTTGATGGCGCTCACGATCTATCCGGTGGCATGCGAGGCGAGACTGTGGAAGGGCCGGTCTCCGGCATCGGTCTTAAGGCTTGAGGCAGGAGGGCGAAAGCGCCCGGCCTGCCAATGCGCGGCCAATGCGGGTGGCCTGGACTCAGCATAAGCCGGGCCCGCTCGGGGGCGCGCATACAGTTCGCCGGGGATCCGCAGAGTACAGTTACACGTCGCGAAGCGCGAGAGTGCCGTGCGGGGCGCGCATCGGTGCATGGCCCTTCACCGCATCCCGTGCTGCTTTCTCGCCGGCACGGCATCGATTGCCGCGTCGCAGGCCGCAGGCGTGTACTCCACGAAGCCATCGCCACGGCAGAAGCAGAGTAGCCGTATCCCCGCCTGGCGCGCGATGTCGATCGCGAGGGTCGTGGGGGCCGAGATTGTCGCGATCATCGGGATATGAAGGCGTGCGGCCTTGCGCACAAGCTCGTAGCTGGCGCGGCTGGAAAGCAGAACGAAGCCGGCACGCGTGTCTGCCTTGCTTCGTGCAAGCTGGCCAATCAGCTTGTCGAGCGCGTTGTGCCGGCCGACGTCCTCGAAGACCTCGAGCACGGCACCGTCCCTGGCGCACCATGCCGCGGCATGGACGCCTCCCGTCTTGCGCATGAGTACCTGGTGCTCGGGCAATTCGCGAGTGGCGCGCCAGACGGCTTCGGTGCCGATGTCAGCCGCCGCGCCCGCGTGAAGGACGCGCGCCGGCTCCAGGTCCAGCAGCGCGATGCTCTCGATGCCGCAGACGCCGCATCCCGAACGCCCGGCGAGGGATCGCCGCCGTCCTTTCAGGGCGGCGAACGCCTCCTGGGAAATTGTCAGCCTCACTTCCGCGCTGCCGGCATGGAAGAACACTTCCATATCGAATACGTCGGAGGCGCGCTCCACAATCCCTTCGCTGAGCGAGAAGCCCAGCGCGAATACTTCCAGATGGATGGGCGTGGCCATCATCACGGCGTGCGAGATGCCATTGAACACCAGCGCAACGGGCAGTTCTTCCGCAATGTGATCCGAGATCGGAAACTCTTCGCCGTGCCGGTGGCGTATCACCGTGCACTCGACGCTACCGGTTCGATCAATGACGGACGGGCATTGCAACATTGTGGCCCCCTTGAAGGCATGAAGTCAGCGGTTCAGAACATTCGCGAGTACAGGCGCCGCCGTTCCAGAGCACGGGCATGGCGCATGCCGTGGGCAGTCCGCATCAAGCCAATCAAGCCCGACAGTTGGATTTATATGCGCCGCCGGGCCGAATCGCTAGAGCACAGATCCGATGACCGCTGCTGTTGCTGCAAGCTGTATGCGAACGTCGCGACTTCGGTCAGGCAGAACACAGTTTGCATGTTATCGCGATGCGCACCCGATTTTCGGGCACAGCTCCACACGAATCGGCGGAACACAGTTCTCGTGCAGCGACATTCGTTTGCATGCCCTCTCGAAACTGCACTATCGTCGTATCCAGATTTGGTGCCCCCGCGGTCCGGTGTGTTTCCGGTTAGCTGGCTAGCCGGTTCGGCGTGCTCCCCGGCCTCGCGCGATCCGGATGGGTCATCCTCGATTTGAATCGCGCGGTCCAGGCTGATGCTGTGGACCCTTCCCTCCAGGTGCAAGTGAGAATCATGGAAATCTTCGATGCCTTACATCTTGCCAGGCTGCAGTTTGCCTTCACCGTTTCATTTCATATCGTCTTTCCAGCGATCAGCATCGGCATGGCGAGTTTCCTCGCCGTGCTGGAATGGCGCTGGCTGGCGACGGGGGATAGCAGCTACAAGGATATGTTCCTGTTCTGGTCGAAGGTATTCGCGGTCAGCTTCGGCATGGGCGTGGTTTCCGGCGTTGTGATGGCCTACGAGTTCGGCACGAACTGGAGCGGGTTCTCGCAGGTCGCGGGCAACATCACGGGGCCGCTACTGACGTATGAGGTACTGACGGCCTTCTTTCTCGAGGCGGGCTTTCTCGGCGTGATGCTGTTCGGTTGGCAGCGGGTGAGTGCCCGCGCGCACTTCTTCGCGACACTGATGGTTGCCGTGGGTACGTTGATTTCCACATTCTGGATCCTGGCGTCAAACAGCTTCATGCATACGCCGCAAGGATTCGCCATGGAGAACGGCCGCATTGTCCCGGTCGACTGGCTGAAGGTGGTGTTCAACCCGTCCTTTCCCTATCGCCTCGCACACATGACAATCGCGGCGTTCATCGTGGCGGGATTCATGGTTGCCGCGTGCGGCGCCTGGCACTTGTTGCAGGGGCGGCGCGATGTGCCGGTCAAGCGCAGCTTCTCGATGGCGCTGTGGATCCTGCTGCTGGTGACACCGGTCCAGATCGTCGTGGGTGACGCGCATGGCCTCAACACGCGGGAGTATCAGCCGGCCAAGATTGCAGCGATCGAAGGTCTTTGGGAAACAGAGAAGGGCGGCACGGCCCTCAATCTGTTTGGTCTTCCCGACATGGAGTCGGAAGAGACACACTACGCGCTGAAGGTCCCTCATCTCGGCAGCCTGATCCTGACGCACAGCTGGGATGGCGAGATTCGCGGCCTGAAGGAATTTCCGCGGCAGGACCGGCCATACTCACCGATCCTGTTCTGGACGTTTCGGATCATGGCGGGACTCGGCATGCTGATGCTGTTGACCGCGTTGCTTGGCCTGCTGCTGAGAAAGCGTGGCCGCCTCTACGAAACGCGCTGGTATCAGTGGCTTGTGCTGTGCATGGGGCCGTCCGGGCTGATCGCGCTGCTGGCGGGTTGGATCACGACGGAGGTCGGACGACAACCCTGGACCGTGTACGGCGTGCTGCGCACGGAGGATTCCGTCTCTCCGATCAGCGCCCAGCTTGCCGGGGTTTCCTTGCTGATTTTCGTCATCGTGTACTTCCTGGTCTTCGGGATGGGCGTCTACTACATGATGAAGCTGATGACGCGCGGACCGGTGCTGAACTCGCATGCCGCCGCCTTGCTCAAGCACCCAGGATTGCGTAGTCGCGCACTGGCTGCACCATCGGATGCGCTGGAAGGAGAATGATCCCATGTCAATCGATCTGCCCGTGATATGGGCCGCCATCATCGGCCTCGGCGTCTTCATCTATGTGATGCTGGATGGATTTGATCTTGGCATCGGCCTCTTGTTTCCCTTCTGCGAAGCCAAGGGAGACCGGCAAGTGATGCTCAATACCGTCGCGCCGGTCTGGGATGGGAACGAGACCTTCCTGGTGCTCGGGGGCGCCGGGCTGTACGGCGCCTTCCCGGTCGTCTACGCTACGCTGCTGCCGGCGAACTATCTGCCGCTGATCCTGATGGTCGTCGGCCTGATCTTCCGGGGCGCGGCATTCGAGCTGCGGGCGAAGGCAAGGCGGACGCAGCATCTGTGGGATCTCGCCTTTATTGGCGGTTCCGCGCTGGCGTCCTTCTGCCAGGGCATCGTGCTGGGTTCGCTCCTGCAGGGGATCAGGATCGTCGACGGCCGTTTTGCCGGAGGACCGTTCGACTGGCTCTCGGCATTCAGCGTGTTCTGCGGCATCGGCGTTCTGCTTACCTACGCGGCGCTGGGCTGCGGGTGGCTGATCCTGAAGACGGACGGCGAACTGCAGCGCAAGATGCGGCTGCTGATGCGGCCTCTGGTGGGCGTGCTGCTGGGTGCCATCGCGATCATCAGCCTTTGGACGGTGCTGGGCTTGCCCGCGGTGGCCCATCGCTGGTTCGGTAGCGGCAACCTTGGCTGGTTCCTGCCGGTGCCTGTCCTGGTGCTGGCCTGTGTATGGGGCATCTTCCGCGCAGTCCGGCTGCGCCACGAAGCGACCCCCTTTCTCCTGACGCTTGCGCTGTGCTTCCTCGGCTATAGCGGCTTGATCATCAGCATCTGGCCGAACATTATTCCGCCGTCGCTGACGATCTGGGAAGCGTCTTCCAGCCCGTCCAGCCAGCTCTTCGCGCTGGTTGGCACCGTCATTGTGCTGCCGGTCATCCTGGTCTACAACGCACTCCAATACCGGGTATTCCGGGGCAAGGTGCGCGAGGGCGATGCCGGCTATCACTGACGCATGCCAGGTACCCGTCGCGCTGGCGTTCCGGTCCTTTGCCGGACTGCATGGCCGCACTGCAGTTCGCTCCCGCCAGCCCTGGAGCATCACCCACCCGCACCAACGCCGGAGAACAAGACGCCATGATTGTGAGGCCGAGACAAAACTGGTTCCTGATGCTGTTCGTCTGGAACGGTTCGGTATTGCAAACCATCATTCCCCAACTCGTTTTCATGGGGGCTGTCAGCAGCCTGGCCGTGTTTACCCATGGGAAGGTGTTTGGCGAGAAGATCCCGCTCAATACGGCGCCATTCACGTTGTTCGGCCTGGCGCTGGCCATCTTTCTCGCGTTCCGGAACAATGCGAGCTACGACCGTTTCAACGAGGCTCGCCACCTGTGGGGCAACCTGCTGATCGCATCGCGCTCGCTCACTTCGCAGATGCTCTGCTACCTGCCGGAACACCTGGCGGCAGCGGATCGCACCCGACTCGCCAATACGCTGATCGCGTTCATCTATGCGCTAAAGCACCGGTTGCGCGCCACCGACCCGACAGAGGACCTGCGCCGCTTCCTCGGCCCTGAGCAAATGGCGGCGTTGCATGGGAAGTCCTACACGCCGACGGCCTTGTTGAATGACCTTCGCCGCAGCCTCGCCCGCTACCAGGGACAAGCAGCCGGAGCCGACACCACGCGCTGGATACTCGACACCCAGATCAACGAGTTGGGCAAGGCGCTTGGTGGGTGCGAGCGGCTTGTCTCCACGCCAATTCCATTTGCCTATAACGTGCTGCTGCATCGCACGGTCTACGCCTATTGCGTACTGCTGCCGTTTGGCCTGGTCGACTCGACGGAGTTCTTCACGCCATTGCTATGCGTCTTCATCTCGTACACGCTGATCGCACTGGAGGCGATCGCAAGTGAAGTCGCCGAGCCATTCGGACTAGCACCGAACGCGCTGGCGCTCGATGCCATGACGCGCAATATCGAGCGGTCGATTCTCGAGCTTTGCGATCGCGAGCTACCGGCGGAAACGGTAGCGGTCCGGCCCTATCAATTCACATAGCCGATCTTCCCGATTGGCAGGAGTCGGCAGGTGCCGGGCATGCCAACCAAGTCAACCAGGTTAATCGGGTCAACCCGGTCAATCGGCCTCCGATGCCGCTTTGAGCGAACCAATCTTCAGGGAACCGTCCTGGCGTTGCGCCTCGGGCGGCAAAGGAGAGCCGTGACCTGGGCTATCCGCTTGAATGGCATTGGGGTGACGCTCGGCGAGGGCTTCCAGCAGCGTGGCCGATGGAATGAAGAACAGGCCTCCGGTGACTGCCCTGCTGAAGTCAAGCAGCCTGTCATAGTTTCCAGGAGGCCGCCCGACGAACATGTTCTCAAGCATCTGCTCCAGCGGCTTGGGCGAGCGGGCGTACCCGATGAAGAACGTGCCAAACTCGCCTTTGCCCGGCTGGCCAAAAGGCATGTTGTCGCGCAGGATCTTCACCTCCTCCCCATCTTCCTCGAGCGTGGTGAGCGAACTATGCGACGACGACGGCTTGACCGCAGCATCGAGCTCGATGTCCGACAGCTTCGTGCGGCCGATGATTCGCTCTTGCGTCTCGACGCAGAGGCTGTTCCAGCCAGCCATGTCATGCAGGTACTTTTGCACCATCACGTAGCTGCCCCCGGCGAACGAGGTGTCCTCGTCGCCAATGATCGTGAAGCGGACGGACTCGGCGCCCGTCGGGTTCTCGGTGCCGTCGACGAAGCCGACCATGCTGCGCATGTCGAAGTAGCGAAAGCCATGCACTTCGTCAACCACCGACACGGCCGCACCAAGCCGGCTCATCAACTGTGTTGCGAGTTCGAAGCACAGATCCATCTGGTCGGCGCGAATGTGCAGGAGCAGGTCGCCCGGCGTCGCCATGGCGCGGCGGTCGCCGGCGCCGAATTCGCGAAAGGGGTGCAAGCCAGCGGGGCGGGGGTCTCCGAACAGTCTGTCCCAGCCATCCGAACCAAATCCGCAGACGCACGAGAGGTTGCCGCCGGGGACTCGCTTTCCCACGGCACGAACGAGGGCGCCGATATCCGCGCACAATGCGCGCACGGTATCCGCGCTGTTCTCGCCCGCGGACAGGACCGCGACGATGAAGATCGCGCTACTGGTGATCGGACTAGATACGGCTTGCTGCTCGGGGATGATGTTTGCCATGTTGACGAGTGTCGTCCAGGACGAGTTTCAAGAATGGTGGAATGATAAATGACTGTTCGCAATAGGCTCACGATAACTTCGCAACAACCTCGCAATAGCCTCGCGGTCTCCGGACCGCTGTCTATCCTATCATTCAAAGGTGCCTATGCTTGGTGGCTGGCCCACTTGTTGGGCGGGAAGGCTAAGTTCGCCGAACGCTAGCGTCGCTGGTCACTCCTGAGGATCAAAGAGATGAACAACTTGCTCAATCGGGCTTCAAGGTGGCGCAGCCGCTGGAGCCAGGTATTTTGGCTAATCGGGCTCTGGGCCGCCGGCGTGCTTTCGGTCGCTTTGGTCGCGGCGGTCATCCGGCTCGCGATGGGGGCAATTGGATTCAAGTCTCATTGAATACAAGGATGGACCCTGTGTTCATCGATCAGATGGTCGACAGGCATACGCGCCGCGCGGCGGGTCATCTACCGCTCCGAACGTCCAAGCACGACGGCCGCCTCGGCGGTCAGCATGAGAAAGGTGAGCGTTTCCTGAAAATACAATCGAACGGTGGCTTCGGTATGGTCAAGGTAGCCGATGGATACGTCCTGGCCGATGTGCAGTTCGAAATCGCCGCCCCGCTCGGTGAGCACTACGCCGCCGTCCATCGCAGGCGCCCAGATGATGTCACCGTCCACAAGCTGGCGAATGTCGCGCAGAACAGGATATCCGTTGTCAGTGGCCCCGCTCACGGCTGTGAATGGCTTGTCGCCCAGAAGTAGCCTGTAGGGCCCATCGACACCAGCACGGCGCAACTGGTCCACCGCCTGCGCCACCGCGGCTGGATATCCGCCGATATCGGGTGGAAGGTCCAGCGCGGCATTGCTGGCACCCTGAGTGATTCCCTGAATCCCGGCCGCCGCATAGCCTTCGAAGATAATGCGATCCTCGGCCTGTGCGAGCTTGCGCGCCGCATCCTTCAGTGGCTGCAGGTCGGGATTGTTCGAGCCACGTTCGACGCCATCCATCTCCAGGCGCGACAGCGCAAACGGGACCCGTAGTTCCACCAGCGCCCGCACATCGCGTTGGACCGCTTCGATGCCATCGCCCGGCGGGGCGATTTCCCGCAGTTGGCCAGTGCCGACCGCGGAAAATTCGAAACCCTTCGGTCCAATCAGATCGACAACACGCCGAGCGGCAAAGTAGCGTTTGAGGGTGCGAGATGCTTCCTGCTCAATCTGCTCCCAGGCACCTTCGGAGATTGGCGCCAACTGCCGATGGAGATTGTTCATTTGAAGGCTTCCTTTGACTGGCCGCTACACGTCGGGGTCATGCGTCGGATGGTCATGCCGTTTTCGTTGCATGTCTGGTGTTCGCTTCTTTCAACCGCGACCTCCGGCGTGACGGCCGGGCGCGTGGTTGCGTTGTTGCGTTGTTGCTCGAGCATTCTCAATGAACGCCACGGACCGGGCAAGAGCACAGCAAGGCCTCTGCCGCATCGTATTGTGCAAGCCGATCCCACTGTGCTCTAAACGGTGCTCGCCGCCACGCCCGGAGATCAGGAACCGTGCCGCCGCATCTAGTTTTCTTTCACCGAACAGAGGGGAAAGAGGGACAGCACAGTCGGCGCGTACCGATCGTTCTCAACTGTATCTTTGCGGCGGCCTGGCGATCAGCTATGTTAGCCACAGGCTGATGTTGCTGTGACGAACTCGGAAGCGCACCAAAACGTGCCAAGACGGGGGCAGAAGAATCAGTCAACAGCTGGATGATTCCAGTGGCCTCCCGGCCTCGCATCTCCAGAACAACCCGGCTGCCATGCCGCATCCGATTCGAACAGTCTGAAGGCTTCGACCAACAGGGATCTTCACGCCATGCCAGACCTTTGCGATATCTGTAATGCACGCCCCGCGGTTGCCCGTGTCACCGTGATGGAGAACGGCGCGCGCAGGACACTCTCAATCTGTGACTATCACTACCGGCAGATGTTGCGGCACCAGAACATGCTGAACCCGTTCGACTCCCTGTTGAGCGGAGCAAGCGGGCTGTCCCATCTGTTCGGGGGCATGGGCGGCGAGGCCGACGATGCGGGCTCGTTCTCCGCCGAGGTGCCGCGCGAATCGGTCGATGCCACGGACGCCTTCAGCGAGCAGACGCTCGAACTGTTGCAGCGCGCGGGAGAAAAGGCGCACGAGTTGCGCCGCGCCGAGCTCGACACGGAGCATCTTTTGTACGTGCTTGCCGACAACGACATTGCCGGCGCGCTGCTCAAGGAACTCAAGATCTCGGCGCAGGACATCAAGACCTACATCGACGAGCACGCCCGCACGGGGGAAGCGGCCCCCGACGCGCCGCTCGACCGCATGACGATCTCGCCGCGTTTGAAGAAGGCCTTTCAGTTTGCCTTCCAGGCGTCACACGAGCTGGGCCACTCGTACGTCGGGCCCGAGCATCTGCTGATCGGCCTTGCCGCGGTACCCGAGAGCATCGCGGGAGCCCTGCTCAAGAAGTATGGCGTGACACCGGAAGGCTTGCGCCAGAAGGTCGTCAAGGTGGTGGGCAAGGGCGCGGAGGACGGCCGCATCGAAGGCGGCACAGGCACGCCCAACCTGGACAAGTTTGGCCGCGATCTCACCGCCCTGGCGCGCCAGGGCAAGCTCGATCCCGTGCTGGGCCGCGCACAGGAAATCGAGAGCACGATCGAGGTGCTTGCCCGGCGCAAGAAGAACAATCCCGTGCTGATCGGCGAGCCGGGCGTCGGCAAGACTGCCATCGTGGAAGGACTGGCACAACGGATCGTCAACGGCGACGTGCCGGAGGTCCTGCGTGACAAGCGGCTCGTCGAAGTGAATATCAACGCGATGGTTGCGGGAGCGAAGTACCGCGGCGAATTCGAGGAGCGCGCGCAAAAGCTGATCGAGGAGGTCACCGCGAAGCAGGAATCGTTGATCCTGTTCGTGGACGAGTTGCACACGATCGTCGGGGCCGGGCAGGGCGGGGGCGAGGGCGGCCTCGACATCGCCAACGTGCTCAAGCCTGCGCTGGCGCGCGGCGAGCTCAGCCTGATCGGCGCAACGACACTGAATGAATACCAGAAGTACATTGAAAAGGACGCGGCGCTCGAGCGGCGCTTTCAGCCGGTCCTTGTGCCGGAGCCGAGCGTCGAGCAGACCATCGTGATCCTGCGCGGCTTGCGTGACAAGCTGGAGGCGCATCACCAGGTGACCTTCTCCGACGACGCCTTTGTCGCGGCGGCCGAGTTCGCCGATCGCTACATCACGTCGCGCTTCCTGCCCGACAAGGCGATCGACCTGATCGATCAGGCTGCGGCACGGGTGCGGATCGGCGCGACATCCCGTCCGGCCGCGATCCAGGAAATGGAAGCGGAAGCCGCGCAGCTCAAGCGCGAGCAGGACTATTCGTCGTCGCGCAAGCGCTTCGACGAGGCGAAGCGCTTCGAGGAGCGCATCGGCGAGAAGCAGAAGCAGCTCGACGAGGCGATGGAGGCGTGGCAGCGAAAGACCGGTTCGGAGACGCTCGAGGTGACGGTGGCGACAGTGGCCGAGGTCGTGTCTCGCCTCACCGGCATTCCGGTCGCCGAGCTCACGCAGGCAGAGCGGCAGAAGCTTCTTGCCATGGAGGCGAGGCTGCGCGAGCGGGTGGTTGGCCAGGAGGATGCGGTGGTCGCGGTGAGCGATGCGGTACGTTTGTCGCGCGCGGGCCTCGGCCAGACGCACAGGCCGATCGCGACCCTGCTGTTCCTGGGACCCACCGGCGTGGGCAAGACGGAGCTGGCGAAGGCCTTGGCCGAAACCGTGTTTGGCGACGAGCAGGCGATCATCCGCATCGACATGTCCGAGTACATGGAGCGCCACGCGGTAGCGCGCCTGATCGGCGCGCCGCCGGGCTACGTGGGCTACGAAGAGGGCGGCCAGCTGACCGAGCGCGTGCGGCGGCGTCCGTACAGCGTGATCCTGCTTGACGAGATCGAGAAGGCGCACGCCGACGTCTACAACGTGCTGCTGCAGGTCTTCGACGACGGTCGGCTCACCGACGGCAAAGGCCGCGTGGTCGACTTCAGCAACACGATCCTGATCGCGACCAGCAACCTCGGGGCCTCCATCATCATGGAGAACCTGACGCGGCCCGAGGCCGCGCGCAAGCCTGACAAGGCAGTCCGGGAGGTGCTGATGGACGTGCTGAAGGGCCATTTCCGTCCAGAGTTCCTGAACCGGATCGACGAGATCATCGTGTTCAACGCACTGGCCAAGGAGAACATCCGCGCGATTGTGCACATCCAGCTCGATCGCATCGTGCGTACCGCGGCAGCACAAGACATCACGCTCAGCTTTGGCGAGGCGCTCGTCGACCATCTGGTCGACGTCGGCTACCAGCCCGAGTTCGGTGCACGTGAACTCAAGCGCCAGATTCGCCAGATCATCGAAACGCGTCTCGCCAAGGAGATTCTCGGTGACGCGCTGAAGCCGGGCGACAGCGCCACGATCGACTACGACAAGGACAGCGGTGACATACGGTTCGACAAGCACCAGGCCGAGCCCAAGCCAAAGGACATCCCGCCTTCCGATGGAACCACGTCGAAGGAGACGGCGCCGGAGCGTCCTGTCGGATCAAAGCCAAAGAAGTCGGCCGCATAGTGGACAGCGAGACGCATCAGGCCGGCTCGATTGCATAGCGCCACAATTTTCATCCATGGAGTTCAAAAAATGACGAATCGACGCGAAGTGCCGGGCATCAGGGAATACGACGGCCCTGCTGGCGGCTGGGGAGCGCTGCGAGCGACGGCCCAGGCCATCAGGCTGCAGATGGAAACCATCAAGGCCCCGATCACGCTGCTTCGCACGAATCAGCCGGACGGCTTCGATTGCCCGGGTTGCGCCTGGCCCGACAAGGAACACCGCTCCAACTTCCAGTTCTGCGAGAACGGCGCGAAGGCCGTCACGTGGGAGGCGACGACCAAGCGCGTGCGCCCGGAGTTCTTCGCGAGCAACACGGTGTCATCGCTGCTGCAGTTGTCGGATTTCGAGCTGGAGGACATGGGCCGGCTGACGCATCCGCTCGTGTACGACCGTGCCACGGATACATTCCGGGCTGTCGAGTGGGAGGAAGCGTTCGGCCGGATCGGGCAGATCCTGCGCAGCTTGCCGCCAGACCAGGTGGAGTTCTATACGTCCGGCAGGGCGTCGAACGAGGCTGCCTACCTGTATCAGCTCTTTGTGCGGGAGTACGGCACGAACAATTTCCCTGACTGTTCGAACATGTGTCATGAGCCGACCAGTGTCGGGCTGCCGCAATCGATCGGCATCGGCAAAGGCACTGTTTCGCTGGACGACTTTGACAAGTGCGATCTCATCATCGCGATCGGCCACAACCCGGGCACGAATCATCCGCGGATGATGGGCACGCTGCATGAGGCGTCAAGGCGCAACGTGCCGATCATCGTCTTCAATCCGCTGCGCGAACGCGCCCTGGAGCGCTTCGCCGATCCGCAGAACTGGCTTGAGATGGCCACCTACGGCTCGACCCGGATCGCCTCGACCTACTTCCAGGTCAACGCCGGCGGCGACGCGGCCGCGCTCAAGGGCATCATGAAGTCGCTGATGGCGATGGAGGCGGAGCAGGGCAACGTGCTTGACCGCGAATTCATCGCCGCGCACACGGCCGGCTTCGACGCCTTCGTCGCGGATCTGGAGGCCACGACATGGGAGGACATCGAAAAGGCGAGCGGGCTATTGCAAGCCGATCTCGAGCAAGTGGCCATCGCCTATGCGAAGTCGAACGCCGTGATTGTCACGTACGGCATGGGCGTCACCCAGCATAACAAGGGCACGGCCAATGTCCGCCTGATCGCCGACCTGCTGCTGTTGCGGGGTAACTTCGGCAAGCCTGGCGCTGGCATTTGCCCGCTGCGCGGGCACTCCAACGTCCAGGGAAACCGCACGGTCGGCATCACGGAGAAGCCGTCGGAGGATTTTCTCAAGCGGCTCGAAGGCGTCTTCGGCTTCCACCTTCCGCGCGCACACGGCCACGACGCCGTGAATGCCATGGAAGCGATGATCAACGGTGCCTCGAAGGCCCTGATCTGCCTGGGCGGGAACTTCGCCGTGGCACTTCCGGATCCCGAGCAGTCCTTTCCGGCGATGGCAAAGCTCGACCTGAGCGTGCACGTCGGCACCAAGCTCAATCGCACGCACCTCCTGGTGGCGAAGGAAACCTACATCTTCCCGTGCCTAGGCCGTACCGAGCTCGATGTGCAGCAAAGCGGGCCGCAATCGATCACGGTGGAAGACTCGATGTCCATGGTCCACGCATCGGCCGGCAAGCTTGCTCCTGCATCCGAGCAGTTGCGCTCGGAGCCGGCCATCGTTGCCGGCATCGCGCACGCCACCTTGCCGGACAGCAAGGTGCCATGGCTGGAGCTGATTGCCGACTACGACAAGATCCGTGACCTGATCGACAGGACCATCCCGGGGTTCGAAGCCTTCAATGAACGCATCCGGACGCCGGGCGGATTCCGCCTTCCATTGCCGCCGACCGAGCGCAAGTGGCTCACGCCTTCGGGAAAGGCCGAGTTCTCCGTGTACGGCGGCGTGCACGAAGACGCGGAGGTGCTCGGGGGTGAGAACGTGCTGCGCCTGATCACGATCCGCAGCCATGACCAGTACAACACCACGATCTACGCCCTGGATGATCGCTATCGCGGTGTGTTCGGGCGCCGCGACGTCCTGTTCATGAACGAGGCCGACCTGACATCGCATGGACTGGAGCACGGAGACCTGGTCGACATCGTAACCATCGTCTCGGACAGGCCGCTGCAGCTCAAGAACATCACGGCGATCGCCTACAGCATCGCGCGGGGATCGGTGGCTGCCTACTATCCGGAGGCGAACGTACTGGTGCCGCTCGACTACATCGACAAGGAGAGCGGCACGCCGTCATACAAATCCATCCCCGTTCGCGTGACGCGTGCGGCCGGCAATTGAATTGACGATGGAGGCGCCGGGCATAGCCTGGCGCCGATGCTATTCCTCGCCCGCCTTGTATTGCTGCTCGAGGCGGTCGAACAGCACCTTGTTTACCAGTCGCTGGCGTTCGCTGAGCGATGCGACCAGCGACGGATCCTCGTCCAGCCGCCCGCTGTCGCGCAGCACGGTCAATGCCTGCTGCATGCCGTGGACCGCGCCTTGCAGCGCCGCGTTCGCGTACAGTACGATGCCGTAGCCCAGTTTGCCGAGTTCGTCGCGCGGCAGGGTCGGCGTTTTCCCGCCGATCACGACATTGATCAACTGGGGCGTATCGAACAGCGCGGGCAGGCGCTGGATATCGGCGAGCGACTCGGTCGCCTCGATAAAGAGCACATCCGCGCCGGCCTCGACGAAACGATGCCCACGCTCGATCGCGGCTTCGATGCCGTGCCCTGCGCAGGCGTCGGTGCGGCCCACGATCAGCAGGTTGCTGTCTTCCCGCGCATCAACGGCCGCGTGGAGCTTGCCGATCATCTCGCTGGTCGAAATCACCGCCTTTCCGGCAAAGTGGCCGCATTTCTTTGGCAGCACCTGATCCTCGATCTGGATAGCGTCGGCACCTGCGCGCTCAAGCGTGCGCACCGCGTGGCGCACGTTCAGCGCATTGCCGAAGCCCGTGTCCGCGTCCCGGACCGTGGTCAATTCCGCGCCACGCGCCAGCGCATGAGTCGCATGCGTGTGCCGCATCCAGTGCGGACTCGCCTGTCGTAGCTTCTCCGCGGCGGATGGGTGATCCGCCTGGATCAAGTCCGCCGCTTGCCTGAAGAACCGCCGCATCACCGGCGGTACTCTCGCCTCTCAGAAGGCGTGAGCAGAATCTTGGCCTATGTGGCGCGCGGCGAAATCACGAATCGGTTGCGTGCCACTCTCATTTACCCACCCAGGTCCACAGGACCCGTGCTTCCTCTGACGGCGGAGAAATGCCGACCGACAGCATGGGTTGTCCTTTCTTGACCCGCTGGGCGCGCATGTCCTTGCTCAGGAAGTAATCCGCGCCCGGCACGTCGTGAGGAATCTTGGGCAGCCACAAGCCGGATCGTGGCGCAGGTTGCCGACTGCGACATTGCGGTACCCGCTGCGCACGCTGCATTTTCTCTTCCGGCGTCATGTACGCCCGGAGCATTGTGACGGTGCCCAGGTACTTTGCCTCGCTATCCGCCCGCGGATCGATATTCGAATATTCCTGATCCTTGAAGAAAGACAGATAGACATTTACGGGATAGCAGGAAACAAGATCCATGCCGGCATGATAGTGGAAATCGATAAATGTCGCGGGGTCGATATTGAAGGTGACGTAGTTGGAGGCGCGCTGCAAACCAAGTCGTTTCTCAAGATCCTGCTTGCTGATACCAAGCATATAACCTCCGGATATCGATATCCGGGACACCGATTGCGACAACCCATCTTTGGTTCTTGAAAAACTAATTCTTGATGCGAGATTATTAATTTCGTGGCGGCTATATGTGTAAGTGTTGTTATAGTCGTCGTGGAATCCTTGTTTCCCGAAGATATCCTTGACTTCCTCAAATGGCACGTCATCCCGCAACAACCGCATGGCCGTTTCCGCAATCGTCAAGTACAAGGCAGCCTGCTCGGGCGTCAACGTCTTCACGTCTTCTAGATTCGGCTCATGGACAAGTGGCCTGCCGCACCATGGCGACGAGTCATAGTTACAGCCTGGCATCGGGTCTTTCTCCGTCCTTGAGGTCGTAGAACTGGTTGCAGCGGTCGGGCTCAGGCAAAGCACGGCCAAACCACTGCTGATCAACCACGAAGTCGCAAGCAAACGCATCGTCTTCCCAGGGGCGCAAGCGGTAGCCCAACTCCTGGTCAGGAAGTTTCTTATAATCGATTGGTCTGCCATTTCTCTCTCATCTCACGCGGCACCACCAAACTTCCTCTCCCTCATTCTGCCGAGTCTTCTCGTTCCAGACCGGCGCTTGCGGAAATACTTTCCCGGCGGCAAGCTCGAACACACTGCCGCCCGTGAAGCTGTGCACGTAGTGCCGCCCGTCCGGAAATACCGGCACGTATTTGCCTGATTCGTGGCACATGTCCCCGCTCATCGGCAGCGGGCCATAGCGCTGGCGCAACGACACCGGCATCTCGCGCGCCCGCTGCTTGCGCTCTTCCCGGGTGAGGATCGTGTAGTCACGGCTGATGCGCACTTCCGCCAGCACCGGGGCGGTCAGGCCACCTTGCTCCGGCGGCTGCGCACCCGGCCGAATGTAGTCAAATTGCACCTTA
Source organism: Cupriavidus sp. UME77 (assembly GCF_014170355.1). NCBI lineage: Bacteria > Pseudomonadati > Pseudomonadota > Betaproteobacteria > Burkholderiales > Burkholderiaceae > Cupriavidus > Cupriavidus sp. UME77. The sequence continues at coordinate 41,633 of NZ_LZZU01000033.1, forward strand.
ACCGGAAACTTGCTGCCGGGCACCGCCAGCGCCTGATAGCGGTAAGGGTCGCCGAAGGGCATTAATGGATCAGCCGGGAATCGGTTGTACGGCACAACTCGACCACTCGGAAATCGGTAGCTGCCAACCTTCAACTGCAGCAGCGTCTCCAGTTCCTCTCGCGCAAGTTTGTCCAGGGTCGGCGTGAAGTGAATCTGAAAATAGGTCGGCACCTGGGCTACCTTGCTGCGATCCTCGCGGAAGTTGTCGGGATCGTCCCCCACATATAGACGCATCGCAACGTTTGGAAACTGATGATGTTCGAAGCGATACTCCTTGGCGAAGGAATTTCCGGGCAACGGGAAAATAGCCCAGTTTTCCCCGAACACCGATTTGACTTTCTCCAGTGGCACATCGTCTCGGAGGACGCGCATTGCGCTTAGCAGAATCTCGCGCACAATCTGCCGCTGCTGGTCGTTGTAGCGCTCAGCCATGACCGTGGCCTCCCGCACCGCCTGCGGCATCGGAGAACTCTCTTGTGCAAGTGCCTGGGTTGTGCAGCAAAGGAATGCCATCGCGACTAGCCCAGTACGCCTGAACTGCCACGCCGCCAATGAACGCGTCGTCTTCGCGGAGCTGTGAACGGTAGCCCGTGTCATGATTCCCACATGGTGTCGAGATTGATCGATGATGGATGAAACGTCTCGCGACTGCGAGCTGGCCGGTCCGGCCGCCAGCGGCAATTTCCTGCTGATGCATCCATTAGCCCACGCGGCACCACCAAACTTCCTCTCCGTCATTCTGCCGAGTCTTCTCGTTCCAGACCGGCGCTTGCGGAAATACTTTGCCGGCGGCAAGCTCGAACACACTGCCGCCCGTGAAGTGGTGCACGTAGTGCCGCCCGTCCGGAAATACCGGCACGTATTTGCCTGATTCGTGGCACATGTCCCCGCTCATCGGCAGCGGGCCATAGCGCTGGCGCAACGACACCGGCATCTCGCGCGCCCGCTGCTTGCGCTCTTCCCGGGTGAGGATCGGGTAGTCACGGCTGATGCGCACTTCCGCCAGCACCGGGGCGGTCAGGCCACCTTGCTCCGGCGGCTGCGCACCCGGCCGAATGTAGTCAAGCTCGACATTCACGGGGAACTTGCTGTCGTGCACCGGCAGTGCCTGGTAGCTGTATGGATCTGCAAACGGTGTCAACGGATCGGCGGGGAAGCGGTTGTAGGGCACGACCTCGCCATCCGGAAACCGGTAGCTGCCGACCTTCAGCGGCAGCAGCGTCTCCAGTTCCTCTCGCGCAAGCTTGTCCAGGGTCGGCGTGAAATGAATCTGAAAATAGGTCGGGACCTGGGCCACCTTGCTGCGATCCTCGCGGAAGTCGTCGGGATCGTCCTCTATGTACAATCGCATATCGACTTCAAGGAACTCGGGGCGTTCGAAGCGATACTCTTTCGCGAAAGGGTTGCCTGACAGTGGACTTGTTTTCCAATTTTCGCCAAAGACCGCTTTAACCTGATCCAACGGCACATCCTCCCGCAGCATCCGCATCGCGGCCTGCAGAATCTCGCGCACAATCTGCCGCTGCTGGTCGTTGTAGCGCTCAGCCATGACCGTGGCCTCCCGCACCGCCTGCGGCTTCGGAGAACTCTCTTGTGCAAGTGCCTGGGTTGTGCAGCAAAGGAACGCCATCGCGGCTAGCCCAGTACGCCTGAACTGCCGCGCCGCAAATGAACGCATCGTCTTCGTGGAGTTGCGCGCGATAACCTGTGTCATGGTTCACCATGGTGTCAACATTGATGGAAACGCCGCCAGCGCCGACGGTCTGCAGCAGGTCGTCTGCAG
>NZ_LZZU01000034.1:0-8971 GCF_014170355.1 Cupriavidus sp. UME77
GCGCCATTGAACAGCTGGCGCGGACGGCCGATCTTGTATTCCGGATCGGTGATCATTTCTTCCCACTGCGAGATCCAGCCCGGAGTGCGTGCCAGGGCGAAGATGCAGGTGAACAGCGACGTCGGGATGCCGAGCGCGCGTTGCACGATGCCCGAGTAGAAGTCGACGTTCGGGTACAGCTTGCGGCTGACGAAGTACTCGTCTTCCAGCGCGATCTTTTCCAGTTCCATGGCGAGCTTGAACAGCGGGTCGTTGTGCAGGCCCAGTTCGTTCAGCACTTCATAGCAGGTTTCGCGCATCAGCTTGGCACGCGGATCGTAGTTCTTGTACACGCGGTGGCCAAAGCCCATCAGGCGCACGCCCGAGTTCTTGTCCTTGACCTGTTTGATGAACTCGGTGATGTTGTCGACGCTGCCGATTTCCTCAAGCATCTTGAGGGCGGCTTCGTTGGCGCCACCGTGGGCCGGGCCCCACAGGCAAGCCACGCCGGCGGCGATGGCGGCGAACGGGTTGGTACCCGAGGAGCCAGCCAGGCGCACCGTGGAGGTGGAGGCGTTCTGCTCGTGGTCTGCGTGCAGGATGAAGATGCGGTCGAGCGCGCGCTCGAGCACCGGGTTCACCTTGTACGGGGCGCACGGCGTGGAGAACATCATCTGCATGAAGTTGCCCGAGTAGGACAGGTCGTTCTGCGGATAGATGTACGGCTGGCCGATGTTGTACTTGTAGGCCATGGCGACCAGGGTCGGCATCTTGGCGATCAGGCGGATCGCGGAGATTTCGCGCTGGTGCGGGTCATCGATGTCCATGGCGTCGTGGTAGAACGCGCTCATGGCGCCCACCAGGCCCGTCAGGACGGCCATCGGGTGGGCATCGCGGCGGAAGCCGCGCAGGAAGAACTGCATCTGCTCGTGAACCATGGTGTGGTTCATCACGGCGCCGACGAATTCTTCCTTCTGCTTGGCGTTGGGCAGTTCGCCCTTGAGCAGCAGGTAACAGGTTTCCAGGTGGTCGCACTTGGTGGCCAGCTGCTCGATCGGGTAGCCGCGGTACAGCAGCTCACCCTTGTCCCCGTCGATGTAGGTGATCTTCGAATTGCACGAAGCCGTCGACATGAAACCGGGGTCATAGGTGAACTTGCCGGTTTGTCCGTACAGCTTGCGAATATCGATTACGTCGGGGCCAACGGTACCCGTATAAATCGGCAGCTCAACGCTGGGGGAACCATCGGAAAACGATAGCGTGGCTTTCACATCGGACGGCGTCATGTCGGTTCCTTCTAATGCTGACTAATAATGTTGACGAAACTCAGACCGAACGCAGCAGGGCAATCACGTGCTGCATCGGGGGCGTGTCGAGCTCACCGTCCAGCTCCTTGCGCGCAAGAAGCAGGTCCATCAACTCGTTGTCGCTCAGCTCGAAGAGTTCGGAGAGCGAGGCCACGTCCTGGTCAGAGAGGCTTTCTTCGTAACGGTTGAAAAAACGTTCGACGATGATGTCGTTCTCCAGGAGGCCGCGCCGCGCGCGCCAGCGCAGTCGTGCACGCCGGTGCGGATCGGCCTGGTGGGAGAAACTGGGGGAAACACTTTCGGTCATAGGTACCTACTTCCGGCGCGCCGGTCGGGTATGCAGTTTGATATCCCGGACTGACGCGCCGCTTACAACAACCGCGCAGGATCAGACCGAGCGGCGAACCATCAGCTCTTTGATCTTGCCGATGGCCTTGGTCGGGTTCAACCCCTTCGGGCAAACGTCGACGCAGTTCATGATGCTGTGGCAACGGAACAGGCGGTACGGGTCGTTCAGGTCGTCCAGGCGCTGGCTGGTCGCCTGGTCGCGGCTGTCCGCGATAAAGCGATAGGCCTGCAGCAGGCCGGCCGGGCCGACGAACTTATCCGGGTTCCACCAGAACGACGGGCACGACGTCGAGCAGCTTGCGCACAAGATGCACTCATACAGGCCGTCCAGCTCGTCACGCTCCTCGGGCGACTGCAGGCGCTCTTTCTCGGGCGGCGGCTCGTCGTTGATGAGGTACGGCTTGATCGAGTTGTACTGCTTGAAGAACTGCGTCATGTCGACGATCAGGTCGCGCACCACCGGCAGGCCGGGCAGCGGACGCAAGACGATGCGTTCCGGCAGCTCAAGCATGTTGGTCAGGCAGGCCAGACCGTTCTTGCCGTTGATGTTCATCGCGTCCGAACCGCACACGCCTTCGCGGCACGAGCGGCGGAACGAGATGGTTTCGTCCAGCTTCTTCAGCTTGACCAGCGCGTCCAGCAACATGCGCTCATGACCGTCGAGCTCGACCTCGTACGTTTGCATGCGGGGGGCCGCATCCTTGTCCGGATCGTAGCGGTAGACTTCGAAAATACGCTTCATTTCTGTGGGTCCTGTGGGTCCTACGCGGTGCTTAGAAGGTCCGGGCCTTGGGAGGAACGCTTTCCACCGTCAGCGGGTTCATCTTCACCGGCTTGTAGTCGAGGCGGTTGCCTTCGCTGTAGAACAGCGTGTGCTTGAGCCAGCTCTCGTCGTCGCGATTCGGGAAGTCGCTGTGCGCGTGCGCGCCGCGGGATTCCTTGCGGGCAGCTGCCGAAATCATGGTGGCCTTGGCCACTTCCACCAGGTTGGCCACTTCCAGGGCTTCCACCAGCGCGGTGTTGAAGACCTTGGACTTGTCCTTCAGATGGATGTTGTCAGCACGTTCCGCCACTTCCAGGATGCGCTCGACGCCTTCGTCCATCAGCTTCTGCGTACGGAACACGCCCGCATGCGACTGCATGTTCTTGCGGATGTCGTTGGCCACGTCCTGGGTGTATTCACCCGACGACGACGATTGCAGCTTGGCCAGGCGCGACATGGCGCGGTCGGCAGCATCGGCCGGCAGCGGCTTGTGCTCTTTCTGCTTGATCGAGGTCGCCGCAATGTGGTTGCCGGCCGCGCGGCCGAACACCACCAGGTCCAGCAGCGAGTTGGTGCCCAGGCGGTTGGCGCCGTGCACCGACACGCAGGAGCATTCGCCGATCGCGTAGAAACCGTTGATGACTTCGTTGGGGTTGCCGTTCTTCGGCGCCACCACCTGGCCATTGATATTGGTCGGGATACCGCCCATCTGGTAATGGATGGTCGGCACCACCGGGATCGGTTCCTTGATCGCGTCGACGTTGGCGAACTTGACACCGATCTCGCGGATCGACGGCAGGCGCTTCATGATGGTGTCGGCCCCGACGTGCGTCAGGTCCAGCAGCACGTAGTCGCCGTTCGGGCCACAACCGCGGCCTTCCTTGATTTCCTGGTCCATCGAGCGCGAGACGAAGTCGCGCGGCGCCAGATCCTTCAGCGTCGGCGCATAGCGCTCCATGAAGCGTTCGCCGTCCTTGTTACGCAGGATACCGCCTTCCCCGCGCACGCCTTCGGTGATCAGCACGCCCGCACCGGCCACGCCGGTCGGGTGGAACTGCCAGAACTCCATGTCTTCCAGCGGCACGCCTGCGCGCGCTGCCATGCCCAGGCCGTCACCGGTGTTGATGAAGGCATTGGTCGAAGCGGCGTAGATACGGCCTGCGCCACCGGTGGCGAACAGCGTGGTCTTGGCCTCGAGGATGTAGACCTCGCCGGTTTCCATTTCCAGCGCGGTCACGCCTAGCACGTCGCCGTCGGCGTCGCGGATCAGGTCCAGCGCCATCCACTCGACGAAGAAGTGGGTCTTGGCGCGCACATTGCGCTGGTACAGCGTGTGCAGCAGTGCGTGGCCGGTACGGTCGGCAGCCGCGCAAGCGCGCTGGACCGGCTTCTCGCCGTAGTTCGACGTATGGCCGCCGAACGGACGCTGGTAGATGGTGCCGTCTGCGTTACGGTCGAACGGCATGCCGAAGTGTTCGAGCTCGTAGACGACCTTGGGGGCTTCACGGCACATGAATTCGATTGCGTCCTGGTCGCCCAGCCAATCGGAACCCTTGATGGTGTCGTAGAAGTGATAGTGCCAGTTGTCCTCGCTCATGTTGCCGAGCGAAGCGCCAATGCCACCCTGCGCCGCCACGGTGTGCGAGCGCGTCGGGAAAACCTTGGAGAGCACGGCTACATTCAGGCCGGCTTCCGCGAGCTGGAGGGATGCGCGCATCCCAGCGCCGCCCGCCCCGACGATGACCACGTCAAAGCGACGACGCGGCAATCCTGTCTTGACTGCGACCATTTATTACACCCTCCAGAGAATCTGAGCTGCGTAGCCCGCACAACCGACGAGCCACAGAATCGTAAGAACTTGCAGCACGAGGCGCACGGCCATCGGCTTCACATAGTCCATCCAGATGTCGCGCACGCCAATCCAGGCGTGATACAGCAGCGACAGGATGGTGAGGAACGTGATGATCTTCATCCACTGGTTGGAGAAGAGACCCGCCCACGCTTCGTAGGAAGCGCCGTTCGAGAGCAGGAAGGCGACTGCCAGCACGATGGTGAAGACCACCATGATGACAGCGGTGACGCGCTGCGCGAGCCAGTCTTTGAGACCGTAGTGCGCACCGACGACCAGACGCTTGGGACCGATATTATTATTTGCCACGTTGACTCTCTCCTCAGAACAGGCCGAACAGCTTCAGGCCGAAGACAGCGGTGAGCAACAGGCTGACGATCAGCACGGCAACAGCGGACTTCGCCGAAGCGGGCTTGGTCACGCCAACGTGCACGTCGAGCAGCAGGAAACGGATGCCGGCGCAGAAGTGGTGCAGGTAACCCCAGATCAGAGCCAGCAGAACCAGCTTGACGAAGCCGCCGGACAGAAGCGCCGAGAACTTTGCGAAGCTCAGTTCGGAAGTGACGCTCTGCTCGAAGAGATACAGGACGAAAGGAAGGAGGAGGAACATCAGAGCGCCGCTTGCGCGATGCAGGATGGACACCTTGCCGGCCCAGGGCAACCTGTAACGCGCCAGCTGCGTCACATGGATGTTCCTGAACTCCGGCCTGGCTTGTTTGGCTTCAGCCATTGCTAGACCCCATTTGCGGTAAACAAAAAACGAAACTTCTGAGCGCCCTGGATGCAAATGGATGCAGCCGGAGCAAATCCCGATAATTTTAGCGCCTTTGTTGCGCGGCGCACCAATAATTTTCAGCTATCGCGCACCAACATGGCGTGCCCGACAATCGCACGCAACCATGCCGCGAGGTAATCATCCCTGCTTTGCGCAACAGCGGCGGCTGCCGTGGCTGCAACAGCAATAATCGACATGGATTGCATTCCGGCGTATCAGCTCAAATCGTTCTGATAATAGTGCCGGGTGGTTACATACAGGCCGCGACGGACTTCGACGGGCCGGTCGCCATAGGTAAACGAGACGCGCTCGACAGACAAAAGCGGCGTGCCAGCGTCCACGGACAACAGCGACGCGGTGGCCTGGTCAGCGGCCACCGCGCGGATTTTTTCGCTCGCCCGGATCATGCGCGTGCCGAACTCGGCCTCGAACAGCGCATACATCGGGCCCTTCCATTCGGTCAGCTTCTCGGCCGTGAGGCCCTTGAAGTTGGTGCCCAGCAGCCAGATTTCGTCCAGTACGGTCGGCTCGCCGGAGAAAAACAGCACGCGGCGGATCTGCACCACGCCATCGCCGGTGCGGATGTCAAGAAGGCGTGCGATTTCGGCCGGCGCGCGCAGGCGCTTGCATTCCAGCACCTGGCTGGCCCCATAATGGGGCTCGCCCTCGTCGGGCACCAGGCGCAGGAAGCGGAACTTCACGCCATCCTCGTGGTGCGTCGTGACAAAGGTACCCTTGCCCTGGCGGCGCGCCACCAGGTTCTCGGCTGCGAGTTCGTCGATGGCCTTGCGTACCGTGCCCTGGCTGACCTTGTAGCGGGCCGCCAGGTCCATTTCGCTGGGGATCATGTCGCCGGGCTTCCATTCGCCGGACTGCAGGCTCTGCGTAATGAGCGCCTTGATCTGCTGGTAGAGTGGGCTGAATGTTGGCGAGGCCGCCGCCGCGGACGGCTGCGTCCCGGCGCCGGACGTAGCGGCGCCGTTATCCTGCACTGCAGCAACGGCAGTGCCGGCGAGGGACGGGGGCAGGGATGACATAGGCGAATTTCACCACAAAACGAGGAAGCGCGTCCAGCCCGCCATTAAATGTCTTATGTCTTATATAAGACATATGAATTGACAACACAAATGGGCAGGCCTACACTCCCGCAGGTTTCACGCCGACGCCCGCTCTGGATACGGCACCCCTCTTCGCAGTAGACTTACGCTTTGTCGCACCCCATGACCCGTTGTGGCTCCCTCCAGTCGGTATCGCTAGCAGCGCGCCGGCGGATTGCCGCTTGCCGCCGTGGCGACAAACCCGCAACCGGTGACGTCCGGACTACCCTCCGGCCAGGCACTGACCAGTTTCCCCCTCTTCTTGTTTGGAGAATTACTCATGGCTAAAGCCCCAATGCGCGTCGCAGTCACCGGCGCCGCTGGCCAGATCGGCTACTCCCTGCTGTTCCGCATCGCCAATGGCGACATGCTTGGCAAAGACCAGCCGGTCATCCTCCAATTGCTCGACCTCCCGCAAGCCCAGGCCGCCGTCAAGGGCGTGGTGATGGAACTGGAAGATTGCGCATTCCCGCTGCTGGCCGGCGTGGTGATCACCGACGACCCCAAGGTCGCGTTCAAGGACGCCAACGTCGCGCTGCTGGTCGGTGCCCGTCCGCGTAGCAAGGGCATGGAGCGCAAGGACCTGCTCGAAGCCAACGCACAGATCTTCACGGTGCAAGGCAAGGCGCTGGACGAAGTCGCCGCCCGCGACATCAAGGTGCTGGTGGTCGGCAACCCGGCCAACACCAACGCCTACATCGCGATGAAGTCGGCTCCGAGCCTGCCCAAGGAGAACTTCACCGCCATGCTGCGCCTGGATCACAATCGTGCCCTGTCGCAAATCGCCGCCAAGACCGGCAAGCCGGTTGCGTCGATCGAGAAGATGTTCGTCTGGGGCAACCACAGCCCGACCATGTACGCCGACTACCGCTACGCGACCGTCGACGGCCAGAGCGTCAAGGACCTGATCAACGACCACGCCTGGAACAACGACGTGTTCCTGCCGACCGTTGGCAAGCGCGGCGCCGCCATCATCGAGGCCCGTGGCCTGTCGTCGGCAGCTTCGGCCGCCAACGCTGCCATCGACCACGTGCATGACTGGGTCCTGGGCTCGAACGGCAAGTGGGTCACCATGGGCATCCCGTCGGACGGTTCGTACGGCATCCCCGAAGACACCATGTTCGGCTTCCCGGTGACCACCGCCAACGGCAAGTACGAAATGGTCAAGGGCCTCGAAGTCGACGCCTACAGCCAGGAAAAGATCAATATCACGCTCAAGGAACTGGAAGAAGAGCGTGCCGGCGTGCAGCACCTGCTCGGCTGATCCAGGATCCAGGCAGCGCCAATGACCAGACCGGAGCCTCGCATCGATTCACGAATCGGCGCGGGCTCCGGTTTTTTCATTCCGGCGCCCCGCCCCTACCTCCCTCAACCGCTATTCGATTGAATAAAGTGCATCCTTCCGAGGTCTTGTTCCAGGGCGAAGCCATTCCGACGCAACTGCCGGTCTGCGACCACTATGCCGGCAACGAAAAGCTGATGCTGAAATCGCTTGCCCTGCAGCAAGAGCTTGGGCCCGTCTTCGATATCACCTTCGACTGCGAAGACGGCGCCGCCGTCGGGCTGGAGCGCGAGCACGCCGAGTTGTGCGCACGCCTCATCAACAGCCCGCAAAACCACTTCAACCGCGTGGGCGTGCGCATCCATGACCCGGCGCACCCCTGTTGGCGCCAGGACATCGACATCCTGGTGAGCAGCGCCGGCGCCCGGCTGGCCTATGTGGTGGTGCCCAAGGTGACCGATGTGGTCGAGGTGGCGCGCGTCACCGACCACGTGAACCAGGCGGCCCGCGCCGCCGGCATCGCACGGCACATCCCTATTCATGTGCTGATAGAGACGCATGCCGCATTGGACCAGGTATTCGACATCGCCCGCCTGGTGCAGGTGGAATGCCTCAGCTTCGGGCTGATGGATTTTGTTTCCGCCCATCACGGTGCCATCCCGGGCGACGCCATGCGCTCGCCGCAGCAGTTCGAGCACCCGCTGATCCGGCGCGCCATGCTGGAGATCTCGGCCGCCTGCCATCGGTACGGCAAGGTGCCCTCGCATAACGTCAGCACCGATATCGAGCAGCCGTCTCGCGCCGGAGACGACGCCCTGCGCGCCCGGGCCGAATTCGGCTACCTGCGCAAGTGGAGCATCCACCCGGGCCAGATCCAGCCGATCGTGGCGGCCTTCCGCCCCAGCGGCACGGAGATTGGCGCGTCCAGCGAGATCCTGCTGGCCGCCTACGAGAACAACTGGGCGCCGATCCGCCACCAGGGCCAGTTGCACGATCGCGCCAGCTACCGCTATTTCTGGTCCCTTCTGCAGCGGGCGCACGCCACCGGTGCTGATCTGCCCGGCACGGTGCTCGAACGCTTCTTTGCATGAACGTTGCCTGGCACGCGCCAGGCGATGACCACGGTGTGCCACAGGATCGACCCCGCGCTTGGCTCGGGCAAGAGACCAGACAGGAGACGCGATGTCAGAGCAGCAGCCAGTCCCGCGGAACGCCCCGAAGCCGAAGAAATCCGTCGCCCTGTCGGGCGTGACCGCCGGCAATACCGCGCTGTGCACGGTCGGCCGTACCGGCAACGACCTGCACTACCGCGGCTACGACATCCTCGACATCGCCGAGACCTGCGAATTCGAGGAAATCGCCCACCTGCTGGTGCACGGCAAGCTCCCCACCCGCGCCGAACTGGCTGCCTACAAGGCCAAGCTCAAGGCCCTGCGCGGCCTGCCCGCCAACGTCAAGGCCGCACTCGAATGGGTGCCCGCCAGCGCCCACCCGATGGACGTGATGCGCACCGGCGTGTCCGTGCTCGGCACCGTGCTGCCGGAAAAAGACGACCACAACACCCCCGGCGC
>NZ_LZZU01000035.1:0-86520 GCF_014170355.1 Cupriavidus sp. UME77
GGCGATTGCGGGGCCGGAGGCGGTGGCGCAGCGTCGGCGCCCGGGGCGGCCTGCGGCGGCGCCTTCTTGTGATGGTGCTTGTGCTTATGCTTCTTGTGGCGCGCAGGCTGGGCTGGCATGGGCGTTGCCGTGGCGCGCTCGCCCTGTGGCTGCTGCGGCTCGGGCGGTGCCAGCTGGGCGTGGGCAATGCCGCCCAGGGCAAGGGCGGCTGCCAGCGCGGCTGCCTTGAGGCTTGGAATTCCGGGTTTCATCGGTGCTCCTCAAAAAATAATCCGTCACAACAGTCACAATTATTCGCACTGTGACGGTGGATGCGGTGTAGGACAAAGCCTGATTTGCGTATCTTGTTTGTAGCTCCCCCGCATCAGCTAGCCCACTTAAGCGCCGCTGCCATCACGCGGCACGGGCGTCATGCCGGCGCGGACCGCCGCCGGGGCGTTCCCGGCGTGGCCTTCATGTTGCCGGCCAAGCCACCATCCCAGCCACGCCCATCCCAGCGCCAGCGCAGCGCCGGTGCACGCCACCACGGCCGGGTGGCCGGAAAGCCCGTCGATGGCAGTCTTGAACCACGCACTGACGGCATCGCCGGCACGATAGACGGCGGTGTCGATCACGTTCTTCGCCTTGTATTTGGTCTCGGCATCCACCACGGTAAACAGCATCTCCCGCCCCGGGCGCAGCAAGGCGTATTCCCCCACGCGGCGCAGGATCATCACGGCGGCCAGCACGCCAAAGGTGGGCCACAGCGCCAGCACCAGGAAGCCAGCCGCCACCGCCAGCGGCACCGCCGTGAGCAGGGAGGTCACGCCATAGCGCCTGGCGATGCGCCCCGACAGGAACACCTGCACCAGGATGGTCAGTGCCTGCACAATGGCATCGATGGCGCTGAACACCTGGGTCTGCTGCGTGCGGCTAGGAAAGGTCTGCGCCATCAGCCTGGCTTGCTCGAAGTAGAGGAACGTGCTGGCCGTGGCCAGCAGGATCACGAACAGGCTGATGCCAAGCAGGTAGCGGGACTGCGCCACCAACGTCAATCCCGCCCAGAGCCCGCCCCCGATGGGCCGGGCCGGGTCTTGCGCCGGCACCGGATCGTCCGCCACCGGCACGCCCGCGCCGGAGCGCTTGCGCCAGCCGAACAGGTAACCCACGCCGGGCAGCGTGGCCGCGAGCAGCGCGGCCGACAGCACCATCAGCCCGGTCAGGCCGATGCGCGTCACCAGCCAGCCGCCCAGCAGCGGGCCGGCCAGGCCGCCCGCGCTGGCGCCGGCGGCCAGCAGGCCGAACAGCCGGCGCGCCTGGCCGGGGCGGAACACGTCCGCCATCAGGCTCCACGCCACCGACACCACGAACAGGTTGAACACCGATAGCCAGACGTAGAACACGCGCGCCAGCCAGATGTTGTCCGGCGCGCCACGCGTGGCCACGGCAAAACCCAGCAGGTTGGCGATAAAGAACGCATAGACCCAGGGCACGAAACGCCGGCGGGGCAGCCGCGCGCTGCACAAGCCATAGAACGGGATGGCCACCAGCATGACCACAAAGGTGGCGGTGAACAGCCATTGCAGGTTTTGCACGCCGCCGGCGATGCCCATGGTCTCTCGCACCGGGCGCAGCATGAAGTAGCTGGCGAACAGGCAGAAGAAGAACAGGAAGCCAGCCGCGACGGCGCTGCCTTCACCTGGCCGGATGCCGAGTCCGTGCCGGGTAGCCTGCTTGGGCGCAGCGGAGTTTGTGGGGTTTGCCATGAAGGGCTCAGGCGGCCAGCAGCGCGGCAATGCGCTCGCGCTGGCGGGCATCGGGCATGCGGCCAAGGCCCGCGCCAAGGTTGTCCTGCATGTTGCGGGGCTTGGACGTGGCGGGGATCGCCGCCGTCACCGCGGGGTGGCTGACAATGAATTTCAGGAAGATCTGGCCCCAGGATGCGCAGTCGATCTCGCCGGCCCAGGGCGGCAGCGGCCGGTCCTTGACGACGCGGAACAGGTGCCCGTCCTGGAACGGGCGATTGACCAGCACGGCTACGCCGCGCTCCTGGCACAGCGGCAGCAGCACGCGCTCGGCATTGCGCTCGGCCAGGGAATAGTTCAGCTGCACAAAATCCAGGCGTTCGCTGCGCACGATCTGCGCCAGCGCCTCATGCGCGTCCTCGCGGTAGTGGGTGATGCCGACATAGCGCGTCTTGCCCTGATCCTTCAGTTGGCGTGCAAAGCGCAGGTTGTCGCGCCAGTCGATCAGGTTGTGGACCTGTAGCAGATCCACGGTATCGCTATGCAGGTCGCGCAGCGACTGTGTCCATTGCGCCTGCGCCGGGCCGCCGGCCGGGCTGGATATCTTGGTGGCCAGGAAGACCTTGCCGCGGGCATTGGCGTCGCGCAGCAGGTCGCCGGTGACGCCTTGCGCGCTGCCATAGCTGGGCGCGGTGTCTATCACCGGGCCGGACGTTTGCAGCAGCAGGGCCAGGACCTCGGCCAGCGGGGCGCGTTCGGCGCGTTCCGTTCCCACGTTGAAGGTATCGGCCGTGCCCATGCCGATCACAGGCAGGGTTTCGTGGCCGCCGGGCAGTGCCCGGCGCAATGGCCCGGCAGCGGGCGGCGCCGCGAGCGTGCTGCCGGGCCAGGTGCCACAGGGCAGGCTAAGTGCGGCGGCAAGGCGCACGCCGTGGCCAAGAAAACGGCGTCTATCGGATGACATGACGATCTCCTTGCTGCTGGGCCTGGAACCTGGCGGCCGGGGCTGCGGCATTTAGTCACTGCGCACCGCGCAGCGGCCCGGCTAGCTTATGCTGTTGCCCCGATCCGTATCATATTCTCACAGATAAGAAACCTGCCGCCATGATCGCCCTGCTAGTCGCCTGCACCTACCTCTTGCTTGCCGGTGTGCATGTCTACTGGGCGCTGGGCGGGCACCTGGTAAAGGATGCCGCCGTTCCCCGTGTGCCCCGCAAGGTGGCCGCCGGCGACATTGCGCCGCCGGCAACGGCGAGCGCGATGGTGCCCGCCTTTACGCCCTCGCGCACGGGCACGCTGCTGGTGGGCATTGGCCTGGCGGCGGTGGCCTTGATGGTGGCGGCGCGCGCCGGGTTGGCCACGGCGCCTTGCACCGGGCCTGTCCTGCAATGGGCCATCGGCCTGGTCGCCCTGGCCATGCTGGCCAGGGCGGTGGGTGATTTCCGGCTGGTCGGCTTCTTCAAGCGCATCACCGGCTCTTCGTTCGCCTGGCTGGATACGTGGGTCTATTCCCCGCTGTGCCTGGCGCTGTCCGCCGGCCTGGCGTATGTGGCAATCCTCCCGCCCTGAGCGGCGCCGCATTCCTGGCAGCCGCATGCGCTGTATCGCAAGAACCCCCGATTGCAAAATGAAGTGGCGCGTCTGACAATGCCCTGCACCAGAGGCCGGGCGCTGCCGCCACGGCCCATCCGGCGGGCCAGGCCAGCAACGATAAACGGGAGGCGGGAGACCACGATGCGCACCCAGGTCGCGATCATCGGCGCCGGGCCGGCAGGCCTGCTGCTGGGCCATCTGCTGCACCGCGCCGGTGTCGATGCCGTGGTCATCGAGGACCGCAGCCGCCAGCATGTGGAAGGACGCATCCGGGCGGGCGTGCTGGAGCAGGGGACGGTCGACCTGCTGGTGGCGTCCGGCGTGGGCGAGCGCCTGCAGCGCCAGGGCCTGCGCCACCATGGCATCGACCTGCTGTTCAACGGGGGCCGGCACCACATCGACCTGTCCGGGCCAACCGGCGGCCGTGCCATTACCGTGTACGGCCAGCACGAGGTGGTCAAGGACCTGATCGCCGCGCGCCTGGCGGATGGCGCGGCCATCTTGTTCGAAGCCAGCGGCGTGGCCCTGCATGGCGTCGACAGCAGCAAGCCCAGCGTCACGTTCACCCACGGCGGCAAGCGCCACACGCTGCATTGCGATTTCATCGCCGGTTGCGATGGTTTTCATGGGGTCTCGCGCGAGGCAATTCCGCCGGCTGCGCTGCAGGTGTTCGAGCGGCGCTATCCGTTTGCGTGGCTGGGCATCCTGGCCGAGGCCGCGCCCGCCGCGCAGGAACTGATCTACGCCAGCCATGCGCGCGGCTTTGCGCTGTTTTCGATGCGCTCGCCGCAGATCACGCGGCTCTACCTGCAATGCCGCCCCGACGAGGATCTCGCCCAGTGGCCCGACGCACGAATCTGGCAGGAACTGCACGCCCGCCTGGAGACCGGCGACGGCTGGCGGCTCAACGAGGGTCCCGTGCTGCAGAAGGGCGTAACGCCCATGCGCAGCCACGTGGTGGAGCCCATGCAATACGGCCGGCTGTTCCTGGCCGGCGATGCTGCTCATATCGTGCCGCCCACCGGCGCCAAGGGCATGAACCTGGCCGTGGCCGACGTGCGCACGCTGGCGCGCGCATTGGCCGCGCACTATGGCGAGCGCCGCGACGACCTGCTGGCGGCATACTCCGCCACGTGCCTGCGGCGGGTCTGGCGCGCTGAGCATTTTTCCTGGTGGATGACCGCGTTGCTGCATCGCTTTCCCGACCAGACCCCGTTCATGGCGCGGCTGCAGCAAGCCGAGCTGGAATACGTTGCCGCTTCGCCCGCGGCCGCCGCGGCTCTCGCGGAAAACTATGTCGGGCTGCCATTCACCGCCTTCGAGGGCCATTGAGTGCCGGTCCCGATCGCCATACAGGAGATGTCATGACAAAGCTTGGTTGCCTGCCACCGTGGCCGGGGGAGGGCCGGCGATGATCGCCAGTTTCCTCGGCGTGCTGTTTGACGGGCTGGCCTATGGCTGCCTGCTGTTCCTGATCAGCGTAGGGCTGTCGGTGACCATGGGCTTGATGAATTTCGTCAACCTGGCCCACGGCGCGTTCGCCATGTTCGGCGGCTACGTGGCGGTGGTGCTGATGACCCGGGCCGGCGTGCCCTTCCTGGCGACGCTGCCGCTAGCCTTCGCGGGGGCCGCGGCGGCGGGCTGGGTGCTGGAGCGCACCCTGTACCGGCGCCTGTACCGCGCCAGCCATCTTGACCAGGTGCTGTTCTCGATCGGGCTGACCTTCATGGCGATCGCGGGGGCCACCTACGTGTTCGGGCCGGGCCAGCAGCCAGTGGCGCTGCCCGCCTTCCTGCTGGGCCAGGTGCGCGTGGCGGGCCTGGACCTTGGGGCCTATCGCCTGTTCCTGATCGGGGTGGTGGTGGTCATTACCGCGGCGCTGGGCTGGCTGGTGGCGCGCACGCGCTTTGGCGCGCAGGTGCGCGCGGCGGTGGACAACCAGCAAGCGGCGCGCGGCCTGGGCATCAATGTGGAACGGGTATTCAGCCTGACCTTCGCGCTTGGCTCCGGGCTGGCCGGGCTGGGTGGCGGGCTGGGCATCGACGTGCTGGGGCTCGATCCGTCGTTCCCGCTCAAGTACATGGTGTATTTCCTGCTGGTGGTGGCGGTGGGCGGCGCGGGCACCATCCGCGGCCCGCTGGTGGCGGCGCTGCTGCTGGGCGTGGCCGATGTGGCTGGCAAGTATTACGTGCCGGCGGTGGGTGCCTTTGTCATCTATGCACTGATGGTGCTGCTGCTGGTACTGTTTCCGGCTGGTCTCTACGGGAGGCGGGCATGAGCGCTGTTGACGAGATGCCGAGCCGCGCGAGCGAGCGGCGCACCCATCTGCCCCATCTGCCCGACGGCCGCTGGCGCGTTGGCGAGATCGTGTTCTGGCTGGTGCCGGTGGCAGTGTTCTTCCTGTTGCCCGGCTACCTGATCCTTGGCAGCCAGGTGCTGATCACCGGGCTCTTCGCACTGTCGCTGGATTTGCTGCTGGGCTACGCTGGGATCGTCTCGCTGGGCCATGCGGCCTTCTTCGGCCTGGGCGCCTACACCGCCGGGCTGCTGGCCGCGCATGGCTGGGGCGAGCCGGTCTCGGGCCTGCTCGCGGCCGGCGCGGTGGCCGGCCTGGCGGGGTGGCTGGCGAGTTTCCTGGTGGTGCGCGGCGGGGACCTGACGCGGCTCATGGTCACGCTGGGCATCGGGCTGATGCTGTTCGAAGCGGCCAACAAGGCGGCCTTCCTGACCGGCGGCGTGGACGGTTTGTCGGGCGTCACCATGGCGCCGTTGCTCGGGCGGTTCGAGTTCGACCTGTTTGGCAAGACCGCCTACCTTTACAGCCTGGTGGTGACGTTCTTGTTGTTCGTGCTGGTGCGCAGGCTGGTGGCTTCGCCCTTCGGGCTGTCGCTGCGCGGCATGCGCGAGGGCGCGCGCCGCATGCCGGCGCTGGGTGTCGACGTGCCGCGCCGCCTGGGCGCGGTGTTCGCCGTGGCGGCGGCGCTGGCCGGCGTGGCCGGTGGGCTGCTGGCGCAGACGACGCAGTTCGTCGGCATGGATGTGCTGGGCTTCCCGCGCTCGGCGGAACTGCTGGTGATGCTGGTGCTGGGTGGCGCGGGCCGCTTGTACGGCGCGCTGCTCGGGGCGGCTGTGTTCATGGTCGCGCAGGATGTGCTGGCGGGCATCAATCCGGTGTACTGGCAGTTCTGGATTGGCCTGCTGCTGGTGGTGATCGTGCTGTTTGCGCGCGGCGGGCTGATGGGCGCGCTGGATGCCTTGCGCCGCGCCATGCGCCGCAAGCCGGGAGGCGAGCGGCCATGACGAGGTTGTTGCGTACCGAGGGATTGTCCAGGTCCTGGGGCGGGTTTGCCGCCAACAGCGACATCTCCCTGCAGTTTCCGCCGGGCGCCCGCCATGCGCTGATCGGGCCTAACGGCGCCGGCAAGACCACCTTCATCAACCTGCTCACCGGCGCCTTGCCGGCCAGCAGCGGCAGCATCTGGCTGGGCGACGAAGATATCACGCAATTGCCCCAGCACGCACGGGTGCGGCGCGGCATGACCCGGACCTTCCAGATCAACACCTTGTTCCCCGGCCTGACGGTGCTCGAATCCGTGGTGCTGGCGGTGGCAGAGCGCAGCGGCGCCACCCGGATCTGGCACCGCACCGTGGCTTCTCAGCGGGCACTGGCCGACGAGGCCATGGCGGTGCTGGCCAGCCTGCGCCTGCATACCGAGGCCGATACCGAGACGCGCAGCCTGCCATACGGCAAGCAGCGTCTGCTGGAAATCGCCCTGGCGCTGGCCACCCGGCCCGCCATCCTGCTGCTGGACGAGCCAGCGGCGGGCATCCCGGCCGGGGAGAGCGCCGAGCTGTTCGGCGTGATCGCCGGCTTGCCGCGCGACATCACCATCCTGTTTATCGAGCACGACATGGACCTGGTATTCCGCTTTGCCGAGCGCATCACGGTGCTGGTGGGTGGCCGCGTGCTGACCGAGGGCACGCCCACCGAGATCGGCGCCGATCCCCGCGTCAGGGAGGTATACCTCGGGGAGGCCGCCCATGACTGAACTGCTGCGGGTGCAGGGGCTGAGCGCGGGCTATGGCGACGCCGTCGTGCTCGACGGCATCGACCTGGCGCTGGACGCCGGCGACAGCCTGGCCTTGCTGGGCCGCAACGGGGTGGGCAAGAGCACGCTGCTGATGACGTTGATGGGCCTGACCCGGCAGCGGCGCGGCAGCCTGTCCTGGCGCGGGCGCGACCTGGCGCGGCTGGCGGCGCACCAGCGCGCCGCCGCCGGCCTGGGATGGGTGCCGCAGGAGCGCTGCATGTTCCCATCCCTGACCGTGGAGGAACACCTGACGGCGGTGGCGCGACCGGGCCACTGGAATGTCGCTCGGGTCTATGAAGTCTTTCCCCGGCTGCACGAACGGCGCACAAACCTGGGCAACCAGTTGTCAGGGGGCGAGCAGCAGATGCTGGCCATTGGCAGGGCGCTCATGGTAAACCCGGCCCTGCTATTACTCGACGAGCCGATGGAGGGATTGGCGCCTATTATTGTTCAGGAATTGCAGCATGTGATCCGCCGCTTGATCGAGGAAGGCGGCATGGCTGTGATCGTGGTGGAGCAGCACGCTCGCCTGGCGCTTGGCATGACGCGGCGCGCGATGGTGCTCGATCGCGGCAAGGTAGTGTTTGAGTCGACCAGCACGGAGCTGCTGGCGGACAAGGGCAGTCTGGACAGGTTGCTGACGGTTGCCTGAGCAACCCCGGTATGGTCAACCGGCGGCAGGCGATTGGCGGCGAACGTTGGCGAACATTGGCGGCCGTCGGCGGCCACACCGCCTTCGGCCCTCGGCAGTGCCCATTTTTCGCAGGCGGGTAGTTACGGGGAACTATGGAAACCCATGAGCAGAATCGGCTCGTCAACGCCTATATCCAGCGTTACAGCCGCTACGACCCGGCCATTGGCCGGCACGAGGTGCGCTCGTTCTGGGTCTGGCAGGCTTGCGACTGGCTCGGCGTCAACGACCCCGAAGGGTTATGGCGGCTGGTGCTGGAAGTCCTGGCCCGCACCGATAGTCCCCGCGTCCTTGGCGCGCTCGCTGCCGGCGAACTGGAAGACCTGATCGAATACCACGGCCCGGCCTTCATCGGCCGCATCGAGCAGGAGGCCGCGCGCGCTCCACGCTTTCGCCGCCTGCTGTGCGGCGTCTGGCGCAGTTCCACGCCCGAGGTCTGGGCGCGGGTGCTGGCCGCCAGCGACAGCAATTTCAACGATGTGCCGCAGCGCGCGATGTGGATATGCTACGAGCATCGTGGCTGGGATGCGCAGGGCGCGCCGGCGCAGCCCGATGGCGAGGCTGGCCTGTCTCGCGAGGCCCACAGGCAGCCCGCCCGTGTCGTGCCATCGCCGTCGCCGACGCAGTTCCGGCAGCGTGAAGGCGCGATGCATGCAGACTCGCCGCATCACGCCGCCTGGCCTACTTCCCCGGATCCTTGACGTTGTCGAATTTGTCGAACTCCACGTTGTAGAGCTCGCCGCCAACCTTTTCCACACGCCGGATATAGACGGTCTGGACCACGTCGCGGGTGTCCGGGTCGATCATGATCGGGCCGCGCGGGCTGGCGATCTTCATGCCCTTGAGCGCCGCGACGAACTTGTCGCCGTCGGTGGCGCCGCCGGTCTTCTTCAGCGCATCGTAGATCGCGCGCATGCCGTCGTAGGCGGCCACGGCCATGAAGTTAGGCCGGCCGGCGCCAGGGTTGGCTTCGGCAAAGGCTTTCAGGAAGGCCTTGTTCTCGGGCGAATCGTGCGCCATCGAGTAATGGAACGACGTGATCACGCCCAGCGTGGCGTCGCCCATGGCCGGCAGCACGTGGTCGTCGGTCAGGTCACCGGTGGCGATCACACGGATGCCCGCCTCGGCCAGGCCGCGCTCGCGAAAGCCCTTCATGAACGCCACGCCTTGCTCGCCGGCGGGCAGGAACAGGAACACCGCCTCCGGCCTGGCGTCCTTGATGCGCTGGATGAACGGCGCGAACTCCGGGTTGCGCAGCGGCACCCGGATCGATTCGACCACCTGTCCGCCGCCGCCGATGAAGTTGGTCTTGAACGCGGTCTCCGCGTCGATCCCAGGCGCGTAGTCCGCCACCAGCGTCACTACCTTGCGCACCTTGTTCTTGATGGCCCAGGTGGCCATCGGCGCCGAGATCTGCGGCAAGGTCATCGACACCCGCGCGATATACGCCGATTTGGTGGTGATCGAGGACGAGGCCGCGTTGAATATCACCATCGGCTTCCTGGCCTGCTCGGCAATCGGCGCCACCGCCAGGGCCTCGGGCGTGAGGCCGAAGCCGGCCAGCACGTCGACCTTGTCGCGCACCACCAGCTCTTGCGCCAGCCGCTTGGCCACATCCGGGGCCGGGCCCGTGGTGTCCTTGCTGATGATCTGCACCTTGCGTCCCGCCACGGTATCGCCATTGAGCTTCTGGAACGCCTTGATGCCGCCTTCCATCTGCTTGCCATAGTCGGCAAAGCTGCCCGAGAAGGGCGCGATCAGGCCGATCCTGACGGGATCGGCGGCGTGGGCGAGCGAAGGCGCCACGGCAAGCACGCTGCAAGCCGCGAGGGCACGCAGCAAGGGGGCAAAGATCATCGATGGTCTCCTGGTCGAGTGCGCTCTGGTCCCGGAAAGGGGCTGGGCGGGTGCCGGCGCGGGGCACTGGCAGAGGAGTTTAGGGGGCGGGGCGGTTTGGTGCAATCGGGGCTTGCGCAAAGGGCTGCGGGCAGCCACGCGCATTCGGCATAGAATGCGCGCTGGCTCAGACACCACCCATGCGGTGCAAATCGGCAATGATGAAAGTACTTGCGCTATCCGGCAGCCTGCGGGCTGTGTCCATCAATTCCGCGCTGCTGCGCGCGGCCGCGCGGCTGGCGCCAGCGAATGTGTCGGTGGCCGTGTTCAGCGGCCTTGGGGCGTTGCCGCTGTTCAACCCGGACGACGAGGCTTGTCCGCATGCCAGCGTCACACGCTTGTTTGCCGAGGTGGCGCAAGCGGACGCGCTGCTGATCGCAAGCCCCGAGTACGCGCACGGCGTGACCGGCACGATCAAGAATGCACTGGACTGGCTGGTGGGTTACGAGCCGTTCGCCTACAAGCCGGTCGCCGTGCTCAATGCATCGCCGCGCGCGCACCATGCCGATGCGGCACTGCGCGAGACCCTGAAGACGATGGCCGCCGTCATCATCGAGCCGGCGTCGATCACCGTGCCATTGCTGGGCGCCAGGCTCGATGAGGATGGCATGGTATCGACGCCGGGCATTGCCGCTGCCATTCAAGAAGCGCTGGTGGCACTGTACGATGCCGTCGTCCTTCACAAGACGACGGCAGTTGCCACATTTCCGCTTGCGTGACGGGCAAGCGGCTGGCGGCGCGCCATAGGCGGATCAGGGGGATCAGGGGGATCAGGAGGGGCGGGCGGTTCAGGCAGCCACGAGGCGGAACGTGGATACCGCTTCCTTCAGGCGCTGGGCCTGCTCTTCCAGCGATCCCGCGGCTGCCGCGGCTTGCTCCACCAGTGCGGCGTTCTGCTGCGTCACCGTGTCCATCTGCGTGACGGCCTGGTTGACCTGCTCGATGCCGGCGCTCTGCTCGGCCGAGGCGGCGCTGATCTCGCCCATGATGTCGGTCACACGCTTTACCGCGCCCACGATCTCATCCATGGTCTGGCCGGCCTTGGTGACCAGCTGCGAGCCCTTTTCCACGCGCTCGACCGAGTCACCGATCAGCGACTTGATCTCCTTGGCGGCGGTCGCGCTGCGCTGCGCCAGGCTGCGCACCTCGCCGGCCACCACCGCAAAGCCCCGGCCTTGTTCGCCCGCGCGGGCGGCTTCCACCGCGGCGTTGAGGGCGAGGATGTTGGTCTGGAAGGCGATGCCCTCGATCACGGCGATGATGTCGACCACCTTGCGCGAGGCGCCGTTGATCTCCTGCATGGTGTCGACCACCTGGCCAACCACCGCGCCGCCCTTGATCGCGATCTCGGAGGCGTTGACGGCGAGCGAGCTGGCCTGCTTGGCGTTGTCCGCGTTCTGGCGGACGATGCTGGTCAGTTCCTCCATGCTGGAGGCCGTTTCCTGCAGTGACGACGCTTGTTCTTCCGTGCGCTGGGACAGGTCCGTGTTGCCTGCGGCGATCTGGCTCGTGCCGGACGCAATGGATTCGGTGCCGGTGCGCACCTGGGTCACGATGCGCAGGATGTTGCCATTCATGTCGCCCAGGGCGCGCAGCAGCTGGCCAGTCTCGTCCTTGCTATCCGAGCGGATGTGGCTGGTCAGGTCGCCAGACGCCACCTTGCGTGCGAAGCCCACGGCGCGATGCAGCGGCGCGGTGATGCCGGCGGTCAGCCATACCGAGAACGCCACGCCAATGGCCAGCACCAGCACGCCAAGCGCGATCAGGCGATTGCGCGCGGAGAGGTAGATGTCGTTGATCTCCAGTGCGGTCTGGTCAATGCTGGCGCGCTGGATATCCAGCAGCTTCTGGATCTCGGCAAGATAGGCGTTGCCGGCGGGCACGAACTCGCTCTCGAGCACCTGGTTGGCTTCCTCGGTCTGGCCGGCTTCCTTGAGCTTGGTGATCTTGTCACGCGAGTCGTTGTACGGCTTGCGCACGATCTGGATCGTCTTGAATGCCGCCTTTTCCGCGTCGGAGGACAGCATCGGCTCGATCTTGTCGCGCAACGCCGCGATGGCGTCGACCGATCCCTTCGTCTCGGCGGCGAAGAACGCGCCCAGGCTCGGATCGGCACTGCGCGCCACCGCGGTGGTGCGGCGCACGCTCGTATGCATCAGGCGATACCAGTCGCTGACGACGCGTTCCTTGGCCAGCGGCTGCTGCATCATGTCGTGCGTGTGGCTGGCCACGTCCTGCAGCCCCAGGATGCTGAACACGGTCATGAGCGTTGACAGCAGCAGCACCACGCCAAAGCCAATGCCAAGGCGTACCCCAATTCCAAGATTCTTCATTTTCTTCTACCTGAATGGAAATAATAAGGCGGCGAAATGCTGGCCCATAGGACCCGGATTCGCTCTGTTGTCAGCCGCGCCGTTTGTCGCGAACGCATCTGCGGACTATGGTGAATATCGGCTGTTGAGGTGGGAACTTGAGTGGCGGGGCTTGTCGCCCGGCCGGCAGGCCGCGAGAGCGGCCTGGCGAGGATGGTGTGCTCAGGCGGATTCGCGCTGGCTCTGCAGTGCCAGCCGCTTCCAGTTTCGCGCGGCATAGGCATGCGCCTGGCGCAGCGCCGCCCAGAGACCGACGAGCCTGATGTCCTTGAGCAATCCCGTGGCTTCGAACTCGGTCGTGCGCCGCACCCGTGTCCTGCCATCGCCCAGCGGCTCCAGGCTGAAGGTGTCGATCAGCTTGCCGACCCAGGCCCGGCACCAGACTGTGCTTTCCTGCATCTGGTACTGCAGCAGCCGGTCCGGCTCCAGTTGCAGGATGCGCTGGTTGATGGTGCCCCGGTCCGTGGTGCATTGCCGCGTATTACCGACCGCGGCGACGCCCTCCAGGACGCGGCAGCTCATTGGCTTTGGAATTCCCAGCCAGAACAGCAGCGGGCGCGACGCATCCATGCGGGCATGAAGGAAGTGCGGCCAGACATGCCGTGGCTCGCACTCAAAAATCCACTCGGACCTGATCTTCATCGCGTGTGCTCGATATCGGGTATTGACCTGCAATGCAAAAAGGGAGCCACGCGGGCTCCCTTTTGTTCCAGCTGCGTTCTGCTTGCCTGTTCGGCTTACAGCGCGGCGTCCTTCAGCTTCTTCATCGGGCGAACCTTGACCTTGACGGTCGCCGGCTTGGCAGCGAACCATTGGTCTTCGCCGGTGAACGGGTTCTTGCCGAAGCGCTTCTTGGTGGCGGCAACCTGGGTTGCCACGACCTTGAACAGGCCCGGCAGGGTGAATTCGCCGGCGCCCTTCTTGTGCACCGCGCTCAGGATGGTGTTTTCCAGATGGAGCAGCACGGTCTTGACCGTCTTGGCATCCAGTTCAGTCTGGGCCACCAGGTGGGCCACCAGGCTGGACTTGTTGAACGTGTCCTTCAGGGGTTTCACCGCCGGCGCGGCCGCTGCGACCTTCTTTGCCGGAGCCGCCTTCTTTGCCGGCGCCGCCTTCTTGGCGGCAGGCTTGGCGGTGGTCTTTACGACAGCATTTGCTTTGGTAGCCATGGATTATGGAGTCTTGTGTTCGTTGAATGACGCTTGCTGCCGACGGCAGCAAGCGCATGGGGAGCATAGCATTCCCGGTGGCGCCTGCCAAACGCCTGCAATCACATTAGAGAATGGACAATGCTCTCGATCCCGGCTGCGGAAGTTATTGATGGATGCGAGATGCAATTTTTATCGATGCGCCGGATGTGATTGATAAAAAGCGAAATTCGCCAGAATCGCAGCAGGAGCGCCCATACGCGCATAGCCCCAAAGGCCCAAAGGCAGCGCCCGGAGCTTAGTCGGAAGACAGCGATTGCGAAGCCGCGCCCTGGGGCTGGCATTGCGCGGCCTTGCTGGCCGCCTGGTACACCACGGGTTCGAGAATGCCCAGCCGCGCGCGCGCCGCCTCGAGCGGCTCATGCAGCAGCGTCTCGTAGTCCTCGGCCATCAGCCACTTCGCCTTGCGTCCATGCCGATACCCCTCGACGACGGCGCGCAAGTACGCGGTGTTGCCGGTCTTGCGCAGGCTCTGCAAGGCGGTAGCAACGGCGATGAATGCCCAGCCGAGGGCGCCGGTCTGCGCGTAGCTGAACGCCACCAGCGCCGCTTCGCCCATGTTCTCGTTGGCCTTGTAGCCGGTCAGCACATGCCAGATATCGTGGATGTCGCGGGTTCGCCTGCCGAACCAGGCGTAGGGATCCTCGACCAGCGGCTCGCTGTTGAGGTTTGAAATCGCGGCAAGTCCGGCGGCGCTGTAGCCCGTTTGCTCCAGGAACGCGCGGTAGGCGGCGCCGAGCGTGCCGGGCGCGAAGCTGGCGATGAACGCCGGGTCGGAGAAGCGCTCCGTCAGTTCAACGCGAAGATAAGCCAGCCGCCGCCCGCTCGTGGTCCTCAGGAGCCGCGCGTAGTTCTTCGGCGCGGACGGCCCGTTGAGGGCGCGCATGATGAGAAATACTTGCGTGGTGTCGTCTCCGTTTGCCAGCAGCTTGCGGATCGCACGGAATGCGGCTGGAAGGTCACGCTTGTAGAGAGCGGGGGAGGTCGCTATGTCCATTGCCTCGTTCCTCTTATCGGGTTTGTTGCTGCGGTCGTTGCCGGGATGGCGAAGTCGCCGGTGCTTCGGGTCTTCCGGGTTTCCGGGGTTTTCATCCCGGTCCTCGATTGCAATGAGCGATCTTTGCAGGGAACGGCCGACTACAATGTCGCCTTCCTGACATAAGACTAAGATTGGCGCTGTGTCAAAGTCATCCACCCCCGAAGACCACCTCGCCGCCCTGCGATCCAGCGTATGGTTCGCCGGTCTTGCCGCCGATTTTCAACGGTGGATCGTGGCGCACGCCAAGGTCAGGTCGCTGGCTGCGGGCCAGCGCCTGTTCGCGCACGGGGACCCGGCGGATGGCCTGTACTTTGTGGTCGCTGGCGCCATCCGCATGACCAGTTCCTCAGCCGATGGCAAGGAGGCACTGCTGGCTTTCGCGGAAACGCCGCAATGGTTCGGCGAGGTTGCCTTGTTTGACGCCTTGCCGCGAGCCCACGATGCCTGGATCGAGACCGACGTGGTGCTGCTGCATATCGGCCAGCAGGATGCGGTGCGGTTTCTCGACGAAAATCCAGTGCACTGGAAAGCGGTGGGCCTGCTGATGGCTCCAAAGCTCAGGCTGGCGTTTGAAGCGATTGAGTCGTCAGTGCTCATGCCCGTGCCGGTCAGGCTGGCGCGCCGCTTGCTGGCCATCGCCGGGGGCTATGGCGAGCGCCATGGCTTGAGCAAGCGGGTGATCAACGTGCAGCAAGAGCAACTCGGCTTGATGCTGTCGGTTTCCCGGCAAACAGTGAACCAGATCCTCAGGGATTTCGAGGCGCAGGGGCTGGTGCAGCGCACGCGCGGGTCCATCGAGATCCTGGATCTCGCGTCGCTGCGAAGATTCGCGGAGGTCGGCTAGGCCAAGCCGGCCCGCCGGGATTGCACTCAGGTCACGATCAGCGTCAACCCCGCTGGCAGCGACTCGCCAAAGACCCGTCCTTCATCGGCCTCATCGAGTTCCACCGTTGCGCGCACCATGTCGATCCAGCTGCGTGGCGCGTTGGCGGCCTCGAGCCGGCTGACCACGCGCATGCGGATCTCCAGCGGCAGGTCCCGTGACCGGTCCCCCGTCATGCGGGCGATCTGCACGGCGGCGAACGCGCCCGGCTCGACCTTCTTCCAGTCGAGCGCAAGAATCTGCTCCAGCCATTGCGAGCCAACCTCTGGCGGCACGACGCTGTGCGCGCTGCCGTAGAACGGCCGGCGCGCGCCGATACGGCCCACGGCCCACCAGCTTTGAGGGTTCTCCGACGGCTTCTTGAGCCGCGTGAGCAGCCACTCGGCAACTTCGATCTTGCGCTCGACGGGCACGCGTTCCAGCGATCCCGCGAGCCGCACCATGTCGGCGTAGCCTGACTTGGCGGCGCCGGCGGGGCGCTTGTAGCGCGCCGTGCCAGGGGGTTGCAGGTAGAAGGCGATGTCGTCCAGCAAGCGCAGCTGCGCGCTTTCGTCCAGGCCGCCGGCGGTGCGGCGCCACAGCGTCCACCATTCCGACCAGATCTGGCTCTCGTTGACGTACTGGATGCCTTGCTCGAACAACGACCAGAGCTGCCCGGCGCGCCACTCGTCCAGCGGGTAGCCGAACCCAGGCCGCATGCAATAGCCGGCGAGGTTGAGCCAGAGGCGTTCATGGTCTGCCGTGCGGCGGCGGCGGCGCGCGCGTTCCCACAACGTGCCGAACAGGGCGCGCAGCAGCGCGCTGTCCCATTGGTCGCGCGCGCCCAGCAGTTGCTCCAGTTGCGCGCGCAGGCGCTTGACTTCCTTGGGGCCAACGTCTTGCGAGCGGGCGCCAAAGGTGCGGTCGATGCATTCGATGGCCTGGGCCAGGGAGGGATGCGGGGCCTGGGTCGCCGTGTCCGCCGCTGGGGCATCGCCGCGCAGCTGGAACTCGAGCAGCCAGCGCTGCGCAGGATCGGCGATCTCGCTGCAGTGCACTTCCAGCGTGCCGACTTCGGTGAGCGATGTGGTGAGCTGCACCAGCGTCTCGCGTGCGTCGCTGGCGCCGCGCGGTTGCACCACGGTGGCGAGCGGCGGCAGGCGGACGAAATCGCCGCTGGCGAGGTCGGCCAGTTCGCCCGGCTGATAGGGCGTGTCGGCGACGGAGGAGACCAGGTGGAAGCGCACCGGATGCCCGAGGCGCAGGGAGAAGGTGCGGTCCTTGAGATGGATCTCCTTGCCGTCTTCGGTGCCGCGCGGCAACAGGCAAATGCCGCGCTGTGCCTGCGCGGCGTCACCGTTGTCCAGCACGAGGAAATAGCTGCGCGGCGAGCCCCCGCCGATGCGCGGCGCATGCCCGGCGCGGGCCAGCGCGAACGCCACCGCGCCACGGGCGACCGCTACGTCGGGGTTGTCGTTGTGCAGCACATGCAAGGGCGCTCGGCGCCAGGCGCCAAGCGTGCTCGACAAACGCCCCGTCAGCGCCTCGGCGCGGAACACGCCGCCGTTGAGCAGCAAGGTGTCGGGCATCGGTGGCGCGTCGTCTGGCGCTTGCGTTGCATCCTGTGCGTTCGCGATGCGCGACTGGGCTGCGTGCTGGCCCAGGAAGGCCGCAACGTGCCGGGTGATTGCCGGGTCGGCCGCATAGGGCAGGCCAAATTCGACGATGCCGCCCCGTGAACGCCCCGGTCTCTCGCCGGCCGGAACGGCTGGGAAAAACCCCTCGACAATGATTTGCTCGATCTCCTGTCGGGTGACTTCGACGGAGCGCGCGCCGCCGATCAGCCGGGAGCCCGAACCGAGCAGCGTGATCGTGACCGCGTCGGGCGCCTGCGCGCTGAGCAGTTGCTCTTTGGCGGCACGGCACCGCTCGACCAACTGGGACAGGCTGCCCGCCGACAAGCGCGAGTGCGCCGTGGCGATGCGCGACTCGACCAGATGCGCGAGGGCGAGGTCCATGTTGTCGCCGCCGAGCATCAGGTGGTTGCCAACCCCGATCCGGGTCAGTTGCGGCTGGCCGTCCTGGACCTCCACCTTGATCAGGGTCAGGTCGGTGGTACCGCCGCCCACATCGCAGATCAGCACCAGCCGCGTTTGCGCCAGGTCGGCCGCTAGCGTTTCGCGATGATGGAACACCCAGTCATAGAACGCCGCCTGGGGCTCCTCCAGCATGCGCAGCGCGGGCAGACCGGCCATGCGCGCGGCTTCCAGCGTGAGGGCGCGCGCGCCTTCATCGAACGAGGCGGGCACGGTGAGTACCACGTCCTGGTCCTCGAGCCGGGCATCGGGAAAACGGTGGTTCCATGCCGCGCGCACATGCGCCAGGTAGCTGGCGCTGGCCGCCACCGGCGACACCTTGCCGACTTCGTCGGCGGCGCCCCACGGCAGGATTGGCGCCACGCGGTCGACCGACGCATGCGACAGCCAGCTTTTGGCGCTGGCGACCAGCCTGCCCGGCACTTGCGCGCCCAGCGTGCGCGCAAGGCGGCCCACCACGACTTGGCCCAATGCGGCCCCGTCTGCCCCATCGGCCCCATCCGTAACATGCCACGGCAACTGCAGGTCGCTGGCGTTCAGCTCCCCTGGCGCCGCGTGGTACCGCACGGACGGCAGGAGCGGCCGCGTGGCCACCTCGCCCAGGCTCACCAGTTGATCGATGTCGAAGACGCGGATGTCCTCCGACCCTGCCTCGCCATAGGCGACGACCGTGTTGCTCGTGCCCAGGTCAATGCCGACGCTATACCGCTTCATGCAGGGCACTCAGGCATTCGCGCTGCCGCGCACGTCGAACTCGACCTTCCAGCGCTCGCCGGTGCCACGGGGCACGGCTTCCAGCTCCAGCGTGCCGGCCTCCGTGATGCGGGCATGCAGCTTCACCGGCACGACTTCGCCAGGCGTACGGCCCTCGGGCGGCAGCGTGGCCTGGATTTCATCGAGTTCTTGCAGGTCTTCGGGCCCCCAGAAGTCGAGCAGGGTGCCCACCTGGTCCTGGCGGCGCACCGACGACCCAAAGAAGCGGAAATGTACGGGTTCGCCGACCACGAGCCCGAATTCCTGCTCCGGCAACGGTGCCTCGGTGCCTTCTTCCATGCCGAAGGGCGCCACGCACAGCGCCTGGATGGGCGGCTCGAAGCCCGGGATGGCGGGCATCGCCGACTCCACCGCAATGTAGTAGGCCCGCGCGGTGCCGCCGCGAATGCGCACGCCCTTGCCGCGGCGCACGTAGCCGTAGTAGGCGGCGCCACGCGCGACGGCCAGGTCCAGGTCGGCGCCACCCAGCAGGCGGGCGGGGGCCGCGCCTTCCGCAGCGAGCCAGCCGTTGAGCGTCTGCAGGATGCGCTCGACCAGCAGGGCGGACTTGAACACGCCGCCATTGAACAGCACTGCCGTGGGATGCAGGAAGGTCGCGCCCTGCGCCGGCGTGCCTGCCAGGCCTTCCATCTCGGCCAACGCTGCCACCTGGCGGCCCAGGAATGCCGCCAGATGTCGCGTGATGGCCGGATCCTGCGCGTATGGCAGGCCCAGTTGCGTCAGCCCGGCGCGGGCCCGGCTGACCGGGCGGGCGGAGCCATCCACCTGCGGGAAAAAGCCTTCCAGGATGATCTGGGTGAGCTCGGCGCGGGTCAGCTCGGTGCGGATCGAGCCGCCGATAAGCTTGGAGCCGCGGCTCGGCACGACCAGCGGCACCGCGTCCGTGGCCGGGTCGGTGAGCAGGGTTTCCTTGGCGCCGCGGCAGGCATAGGTGAGCGCGCGCAGTTGCCACGGGTCGGCCTGCGTGCCTTGGGCCGCGAGCTTGCGCGCCACCACGTGGGCCAGCGCCAGGTCCATGTTGTCGCCGCCCAGCAGGATGTGCTCGCCGACGGCGACGCGGTGCAACTCCAGGTTGCCCTCGCGCTCGATCACCGCGATCAGCGAGAGATCGGTGGTGCCGCCACCCACGTCGACGACCAGGATGATGTCGCCCACCTTGACCTCTTTGCGCCACTGCCCACCGCTCTTCTGAATCCAGCTGTAGAGCGCCGCCTGAGGCTCCTCCAGTAGGGTCATGCGGGCATAGCCCGCGGCTTCGGCGGCTTCTGCCGTCAGTTCCCGCGCGGCCGGATCGAACGACGCGGGAATGGTGACGGTGATGTCCTGCTCACCGAACGGGGCGTCGGGATGCGCGTGGTCCCACGCTTCGCGCAGGTGCGAGAGATAGCGCACGGAGGTCTCTAGCGGCGACACGCGCGGCACTTCCGCCGGCGCGTCGTTCGGCAGGATCGCCGCGCGGCGGTCTACGCCGGGGTGGCACAGCCAGCTCTTCGCGCTCGATACCAGCCGGATCGGCGTGGCCGCGCCACGGCTGCGCGCCAGCTCGCCCACGGCGAAGTCCCGCGCGGCGTTCCACGGCAAGGCCAGGTCGCCTGGAGCCAGCTCGCTCGGATGCGGCAGGTACATAAACGACGGCAGCAGGTCGCAATCTTCGATAGCGCCTGGTGCGGTGAGCTGCGTGATGGGCAGGACGCCCTGGGTGGTCTTCTCGCCGTCACTGGCGGTGAGGTCGACGTAGGAGAGGGCGCAATGCGTCGTGCCCAGGTCGATGCCGATCGAGTAGCGCGGGTCGCTCATAGCTCGACCTCGGCCGGGGCGATCACGGTGGCGTCATGGCGCTCGGCCAGGCGGGGCAGGCGGACTTCCGCCACGCGCCAGCCACGGTGGCTGATGTTGCCGTTGAACGGTGCGCTGCCGACCACGTTGCCGGTCAGCCGGATGGCGGTGGCATCGAAGCCGTCGGGCACCGTCACGCGGCTGCCCTCGGCTTCCTCGCGCACCGGCCGGATGGTGAAATGCTCGCGCAGCACGGCGCGGCAGCCGTCATGCACCAGCCGGGCGGCGGCACCGATTTCCGTGTCGGAATAGCCGGCGATGTCTTCCTCGACAAAGTCGATGAAGCGCGCGTCGCGCTGGAGCAGGCCCAGCAACTGGAGCGCGGCCTCCGGGCTCGCTTCCTTCAGCGCGCTCGGGGCCGGTGCTGCCTGTGGCGCTGGTGCGGCCACGGGGGCAGGGACCGGTGCAGCGGGCGCTGGACCTGCGCCGGGCCCCTTGCCGTCACGCAGGCGCCGCACGCCCGCGGCAAGCTCGCGGTCGCCCAGGATGTTGAAAAACGTGCCCACGGCAAGGGAAATCCTGCCTAGGAAAGACATGTTCGAGTCGGTCATCAATGGCTCCAGATGTGCTCTGTTGAAGGACGAGCTGTCCCCTGGCGATGCTGTACTGGGCCCCTTGGCGCGGCGCAGGCGCCTGCCGGCTGGCAACGGCGTGGAGCGCGCAGGTGCGGGCTCGCCCGTCAGCATCTTGTTCTTCGGGCCCGGCCGGGCCGCTCAAGGCGGTATTTTGCCCTAAGGCGCCCATGATCCGGCCAATGCGGCCCACAAAGCGGCAGGACTCTCACCAATACCTCCCATGATGCCCGCCATGACTCGCCCTTACGCAGGGCGCTGGAGTAGCCTTTAATAGAGCAAAATAGAGCAAATGCCCGTCACAATCTGCATTGGAGCTGGGATGAAAGCGCTTTCCACCAAAGAACGGACGCGCAGGCGCCCGTCCGACAAGGTACTGAACGTTCTCGCGGCACTCGTAGGCCTGGTGACGCTTGCGGCCGGCATCGCCTGGCTCATCTACAAGTGGCGCGTAGATCTCGAAGTTCCTTACTTTGCCATTCCTCTGGTGCTGACGGTTCCCGTGATCGCTGCCGCCGCGTTCCGCAGCTTTTGGGACTAGTGCTGCGGTTTTGTGCTTGTTAGCCGGCTTTGGGCGTAGATAGGCCCGTTGGCCCGCAAGATGGGCGCAGCGAGGGGGCAAATGCCGGCGCGCCGTCCGCCCCTGCATGCGCCACGCGCCGCGAGCCTTGCCCCCCGCGCAAGACTTGCATTTTGCGATTGCGAAGCAAAAACCCCGTGTGGTTCAGACCCCCCTGGAGAAAATTCAGGCAAAATTCGGGCATTCCTGCCGGGCTGTGACCCAGCCGGTGGCGTTCTCCAACCTATTTCTTGATCCTGAGATAAGCAATGAGTACCCAGCAACCCACCATCATCTACACGCTGACCGACGAAGCTCCGCTGCTGGCGACCAGTGCCTTTTTGCCCATCATCCGCACCTTCACCGCCCCGGCCGGCATCAACGTGACGACCAGCGACATCTCGGTGGCGGGCCGTATCCTGGGCGAATTCCCCGAATTCCTGACCGAGGCACAACGCGTGCCCGACAACCTGGCCGAGCTGGGCCGGCTGACCCTGCAGCCGGACACCAACATCATCAAGCTGCCCAACATCAGCGCCTCCGTGCACCAGCTGGTCAGCGCGATCAAGGAACTGCAGGCCAAGGGCTACAAGGTCCCGGATTTCCCGGAAGACCCGAAGACCGATGCCGAGAAGGCCATCCGCCAACGCTATTCGAAGTGCCTGGGCAGCGCCGTGAACCCGGTCCTGCGCGAAGGCAACTCGGACCGCCGCGCGCCGGCAGCCGTCAAGAACTACGCACGCAAGAACCCGCACAGCATGGGTGAGTGGAGCATGGCTTCGCGCACCCACGTGGCGCACATGAAGCACGGCGACTTCTATCATGGCGAAAAGTCCATGACCCTGGACCGCGCCCGCGACGTCAAGATGGAGCTGGTCACCAAGAGCGGCAAGACCATCGTGCTCAAGCCGAAGGTGTCGCTGCTGGACGGCGAGATCATCGACAGCATGTTCATGAGCAAGAAGGCGCTGTGCGACTTCTACGAAGAGCAGATGGAAGACGCGCGCAAGACCGGCGTGATGCTGTCGCTGCACGTGAAGGCCACCATGATGAAGGTCTCGCACCCCATCGTGTTCGGCCACGCCGTGAAGATCTTCTACAAGGAAGCCTTCGAGAAGCACAGCAAGCTGTTCGACGAACTGGGCGTGAACGTCAACAACGGCCTGGTCAACCTGTACGACAAGCTGGAAAGCCTGCCGAGCTCGAAGCGCGAAGAAATCATCCGCGACATGCACGCTTGCCACGAACACCGTCCCGAGCTGGCGATGGTGGATTCGGCCAAGGGCATCTCCAACCTGCACGCGCCCAACGACGTGATCGTGGACGCCTCGATGCCGGCCATGATCCGCATCGGCGGCAAGATGTGGGGCGCCGACGGCCGTCCGAAGGACACCAAGGCCGTGATCCCGGAGAGCACCTTTGCCCGCATCTACCAGGAAATCATCAACTTCTGCAAGACCAACGGCAACTTCGACCCGGTCACCATGGGCACCGTGCCCAATGTCGGCCTGATGGCGCAGCAAGCCGAGGAATACGGCTCGCACGACAAGACCTTTGAAGTACCCGAGGCCGGCGAAGCGCGCATCGTTGACATCGCCACCGGCGAAGTGCTGCTGGTGCAGAACGTGGAAGAGGGCGATATCTGGCGCATGTGCCAGGTCAAAGACGCCCCGATCCGCGACTGGGTCAAGCTGGCCGTCACGCGCGCGCGCAACTCCGGCATGCCCGCCATTTTCTGGCTGGACCCGTACCGCCCGCACGAAGCCGAGATGATCAAGAAGGTCGAGACCTACCTGAAGGATCACGACACCACTGGCCTGGACATCCAGATCATGTCGCAAGTGCGCGCCATGCGTTACACGCTGGAACGCGTCATCCGCGGCCTGGACACCATCTCGGTGACCGGCAACATCCTGCGCGACTACCTGACCGACCTGTTCCCGATCATGGAACTGGGCACCAGCGCCAAGATGCTCTCCATCGTCCCGCTGATGGCCGGCGGCGGCATGTATGAAACCGGCGCGGGCGGCTCGGCGCCGAAGCACGTCAAGCAACTGGTGGAAGAAAACCACCTGCGCTGGGATTCGCTGGGTGAATTCCTGGCGCTGGCGGTGTCGCTGGAAGAACTCGGGATCAAGACCGGCAACGAAAAGGCCAAGATCCTGGCCAAGACGCTGGACGCCGCCACTGGCAAGCTGCTGGACAACAACAAGAACCCGTCGCCCAAGACCGGCCAGCTGGACAACCGCGGCAGCCAGTTCTACCTGGCCATGTACTGGGCCCAGGAACTGGCGGCACAGACCGACGATGCCGCCCTGGCAGCGCAGTTCGCGCCGCTGGCCAAGCAACTGACCGACAACGAGCAGGTCATCGTTGGCGAGCTGTCGGCCGTGCAAGGCAAGGAAGCGGATATCGGCGGCTACTACAAGCCCGACTTTGCCAAGCTGGACATCGTGATGCGCCCCAGCAAGACGCTGAACGCCGCGCTGGCAGCCGTCAAGGCTTAATCGATACAAGCCTGGCCGCCCTGTCACGCAGGGCGGCCGTCGGCGGCAGCCACGCCTTGGGAAAGGCGAGCCGCCATGCAAGCCCCGGGTACCTGGTAACAGGTGCCCGGGGCTTGTGCTATTCGAGCTTCACCTTGCCGTCCTTTGCGAGCCGACGATATTGCGTTATCTCGCCCTGCACGCGCCGGCGGAAATCCTCCGCGTTGCCGCGCATGACCCAGATCGACTGCCGCTGGAAGACCGCCTCCACGGAAGGGTCCAGAAGCACCCCCTGCAATTCCCTTTCCAGCCGTTCCACCACCGCTTGCGGCGTGGCGCGCGGCGCGGCAATGCCGAACCAGAATGCATTGGCGGGCATGGCGATGCCGAGTTCGGCAAAGGTTGGCACGCCCGGATACTGCGGGGAGCGCGTCCCGGCACTGATCGCCAGCGGGCGCAACTTGCCAGACTCGAGGTAAGGCTGGGCAACGGCGATGGGGTCGAGGCTCAGGTCGATCTGCCCGCCAATGACGTCGGCAAGGATCTGCGTGCTGCCGCGATATGACACGGGGGTGATGTCCGCATGCAGGTCGGCCTCGATCATGGCGCCCACAATGTATTGCGCGGTGCCCGGGCCGGTGGTGCCGTAGGTGACGGTGCCCGGTTGGGCGCTTGCGCGCGCCAGCATGTCCGCGAACGACTTGATGCCGGAGTCCGCACGGGTGGTGAGCATTACCGGCGCCTGCGCGATGATGCCGATCGGCGCCCAGGCGCCCTCCACCGGGATGGGCAGGCTGGTGCGCAGCGCGGGGAGCATGCTGAACGTGGTGGAACTGGCGAGCAGTAGCGTGTAGCCGTCGGCGGGCGCCTTGGCGACCTGCTCCGCCGCGATCATCGTGGAGGCACCCGGCCGGTTGTCGACTACCACGGGCTGGCCCAGTCGGCTGCGCAGCTTATCGGCAATGACACGGGCAATGATGTCGGTGGTGCCGCCCGCCGTGAAAGGGACCACCAGGTGCACAGTGCGCTGTGGGAATGCTTCCGGGCCGGTCGGTGTCTGCGGGCCGGGCACCGAGGCGGCCACCAGCAGCGAAGTGGTGACCAGCCGGCGCAACGGGTCTAAGGAAAAAAGCAGGTCCATGGGCAGGTCAACTGGCGTCGGGTAGCAGCACCTGCAGGCTGGCGTGCGCAGATAAAAATACGTTAAGCATCAAAAAATGGCGGGTATGTCTGGACTAGATGGCTTTGCCGGGCTATCGGGTCGATTTTACGTCAGATGCTGCGTTGCAATATGTGCGCCTGGCTGTGCTGTTGGTTGCACTAATTATTTCCATTGCCATATAATGCGAACCATTCTCATTTAAGTTTGGCCGTGCCAGACACTTCACTACGCAAGGGAAGCGATGGCCACCGCCGAATCCGCATTACAGCAGTCACAGCAGCATGTCCATGCCCTCTACAGCGACCATCATCGCTGGCTGCAGGGATGGCTGCGGCGTCAGCTTGGCAACGCGTTTGACGCCGCCGACCTGGCGCAGGATGTGTTTCTCCGCTTGCTCCACCGCGAGCCGTGCGATATCAGGGAACCGCGCACCTACCTGAGCACGATCGCGCGCGGCCTTGTCATCGAGCACTGGCGCCGCCGGGAGCTGGAGCTGGCCTGGCTGGAGACGCTGGCGCAACTGCCCGCGCCGCAGGCGCCGTCGCCCGAAAGCCGGCTGCTTTTCCTGGAAACCCTGATCGCCATCGACCGCATCCTGGATGCGCTGAAGCCGCAGGTGCGCAAGGCATTCCTGTGGGCCCAGCTCGAGGGGCTGACCTGCCGGCAGATCGCGGAGCGCCTCGGCGTGTCGCTGGCTACCGCCGAGCGCTATGTCGCGGCGGCGCTGCGCCATTGCTACAGCTTGCGTTTCGGTGGTTGATGCTCGTGAGTGATTCCGCAAGGCCAGGCGACCAAACGGCTTCGCCCGGGCCGGAAACCCCGATTCCCACGCGCATCGTCGACCAGGCCATCCACTGGATGGTCAAGCTCGACTTTAGCGAGGCCAGCGCCGGCACGCGCAAGGCATTCGCCCAGTGGCGCGACGCCAACCCGCTGCACGCGGTTGCCTGGCAACGCGTGCAGGCACTGCGCGGCGATTTCTCCGGCATGCCGCCGGCACTGGCGCTGCGTACCCTGCAGGCTGCCGACGCTCGGCGTGGCGTGGGCGGGCTAAAGCGCAGGCAGGTGCTCAAGGTGCTGGCATTGGCCGGCATCTCGGTGGTCACGGCGGCAAGCGTGCGCGAACTGGCGCCATGGCAGCGCTTGGTCGCCGACGCCAGCACGGCCACCGGCGAGCAGCGCACCATGCGCCTGGCCGATGGCAGCACCATCGTGCTCAACACCGATACCGCCATCGGTATCGCGCTGGGCACTGAGCGCCGTCTGGTCACGCTGCGGCGCGGGGAGATCCTGGTGACCACGGGACATGACGATGGCTTCGCGGCCGGCGGCGCAGCGGTGCGGCCGTTCTGGGTGCAGACGCCGTTCGGCAGCCTGCGTGCGTTGGGCACGCGCTTTGTGGTGCGGATCGAGGACGAACGCGCCCGCGTTACCGTGCAGGAGGGCGCCGTGGAACTGCACCCGGCTGCGGGTGGGGCGACCGGCGTAGCACGTGCAGGGACGACCTGGTGGCTCGCCAAGGCCGGCAGCATGCCGGCGCCGCCGCAGCCGTTCGAGGCGGACGGCTGGGCCGATGGCGTCATCGCTGGCAAGGACATGCGGCTGGCGGACGTGCTGGCCGAACTGTCGCGCTACCGCACCGGCCACATCGCCTGCGATCCGAGCGTGGCGGATCTGCGCATCTCCGGCGCCTATCACGTGCGCGACACCGATCGGGTGCTGCGCTTCCTGATGCAGGCGCAGCCGATTACCGTGGTCTATCGCACGCGCTTCTGGGTTTCGGTTGGCCCGGCGGGAGGGCGTTGATCCCATGCCGGGCTTATCCGAAAAAATATGTCAGGAAGATTGAGGGGATTTCGATTCTCGACCGGCCTACAGCGTAGGAACTCAAATTAAACGCTGCCGGAGAAAGGAATCATGTCTGCAACCCGTTATGCCACTGTCATCGCCGCTGCGCGCCCACCCCGACCCAAGCCGTTTGCGCTCGCCGTGCACCACGCTATGGTCTGCCTTGCCATGGGCGCAACCGTGGCGCCGCTTGCCGTGAGCGCACAATCGCAGGCGGCCCCCGCGGACGCCGCGCCGACCCTGCCGGCGGTAACTGTCACCGCCGGCGCCGAAACGCCGGGAGAACTGCCACAGTCGTACGCGGGCGGCCAGGTGGCGCGCGGTGGCCGCCTGGGGCTGCTGGGCAACAAGAGCGTCATGGACACGCCGTTCGCCGTCACCAACTACACCGCGCAGCGCCTGGAGGACCAACAGGCCACCACGCTGGCCGAATTACTGAACAGCGATCCGTCCACGCGCTTCACGGGCCAGGTTGGCGGCGTGACCGACTCTTTCTATATCCGCGGCTTCCCGATCAATGAGGGCAACCTGTCCGAGATCGCGTTCGACGGCGTGTACGGCGTGTCGCCGAATTACCATCTGTTTACCGAGTACCTGGAGCGGGTCGAAGTGCTGAAGGGGCCGGCCGCCTTGCTGTACGGCATGTCGCCGAACAGCGGTGTCGGCGGCGTGGTCAATGTCGTGCCCAAGCGCGCACTGGCGACGGACCTGACGCGTTTCACGCTCGACTATGCGTCCGACGCGCAGGTGGGCGGCGCGGTGGACCTGAGCCGCCGTTTCGGCGAGGACCGCGAGTGGGGCATTCGCTTCAACGGCCTGCACCGGCAGGGGCCGACGGCGCTCGACAGCCAGAAGTCGCGGGCCGAGGTGGCCGCACTATCGCTCGACTACCGCGGCGAGCGCCTGCGGGCCTCGCTCGACCTGATCGAGCAGTACCAATGGGTCGATGCTCCCACGCGTCCCTTCCTGATCACTGCCGGCGTGCAGGTACCGTCGGCGCCGGACGGCAGGCGCAATGTCAGCCAGCCCTGGGGCTGGTGGAAGTCCAACGATGTGTCGACGCTGCTGCACGCGGAATACGACCTCACCGACAACGTGACGGTGTTTGCCGATGCCGGCGGTACCCG
The DNA here is from genome assembly GCF_014170355.1 of Cupriavidus sp. UME77. Classification (NCBI taxonomy): domain Bacteria; kingdom Pseudomonadati; phylum Pseudomonadota; class Betaproteobacteria; order Burkholderiales; family Burkholderiaceae; genus Cupriavidus; species Cupriavidus sp. UME77. The sequence continues at coordinate 27,937 of NZ_LZZU01000035.1, forward strand.
CTCCGACGTGGCGCGCTTGTCCGACCAGACGCCAACCATCCTGAATTCGGCCGGCGTAACTTCGTCGGCCGTCCAGAACTGGAAGTTCCAGGTCAACCGCTCGAGCTTCGATACCGGCGTCAGGAGCAAGTTCGAGACCGGGCCGGTCAAGCACGCGCTGGCGCTGCAGGCCAACCTGTATATGGACCGTTTCGCCAGCGCCAACGTGGCCGGCACGCCGGTCACATCCAATATTTACGCCCCGACCGCCCGCCCGGCGCAGAACATTGCCGCGCCGCAAAGCGTGCCGAAGGTGTCCGACTCCACGCTGTCGGGCCTGTCGCTGGCCGATACCTTGAGCGTGCTGGACGACCGCCTGCAGTTCACCCTTGGCCTGCGCTACCAGCAGGTCAAGTCGAGCAACTATGCTGCCACCGGGGCGAAGACCGCTTCCTACGACGAAAGCGCCGTCACGCCGCTGGCCGGCATCGTCTTCAAGCCCTGGCACAACGTCTCGCTCTATGCCAACTATGTGGAGGGGCTGAGCAAGGGAGACATCGCGCCGGCGACCGCGTCGAATGCGGGGCAGGTCTTTGCACCGTACAAGACCAAGCAGCAGGAGGTGGGCATCAAGCTCGATTCGGGCAAGGTGATGGCGACCCTGGCCGCGTTCCGCATGACCAAGCCCAGCGGCCAGCTGTACGGGACGGTCTATGCCATCGACAGCGAGCAACGCAACCAGGGGCTGGAGCTGACTGTATCGGGGCAGGCCTACAAGGGCGTGCGCCTGCTCGGCGGGCTGACCCTGCTTGATGGCGAACTGACCAAGACCAACAGCGCAGCCACCCTTGGCAACCGCCCCGTGGGCGTGCCTACCGTCATGGCCAACCTCGGCAGCGAGTGGGACCTGCCGTGGGTTCCGGGCCTGACGCTGACCGGCGCGGTCAACTACACGGGCAGCGAGTACGTCAACCAGGCGAACACGCAGCAGGTGCCGTCGTGGACAACCGTCGATCTCGGCGCGCGCTACAAGACGTCGATGTACGGCAAGTCCACGACGTTCCGGGCGGGGGTGTTCAATGCGTTCAACCGGAAGTACTGGTCCGGGGTGGCATCCTACGGCACGATCTCGCTCGGCGCGCCACGGACCTTCATGGCTTCCATGAGCGTGGATTTCTAAGCGTTGGCCGCACGACGCCTCGCGCTTTGCAGCGCCTTCGCTTGTCTCGCCCTCGGTTTGGGCGTGGCGCCGGATGCGGTGCTCGCGCAGGCGCGTCCTGTAGCAAGCCCGGTGGCGAGCACGGGCCAGGCGCGGATGTTCGCCATCGCGCCTGGCCCGCTTTACGTGGTCCTCAATCGTTTTGCCAGCGTCGGCGGCATCGATCTTTCCTATGATGCCGCACTGCTCGGCAGCGCCCAAAGCCCGGGACTGAATGGCATCTATACCGTGCCGGACGGGCTGAGGGCGCTGTTGGCGGGTAGTGGGCTGGAAGCGCTGGAAGTGCCGGGAGGCGGGTTCTCATTGCGTCTGGCGCAGGCTGTCTCCGGCACCCAGGCCGCGCCATTGCTGCCCACGGTCACGATCGTCGGCGCGGCTGCGAGCGAGTTACCCCCGGCGCTTGCCGGCGAGCAGGTCGCGCGCGGTGCCAGGCTTGGGCTGCTGGGCAACATCGACATCATGGACGCGCCGTTCAGTATCACCAGCTACACCGCCAAGGCGATCGAGGACCAGCAGGCGCGCACGGTGGGCGATATGGTGGCCGTTGACTCGTCCGTGCGCTATGTCAGCCAGCCTGGCGGCATCCTGGACGCTTTCACGATCCGCGGCTTTCCCGTTGGCAATGGCAACTTCGGCGAGATTGCCTTCGACGGCATGTACGGCGTGGCCTCCAACTACCGGGTGTCGACCGGCTACATCGAGCGCGTCGAGCTGATCAAGGGCCCGACGGCCATGCTGATCGGCATGGCGCCCAGCGGCAGCGTCGGCGGTGGCATCAATATCGTGCCCAAGCGGGCGACCGGTCCCGACCTGACCCAGGTCACGGCCGACTATGCCGCGTCATCGCAACTGGGCGGCAACCTGGACGCAAGCCGGCGGTTCGGCGCGCAGCGGCAGTTCGGCATTCGCTTCAATGGCAACTATCGGGCGGGCGACACCAATCTGGACAACCAGTCGCGCCGCGCTGGTGCTGGCGCGCTGGCACTGGACTACCAGGGCGAGCGCCTGCGCGCGACGCTGGATTTCATCGGCCAGCAGGAGAAGATCGCCGCGCCATCGCGCCTCTTGCATATCGTTTCCGGCATCAATGTACCCAATGCGCCCAACGGGCGGCGCAATGTCTCGCAATCCTGGGAACACTCCAGTATCCGCGACCAGTCCCTGCTGGTGCGTGCGGAATACGACATCGGCGACAAGCTCACCTGGTTCATCGCCGGCGGTGGCGGCCGTACGCGGGTGGCCCGGCTCTTTGCCATCACGCCCACCCTCATCAACGAGGCCGGCGATATTGCAGTGCTGGACTCGAACTACAGGTTCAATGTAGCCCGCACTACCATGGACACGGGCCTGCGGGCCCGCTTCGACACCGGGGCGGTGGGCCATCAACTGAGCTTGCTCGTGAGCGACTATCGGGACCAGCTGGAGCGCAGCTTCAACAACGCCACGACCACCTCGCTGACCAACCTCTACCAGCCCGTGTCGTTGCCGGTGCAGTACATCGCGGCGCCGGCCGGCGTGCCGAAGGTCTCCCAGACGCGGCTGTCCGGCGCGGCCCTGGCCGATACGCTGTCGATGCTGGACAAGCGCGTGCAGCTGACGCTGGGGCTGCGCCATCAGCAGGTCACGTCAGACAATTTCAGCGCCGGCGGCGCCATCGCTTCGCACTACGACCAGGGCGCCTGGACGCCAATGCTTGGCCTGGTGGTGAAGCCCTGGCAACACGTCACGCTGTATGCCAACCGCGCCGAAGGGTTGAGCAAGGGCGACACGGCCCCCGGCAGTGCCAGCAATGCCGGCGAGGTATTCGCGCCTTACAAGTCAAGGCAGCTTGAGTTCGGCGTGAAGGTCGAGCAGGGCGGGATGATGGCGACCGTCAGCGCATTCCAGATATCCAAGGCAAGCGGCCAGATGTCCGGGACGCTGTTCGCGGCGGACGGCGAGCAGCGCAATCGCGGGTTGGAGTTCGGGCTGCTTGGGGAAGTGGTGGCAGGCGTGCGGCTGCTGGCCAGCGCCACCGTGCTCGATGCCAGGATTGTCCGCAGCAGTAGCCCCGAGTTGGCCGGCAAGGCCGCTGTCGGCGCGCCGACGCTGCAAGCCAACCTGGGCGCCGAATGGGATGCCGGCTTCGCGCCGGGCCTGACGCTGGCCGGTGGGCTGGCCTACACGGGACGGCAACATGTCGACCAGGCCAATACGCAAAGTATCCCGCACTGGACCCGCGTCGACATCGGTGCGCGCTACCAGACTACCGTGGCGCGCAGGCAGACCACCTTCCGCCTCAATGTCCGCAATGTCTTTGACAAGCATGACTGGGCGGCGGTTGATGCCTACGGCGGGCTGGCGCAAGCCGAGCCACGCACGCTGCTGCTTTCGGCGACGATGCGCTTCTGAGGCAGTTCTACTTGGTGGCGGTGGATTCCGCGGCGCGCTTGTCGGCATCGCGCAGGCGCTTGACGGCTTTGCCCAGCAGCCCGCCTTCGCTATCCGACACCGCTTCTTCCAGCGTGGCAAGAGCGGCCCTGATCTGCGTGCCGTGCGCGTTCGAGTACGCCTGGTCTTCGATCAACGCGTCGGCTTCCTTGCGCACGCGCTTACCCAGCTTGCGGGCGAACTCGGGATCGAGCTGGCCTTGCGCCGTGGCATTGGCGATGTGGTCAAGCAGGGCGATCAGGCCCGGCGCGGTCGTGGTGGCCGGGACAGCGTCCTCGGTTTTCCTGAGTTTTTTGGGCATGGTTCTTTTCCTCCGGTTGGGGCTCGATTCTAGCGCTAGGGGGAAACCCGGACCTGCTTCCCCGCATGAAAGATTTGTGACACCTTGTCGGCGCGACGGGTGATGCCCGGTATCTGGCAGCGGCAGGAAAAAACGTGGGGTGCCGATGATTTGCTGCGGTGCACACAATATCACATTGCGGGCGGCATAAAAAAAGGAGGGACACCGCATGTGTCTCCTCCCTTTCGGCGGGCGCCTTGCGGGCACCCGGCCTGATCCTGTTCGGACGCTCAGACTACCGTGGCAAGCGCCAGGGTCAGAAGCAGCGCGATCACCGAGATGAGCGTTTCGCACACCGACCAGGTCTTGAAGGTCTGGGCCACGGTCATGTTGAAGTACTCCTTGACCAGCCAGAAGCCGCCGTCGTTCACGTGCGACAGGATCAGCGAGCCGGCGCCGGTGGTCAGCACCAGCAGCTCGGGCCGGGTGCCGGGCACGCTGGCGGCGATCGGCGCGACGATGCCGGCAGCCGTGGTCATGGCCACGGTGGCGGAGCCGGTGGCGATCCGGATCAGCACGGCGACCAGCCAGCCCAGCAGCAGCACCGACACATGCGCGCCGGTGGCCACGTCGACGATGGCGTTGGAGATGCCCGAATCGCGCAGCACGCGGCCAAAGCCGCCGCCCGCGCCAACCACCAGCGTGATGATGGCGGTGGGCGCCACGCACTCGTTGGTGAACTTGAGGATGTTCTCCCGGGTGAAGCCGCGGCGCTTGCCGAAGGTGTAGAAGCTCACCAGCGCGGCGATCAGCAGTGCGATCACCGAGTTGCCGATCAGCTTGAGGAAGTCGTTGGCAAAGCTCTTGGGCGTGGTGATGAGGTCAGCCCAGCTGCCGATCAGCATCAGGATCACGGGCAGCAGGATGGTAAACAGCGTGATGCCGAAACCCGGCAGCTCGTGCGAGGCCTTGACGCCTTCGTCCTCCTCGGTGAACTGCGCGGCGAGCGGATTCACATCCGGCAGCGTCACGTAGCGCGTCATCAGCTTGGCGAACAGCGGGCCAGCGATCGCCGCCGTGGGAATGCCCACGATCAGCGCGTACAGGATGGTCTTGCCGATATCCGCCTTGTAGGCGGTCACCGCCAGCAGCGCGGCGGGGTGCGGGGGAATCAGGCCGTGCACCACCGAAAGGCCGGCCACCATCGGGATGCCCACCAGCACCATGGAAGTGCCGGTACGCTTGGCCACGTTGAAGGCGATCGGCACCAGCAGCACGAAGCCCACTTCGAAGAACACGGGCAAGCCGACGATAAAGGCGATGGTCACCATGGCCCAGTGCACGTTCTTCTCGCCGAAGGCGTCGATCAGCGTGCGCGCGATGCGCTCGGCGCCGCCGGACTCCGCCATCATCTTGCCGAGCATGGTGCCCAGGCCCACCACCAGCGCGATGTGGCCGAGCGTGCCGCCTACGCCGGCCTCGAACGATTTGACGATGTCGCCCATCGGCATGCCCACGGCAAAGCCGAGCAGTACCGAGACGACTACCAGGGTGATAAAGGGATTGAGCTTGAATTTCGCGATCAGCACGACCAGTGCGATCACCGCGATCAACGCGTAAAGCAAAAGGGTGGTTCCGGTTACGGCGCCCATGTTGTCTCCTTTGTGCGAGGTCCGCCGGGACTCCGGCGGGGCTCCCTCGCGTCCGCTATGAAAAGGGCCGCGCTGGCGGCGGCCGGTTCAGGTTTTCGTGGCGGGCTGGCCCGGGATCAGGCAGCCGGCTTCTTGTAGGCGATGCAATCCACTTCGACCTTGCAGTCCACCACCATGCTCGATTGCACGCAGGCGCGCGCGGGTGGGTTGGCGCCGAAGTATTCCTTGAAGATCTTGTTGAACGACGCGAAGTCGCGCGCATCGTCCAGCCACACGCCGCAGCGCACGATGTGCTCGGTGCCGTAGCCGGCTTCGGCCAGGATGGCCAGCACGTTCTTGATGGCCTGGTGGGTCTGCGCAACGATGCCGCCGTCGATCACCTCGCCGGCCACCATCGGCACCTGGCCGGACACGTAGAGCCAGCCGTCGGCTTGCACGGCACGGGAAAACGGCATGTGCTGGCCGCCGGTGCCGGCGCCGCCCTCGACGCCAAATCGTTTGATATCCATGGGGACTCCTGAAGCAGATTGCAAATTGGGAAATGGGTGGTTACTGTGCCGGCGCCGCACTGGCCCCGGCAGGCTTTGCGCGCGCGAGGAAGCGGCCGGCCCGCGCGCCGGTGGGCTTGCGCTGCTGCCACGACAGCTCGCCGTTGACCCACACGCAAGCGATGCCCTCGGCGGGCTGCATGGGATCGGTGAAGCTGGCCGCGTCGCGGATGGTGGCGGCGTCGAACAGGACCAGGTCGGCCCAGTAGCCTTCGCGCACCAGGCCGCGCCCGGCCAGGCCGAAGCGCTCGGCCGACAGGCCCGTCATCTTGTTGATCGCTACCGTCAGCGGGAACAGTTCGCGGTCACGGGCGTAGTGGCCCAGCACGCGCGGAAAAGCGCCCCACAGGCGCGGGTGCGGCAGCGGATCGTTGGGCAGGCCATCGGAGCCCACCACCGTGGCGGGATGGCTCAGGATGCGGTCCACGTCCGCGTCTTCCATGCAGTGATAGACCGCGCCGGCGGGTTGCAGGCGGCGCGCGGCGTCTTCGAGCCCTAGCTCCCACTCGGCCGCGATATCAGCCAGCAGGCGCCCGCCCATCTCGGGGTGCGGTTCGGACCAGGTCACCATGATGTCGAAATCGCTGGTGACCTGCTTCAGGTCGAGCGTGGAGGAGCTGGCGGTGTAGGGATAGCAATCGCAGCCCACCGGCTGCCAGCGTTGCGCGCGCTCCAGCGCATCCAGCACTTCTGCACTGCGACCCCAGTTGTCCAGGCCAGCGCACTTCATATGCGAGATCACCACCGGCACGCGCGCATGGCGCCCGATGCGGAAAGCTTCATCCATCGCCTCCAGGATGTCGGCAAACTCGCTGCGCAGGTGGGTGGCGTAGAGCGCGCCCGCGTGCGCCAGCGGCTCGGCCAGCGCCAGCACTTCGTCCGTGGTGGCGGCAAAGGCGTTGGCATATGCCAGGCCGGTGGACAGGCCAATGGCGCCATGGTCGAGCGCTTCTTGCAGCTGGGCGCGCATCGCCGCGATCTCGGCCGGGGTGGCGGTGCGGTCCAGCCGGTCCATGTGGTTGCTGCGCAGCGCCGTATGGCCGACCAGCGCGGCCACGTTCACGGCGGGCCGAGCTGCCTGCACGGCCGCGGCGTAGGCGGCGAAGTCAGGGTAGCAAAAGGCATCGGCGGCGCCCAGCAGGTTCATCGGGTCGGGCGGTTCGCCGCGCAGTGTGACGGGCGCCGCGCTGATGCCGCAGTTGCCGACGATCACCGTGGTGACGCCTTGCGATAGCTTGGGAGTCATCTCGGGCTGGCGAACCACGTTGGTGTCGTCGTGCGTGTGCACGTCGATAAAGCCCGGCGCCAGCACCAGGCCCGCGCCTTGCACCACATGCGCGGCGCTGCCGGGGTCGATGGCATCGGCGCCATCCTCCAGCATGGCGATGCGCGCGATGCGCCCGGCGCGCAGCGCCACGTCGGCTGCGCGCGCCTCGGCGCCGGAGCCGTCGAGCAGGGTGACGCCGCGGATGAGGGTATCGAACAGTTCAGGCATGGTCAGTCTCCGAGCGGCTGGCGGCTATCGGTGGCGCCAGTGCCGCGGTGCGCGTCGAGCACGTACTTGAGCCGGCGCAGGTTGTCCTGGCTCTGGTCTTGCTGCAGCAGGGCAAGCTGGGTGGCCAGCACGTCCATGACCAGCAGCATCGCGTAGCGCGAGGCCGAGGGCTTGAAAATAAAATCCGTTTCCAGCGTGCGCACCGGCAGCAGCACGTCCGCGCGCGCCGCCAGCGGCGAGCCCAGCGCGGTCACGGCCACCAGTTTCGCGCCGTATTCGCGGGCGATATCGCAACTGGCCAGCATCTCGGGCACGTTGCCCGTGGCGGAGAACGCAAGCACGACATCGTCCTTGTGCAATGTGGCCGCCACCATCTTCTGCAGCAGCGCGTCCTGGTAGCTGGCCACGGGACGGCCCAGCCGGGCCAGCCGGTAACGCGCTTCGTCGGCCATGAAGGACGAGCCGCCACCCATGCCAAAAGCGTAGACCATGCGCGCCTCCAGCAACAGGCGCGCCGCACGCTCCATATGGTCGGGATCGATCAGCTTGCGATTGACCTCAAGAGAGTCCAGGATATCCGCATGAATGCTGTCGGCCAGCGTAGCGGGGGACGGCTCCGCCGCGCGGGCGACTTCCGCCTGCAGGAAGCGCTGGCCCACGGCCGTGGCTTGCGCCAGTCGCAGCTTGAGGTCGCGCACGTCGCGGCAGCCGATGGCCTTGGCAAAACGGGTCACGCTGGCTTCGCTCACCCCGGCCTGCCGCGCCAGCTCGTTGATGCTGGTGGCGGCGGCGCCCGCCAGGTCCTGCAGGATCACCTGGGCGACCTTCTGCTCGGCCAGGCGCAGCGTGGGGCCACGCTCGGCGATGCGGGTCAGGATGTCGAAGGGCGCGGACATGGTTGGCGGGTCAATGGTGGGGGCGAGCCGTCCCGGGTACGCAATGTCGCCTCGGAGCCAGCTTTGAATGTTACTTTATAACAAGGGTGAAATATCGTAATTTCAAGGCTATGATTACGTCAATCGGAATTTTGCAGGATGATGACAGCATGCGTGAAATAAAGTACCAAGCCGGCACGATTGATCCGCTCAACAAGGCGCTGGGCAAGCTCGACGCCCCGCTGGCGCCCGATGCGGCCGGCCAGGTGGGCTGGCAATTGCTGGCGGAAGACCTCAGCCTGCCAGCCGCTGTGCTGTATGAAGAACGGCTGGCGCATAACCTGGAATGGATGCGCCGCTTCATGGGTGAGTACGGTGTGCAGTTGGCGCCGCATGGCAAAACCACCATGGCGCCCAAACTGTTCGCGCGCCAGCTGGCCGCCGGTGCCTGGGGCATCACGCTGGCCACCGCGCACCAGACTGCCGCCGCGTACGCGCACGGCGTGCGGCGTGTCTTGATGGCTAACCAACTGGTGGGCCGGCGCAATATGGAAATCGTGGCCGACCTGCTGCGCGATCCGGATTTCGAGTTCTTTACGCTGGTGGATTCGGCGGCGCTGGTGGACCAGCTGGGCAAGTACTTCAGCGCGCGCGGCCAAAAGCTGCAGGTGCTGCTGGAACTGGGTGTGACGGGCGGACGCACCGGCGTGCGCGGTGCGCAGCAGCAAGAAGCGGTGCTGGCGGCGCTGGCGCGCTGGCCCGGCGTGCTGTCGCTGGCCGGCGTGGAAATCTACGAGGGTGTGCTCCAGGAAGAGGCCGATATCCGCGACTTCCTGCGGCGCACCGTGGCGGTGACGCGCGAGCTGTTCGCGGCCGGCCGCTTCGGCCGCAGCCCGGTGGTGATGTCCGGTGCGGGCTCAGCCTGGTACGACGTGGTGGCGGAGGAGTTCGCCCGCACCGATATCGGCGCGCCGATCGACATCGTGCTGCGCCCGGGCTGCTACCTCACGCACGACGTGGGCGTCTACCGCGCCGCGCAAAAACGGATTCTGGCCAGCAACCCGGTCGCGCAGAAGATGCGTGAGGGCCTGTTGCCGGCCTTGCAGTTGTGGGCCTATGTGCAGTCGATTCCCGAGCCGGAACGCGCCATCATCGGCATGGGCAAGCGCGACGCCGCCTTCGATGCGGGCATGCCGATCCCGGCGCAGGTCTACCGGCCCGGTGCAAGCGCGCCGGTGGCGGTGCCCGCGCATTGGGAGGTGACGGGCATGATGGACCAGCACGCTTACCTGGCGATCCGCCCGGGCGACGATGTCCAGGTCGGAGACATGGTGGCTTTTGATATTTCCCATCCCTGCCTCACCTTCGACAAGTGGCGCCACATTCCGGTGCTCGACGGCGACCTGCGCGTGATCGATCTCGTGCAGACGTTCTTCTGAACGGCGGCACGCAGCAGCAAAGACAGCGATAACGGCAACGACAGCAACGACAGCAACGACAGCAACGACAGCAACGACAGCGACAACAGGGGACGCTTGCATCATGAGCATCGACATTCTCGCCTTCGGCGAAGCGCTGGTTGAGTTCAACCAGCAGCCCGACGATCCCGCCCGCTACCTGCAGGGCTTTGGCGGCGACACTTCCAATTTCTGCATCGCCGCGGCGCGCCAGGGCGCCCGCGCCGGCTATATCAGCGCGGTGGGCGAGGACACCTTCGGCGAGCGGCTGCTGGCGCTGTGGACGCAGGAGCGGGTGGATACCCGCCACGTGCGCATCGACGCGGGCGCGCCTACCGGCGTGTACTTCGTCACCCACGACGCGCACGGGCACCGTTTCGACTACCTGCGCAGCGGCTCGGCGGCCAGCCACTACAGCCACGAGAACCTGCCGCATCACGCCATTGCCGAAGCGCGCTATCTGCATGTGTCAGGCATCAGCCTGGCCATCAGCACCAATGCCTGCGATGCCGGACTAGCAGCAATGGAGCATGCGCGCAAGGCTGGTTGCCAGGTCACGCTCGACACCAACCTGCGCCTGCGGCTGTGGACCCTGGCGCGCGCGCGCGGCATCATGCGCGAGGCCTTCGCGCTGACCGATGTGTGCCTGCCGAGCTGGGACGACATCACCGTGCTGACGGGCCTTGATGACCGCGACGCCATCGTCGACTACCTGCTGGGCTGCGGCATCGGGCTGGTCGCGCTGAAGCTGGGCGAGGAGGGCGCGTACGTGGCCACGCCCGAGGCGCGCACGCTGGTGCCGCCGTACGCGGTGCGCCCGGTGGATGCTACCGGGGCCGGCGATTGCTTCGGCGGCAGCTTTGTCGCGCGCCTTGCCGCCGGCGACGACCCGTTCGACGCCGCGCGCTACGCCAATGTGGCGGCCGCGCTGTCCACCACGGGCTATGGCGCCGTAGCGCCTATCCCATCCACCGAAACCGTGCTGGCGCGAATGGCGCAGTCTGTTTCCGTGATCGCCTGATTCTCAAGCCATCAAGCCATCAAGCCATCAAGCCCTAAGCCCTAAGCTCAATCGTCCGACCTGACCGAAGATCCACTCCCATGCAAACCCAATCTCCCTCGCTGATCGAACGCCTCGTTAACGTGCCGGTGATCCCGGTGCTCGAGTTCTCCTCCGTGGACGAAGCCCTGCATGTGTCCGACGCCTTGATCGGCGGCGGCCTGCCCGTGCTGGAGATCACGCTGCGCACGCCGGTGGCGCTCGACGCCATCAAGGCGGTGGCGGCAGCTTTCCCGCAAGCCTGCGTAGGCGCGGGCACGGTGTTGACGGCGGCCGACCTGAAGGCCGTGAGCGAGGCCGGCGCGCAGTTCGCGGTTTCACCCGGGCTCACGCCGGCGCTGGCCGTGGCCGCGCAGGGTGCGGGCGTGGCGCTGTTGCCTGGCGTAGCCACCGCCAGCGAGGCGATGGCCGCGATGGAAGCCGGTTTCAAGTTCCTGAAGTTCTTTCCGGCGGAAGCGTCGGGCGGCGTGCCGATGCTCAAGTCGCTTTACGGGCCGTTCGCGCAACTGCGCTTCTGCCCGACGGGTGGCATTGACCTTGCCCGCGCGCCGACCTATCTCGCGCTGCCCAATGTGGTCTGCGTTGGCGGATCCTGGGTGGTGCCCAAGGATGCGGTGGCCAAGGGTGACTGGGCGCGGGTGCGCACACTGGCGCAGGAGGCTGCTGCGCTGCGCAAGCCCGCCTGAAGCGCCCAAGGCGTCGGACAAAGGCGGATAGCGGGCCGCCGCGCCAGGTTATAAGCTTGGCATATCCCGACTGCTGGAGGCAGCATGGCTGTGCAACTTGCGGGTCCGGCCCCGCGTGGCATGGCAGCTTCCCGCCGCCGCGGCGCGATACTGGCCCAGCGGCTTGGCCGCGTGTTGATTTGCGCATGCGTCCTGTTTGCCGAGGGTTGCGCCAGCCTGCCCAAGGAAGCGCCGCGTGAGCAGAGTGCAGCCTTGGCAGATCCGGCGACCACCGCCCTCGGGCGGCTGGTTGCGCAGAGCGCGCCCGATCAGGCGCTGTCCGGCTTTCATGTGATCGCCTCTGGCGAAGAAGCCTACGGCACGCTGATTTCGCTGGCCGACCATGCCACGCGCACCCTGGATCTCCAGTATTACATCATCGAGGCCGACGAATCATCCCGCGAGATCCTGCGGCACGTGCGGGCGGCGGCCGAGCGGGGCGTGCGCGTGCGCGTGCTGGTGGACGACCTGCATAGCGACGGCAAGGATCGCGCCTTCCTGCGCTTCGCGGGCCATCGCAATATCGAAGTACGCATGTTCAACCCGTTTCCTGCGGGGCGATTCTCCAAGCTGACGCGCATGCTCTCGTCTGCCACCGATGTCCGCCGGCTCAACCGCCGCATGCACAACAAGGCCTTTATCGCCGACAACGCGCTGGCCATGACGGGGGGGCGCAATATCGGCAACGCCTATTTCCTGCGCGCTCCCGATACCAATTTCGTCGACCTTGACGTGATCGCTGCCGGCCCTGCGGTACGGCGGCTTTCCGCCGCATTCGACCAATACTGGAACAACCCGCTGGCCGTGCCGGTGGAAGTCCTGGCAACCCCGGCGGAGGCTGCGGATGCGGCCTCCGCCTCCGGCGCTAGCGCGGCGCGGCCCGAGCAGGCCCTCGTCGACACGCAGACGGATAGCAAGCGCATCGAAGCACTGGGCATGACGCCTCCCGGCAAGATCGATGCACGGGAGAGCTTCCTGGGCCGCCAGTTCACCGCCGGCGGCAAGCTGGCTCTCGAATGGGCTTCGGCAAGCGTGATGGTCGACGCGCCAAGCAAAGCCGCGCCGGACCAGGCGCCGGCCGCCGGCGAGACCATGAGCGAGGAGCTAGGGCACATGCTGAGCGGGGCGAGCCAGGAGGTCATCCTGATCTCGCCCTATTTCATCCCGGGCGACCGCGGCGTCGCGTGGATGGCGGCTCTGGTCAAGCGGGGCGTCAAGGTGCGGGTCTTGACCAACTCACTGGCTGCCACCGATGCGCCCATCGTCCATGTGGGCTACCGGCGCTATCGTCCCGACCTGCTGCGCGCGGGGGTGGAGCTGCATGAGCTCAAGTCGCGCCCCGGCCGGCCGCAGCGGATCATCGGGGATTACACCTCTTCGCAGGCTAGCCTGCATGTGAAGGCAGCCGTCGCCGACAGGACCAACCTGTTCGTGGGATCGATGAACTTCGATCCACGCTCGGCCAGCCAGAACACGGAGACGGGTCTGATCATCCATAGCGCCAAGCTCGCGCAGCAAGTCGCGCAGTTGTTCGCCGGGGCGATTGACGACAACAGCTACCTGCTGCGCTTGTCCGATCAGGGCGCGGTGCAGTGGGTGGATGGCAAGGGGGATAAGGCGGTGGTGTTCGATACCGAGCCGGATACAAGCTGGGAGAAGCGCTTGTGGATAGACGTACTCGCGCCGTTCACGCCTGAGCAGTTGTTGTGATGCAGCGGAGCGCCATGCCTGGCGCTCCGGTGCCGTCAGCGCATCTTACTTGCTGCGATCGGCTGCGCCTTCAAGCTTTTGGCCACCCTTTTGTATATCCTGGCCCAGGCCGGCCATGGTGTTGCAGCCAGCCAGCAGGGTGGCAAACAGAACGCAGAAGATCCATCCTTTTTTCACGCCAGACTCCTTTCGGTCATTGAATTCGCCGCAATTTTACCGTTGTCGCGGCGCTCTATTGAAGCACGATGCGTGCCATTTTGTAACCGATCGTGCCAAGACTGTGACGCGGCGCGGGCACGCGCTGCGCCCTAGGTCAGCAATTCTCGCGCGCGTGCGCAGATCGCAGCATGTGTCTGCGCCAGCCAGTGCGCGGGGAAGGGTTGTGCCAGCAAGTATCCCTGTATGGCGCAGCAGCCCCAACGTCGCACTTCGGCCAGTTGGTGCCGTGTTTCGATGCCCTTGGCACAGACTGGCAGGCCAAGGCGCAGCGCCTGCTCGCAGGCGGCTTGCAGCCGGGCGGCGGCGCCGGCCTGCCCTGGCTGCTCGCTGCTGCCGATGCAGCGCGCGTTGAACGTCAGTAAATCGGGTTGCAGGCGCTCCAGCGTCGACACGCCGCCGGGCGCGTCGGCAAAGTCGCTCAGGGCAAACCGCAGGCCCGCGCCGCGCAACGTGGCGAGCTTGGCCGCGGCAACGAGGTCGCCGGCCAGCAATGCCTCGCCGGGAATCTCGAGGCAGATCCTTGCCGGGTCGAGCTTGCGTGCCGCCAGGGTGCGCAGCAGGGTGTCAATCAGCGGGGTGCCGTGCAACTGGGCGCTGGAAACCAGCAACGACAGCTCCACCGGATCGGCGACACCCGGGCATTCCAGCAAGGGCAAGGCGTTTTCCATCAGCCAGCGTGCCACCTCGCCCATCATGCCAAGAGATTCCAGCGCGGGCAGGAAGTCTTGCGGCGCGACACGCCCCAGCTCGGGGCTCTGCCAGCGCAGACGGGCCGTGTAGCCAGTCACGCAACCGGTGGCCAGCGATGCCCTTGCCTGCAGGTTCAGCGCGATCTGCCCGCGCGCCAAGGCAGAGGGCAGGGCGGCCAGGAGCGGTGTGGAGAGTGATTCAGGGGTGGCAACGGCGCTACCGGCAACGCCGTCGCCGCCGCGTTTGCGTACGCGCAGCATCGCGTCATAGGCCTCATGGAGGCTTCGCTCCGCCGGCTTGTCGGGTTCGTCCAGCGCCACGCCAATGCTGCTGGACAGGAACAACTCGAACCCGTTCTGCACGAACGGCCGCGCCAGGCCAGCGGCCACGGCGCGCGCCAGGCGCATCGCCGCTTCCATGGGATCGGCCGCCGGCAGTGGCTGCGGGGGCAGCGACACAACCGCGCCGATATCAGCCTGGCCTAGCCAGTTCACTTCGGCCGTCTGGGCCAGCGCGGCTACGCGCGCCGCCGCCTGCGCGCGTAGCCGCGTCGATAGCGCTGCACCAAGTGTTTCGCTAGCGTAGGTAAAGCGATCGAGGTGGATCACCAGCACCGCGAAGCGCCGCTGGGTGGCCAGCGGCGCCTGGCGCCGCGCCATCAAGGCAGCCACGAAGCCGGATTTTTCATGAGGGTCCACCTCCGGCGAGCGGACGGCATCGTCTGCGTCTGGATGCATTGGGGGTCCCTGTGGGCAGCATGATTTCGCCGCACGGTGGCATGAGCGCGGCCCGCCTGGGCGCTGGCCGCCGCAACCGCCGCGCCATCGGCGCGCCGGCTCGGGGACCTGGCCCTCAAGCCGGCGTCAGGGATGGCATGGCACAGTGACGATCATACGGCAGAGCGAGCGCGGCCCGAAGCGTGGCGGACACAGGGATAGTGCGGATTCGCCGGGGCTTGACGGAGGTCAAGTTTCGGCGGCGGGCGGGTCTGGGGTCAGCCGGTGGTCTCGGCGTCGGCGCCGTCGTCGGGCAGCACGCGCGACGCCAGTACCTTGTCGATGCGCTTGCCGTCCATGTCCACGATCTCGAACTTCCAGTCGCCCCAGCGCACGGTGTCGGTGGTCTGCGGAAGGCGGCCCAACAAAAGCAGCAACATGCCGGACAGCGTGTGGTAACGCTCCTTGTCCTCTTCCGGCACCTGGCGCAGGCCAATGCGGTCTTTCAGTTCGGGGATGGGAATGAGGCCATCGAGCAGCCAGGAACCGTCCTCGCGCTGCACGGCCCATTCCTCGCCCACGCCATCCTGCTTGAATTCGCCGGTGATGGCCTCGATCAGGTCCTGCAGTGTCACCAGGCCTAGCACCTCGCCGTATTCGTCGATGACAAAGGCGATCTGGCCGCCGGAAATGCGGAAGTTCTCCAGCAGTTCCATGCCGGTCACGCTCTCCGGCACGAACACCGGAGGCTGCGCCACGGTGGCGAGGTCGGTCGGCTCGCCGCGCAGGCGGCGCGCCAGCAACTGGCGGGCGCTCACCACGCCCAGCATGTCGTGCATGCCGCCGCGCACCACCGGGAAGCGCGAGTGATCGGACTCCTCGATGCGGCGCAGGTTTTCTTCCAGCGGGACTTCCACGTCCAGGCAGACCACATCGCCGCGCGGCACCATCAGCGAGGTGAGCTGTCGGTCATCCAGGCGGAACACATTACGCACCATGGTGTGCTCGTGCTGTTCGATGACGCCGGCTTCCGAGCCTTCCACCAGGAGGGCATGGATCTCTTCTTCGGTCACCGCCGGGCCGCGGCCGCTTTTCACGCCAAGCATGCGCAGCACCAGCCGGGTCGAGCTGGATAGCAGCTTGACGAACGGGGTGGAGGCCAGCGCCAGGAAGGAAATCGGGCGCGAGACCAGGCGCGCGATGGTTTCGGGGGCCATCTGGCCGAGGCGCTTGGGTACCAGCTCACCCAGCACAATGGAGAAATAGGTCAGGCCGGCCACCACAATGGTGGTCGCCACCCAGCCGGCGGTCGAGGCCTGCATGCCAAAGCCCTGCAGCCAGACGCCGAGCGGCTGCGCCAGGGTGGATTCGCCAACGACGCCGTTCAGCACGCCAATGGAAGTGATGCCGATCTGGACGGTAGACAGAAATCGGGTGGGATCCTCGCCCAGCTTGATCGCTTCGATCGCGCCGCGGTCGCCTTCTTCAATGCGCCGCTGCAGGCGGGCCTTGCGGGCTGTCATCAAGGCGATTTCGGACATCGCGAACAGGCCGTTGATCAGGATCAGCGCCAGTAATATGGCAATTTCCATCAGGGTGCGCGCCCTGTGCGCGCAGGAGTTATCGAGGCCCAAAGCATAACATTGCTGTGTGTCAGGGCCGCTGCGGGCTTGCCTGGATTGCCGTGCCAATTTCCCCTTGCGGCACTTTGCGCTGACCGAGCCGTCACCGGCGGACAGCGTGAAAACCGAACGGTACCCCCGTTCGAAAACGCGACGTTCGAGACGGTGCAAGTCGCTTCCTGCGCCGGCCTTTGCTCGAAACTGTTCGCTATCTCATTGATATAAAACAGAAAATACTTTTCTCCAGCGGTTGGCACAGCCGTTGCGTTACTGCCACCGAACCACCGTGCCATGCGGTGAGTTTGGCAACGGCGCTGCCTGGCAGCGGCCGTGAACGCTGACAAAGCAAGGAGACAAGTATGGAAGTGCAATCACAAGTCCAGGTGATGGGCATCGACGCCGGCGGCACGATGACCGACACCTTCTTTGTGCGCGGCGACGGGCGGTTCGTCGTCGGCAAGGCGCAAAGCAACCCGGAAGACGAATCCCTGGCCATCTTCAACTCCTCGGAGGACGCGCTTGCGCACTGGCAGCGCGGGGTCGACGACGTGTACCCCGAACTGCTGACCTGCGTGTACTCGGGCACCGCGATGCTCAACCGCGTCGTGCAGCGCAAGGGGCTGGACGTGGGCCTGATGGTCAACAAAGGGTTCGAGCACGTCCATTCGATGGGGCGGGCCATCCAGAGCTACCTGGGCTACGCGCTGGAGGAGCGCATCCATCTCAACACGCACCGCTACGACGAACCGCTGGTGCCCCTGTCGCGTACCCGCGGCGTGACCGAACGCACCGACGTGCAGGGAGAAATCGTGATCCCGCTGCGCGAAAATGAAGTGCGCCAGGCGACACGCGAATTGGTGGCGGCCGGGTCCAAGGCCGTCGTGATCTGCTTCCTGCAATCGCACAAGAACGGCACCAGCGAGCAGCAGGCGCGAGATATCACGCGTGACGAGCTCAAAAAGCTCGGTGCCGATATCCCCGTGTTCGCCTCGGTGGACTATTACCCGCAGCGCAAGGAAAGCCACCGGATGAACACCACGGTGCTGGAGGCATACGCGGCCGAGCCCTCGCGGCAGACGCTGAAAAAGGTCAGCGACCGTTTCAGGAAGCACGGCGCCAAGTTCGACCTGCGGGTGATGGCCACCCACGGCGGCACCATCAGTTGGAAGGCCAAGGAACTGGCGCGCACCATCGTCTCCGGGCCGATCGGCGGTGTGATCGGCTCCAAGCTGCTGGGCGAGACCCTGGGCTACGACAATATCGCCTGCTCCGACATCGGCGGCACCTCGTTTGACATGGCGCTCATCACCAAGGGCAACTTCGCCATCGCCGCCGATCCCGACATGGCGCGGCTGGTGCTGTCCCTGCCGCTGGTGACGATGGACTCGGTGGGCGCCGGCGCCGGCAGCTTTGTGCGGCTTGATCCCTATAGCGGCGCCATCAAGCTCGGCCCGGACAGCGCGGGCTATCGGGTCGGTACGTGCTGGCCGGAAAGCGGGCTGGACACGGTGTCGGTCTCGGATTGCCACGTGGTGCTGGGCTACCTCAATCCTGACAACTTCCTTGGCGGCGCGATCCAGCTGGATGTGGAGCGGGCGCGCCAGCATATCAAGGCGCAGATCGCCGATCCGCTGGGTTTGTCGGTAGAGGACGCCGCGGCCGGCGTGATCGAACTGCTCGACCTGCAATTGCGCGAGTACCTGCGTTCCAACGTGAGCGCCAAGGGCTATAACCCAACCGAGTTCGTCTGCTTCTCCTACGGCGGTGCCGGGCCCGTCCATACCTATGGCTACACCGAAGGGCTGGGCTTCAAGGATGTGATCGTGCCGGCGTGGGCGGCGGGCTTCTCGGCGTTTGGCTGTGCTTGCGCGGACTTCGAGTACCGCTATGACAAGAGCGTCGACCTGGCGCTGCCACAGGATGCTGCGCAGGAGGACAAGGCCCGGGCGGCCCAGACCATCCAGAAGGCATGGTCGGACCTGGCTGCCAAGGTGATCGAGGAGTTCAAGATCAACGGCTTCAAGGCTGAAGACGTGATCCTGCGGCCCGGCTACCGCATGCAATACATGGGCCAGCTTAACGACCTGGAAATCAGCTCCCCGATCGTCAATGCCGCCACGGCGGGCGATTGGGACCAGATCGTCGATGCCTTCGAGGAAACCTACGGCCGCGTGTACGCCAGTTCGGCGCGCTCGCCCGAGCTGGGTTTCTCCGTGACTGGCGCCATCATGCGCGGCATGGTGATCACCCAGAAGCCAGTGCTGCCGGAGGACCCGGAAGGCGGGCCGAAGCCCCCCGCGCAAGCACGGCTGGGAACGCGTGCGCTGTATCGCCAGAAGCAGTGGCACGACGCGGTGCTGTGGAAGATGGAAGCGCTGCTGCCCGGCAACATCATCACCGGGCCGGCCATCATCGAGTCGGACGCCACCACCTTCGTCGTGCCCGCGGGCTTTGCCACCACGCTCGACAAGCATCACCTCTTCCACCTTAAAGAAGTGAAGTAAGGAGACACGCCATGAACATGATGTCCAGCAAGGAAGTCGGGCTCGCCGACCTGCTCAAGACCGGCGAGACGCTCAAGCAGTTTCGCGACGCCATCCTCGAACGCACCGCCGAGACCGGCCATTACAACGGGCTCACGCGCCTAGCATTTCGCGAGCGGGACCCGATCCGCTACGAAAAGCTCTTCTCCAAGCTGCGCGGCGGCCTGGTGCATGCGCGCGAAACCGCCAAGAAGATCGCCGCCAGCCCGATCGTCGAGCAGGAGGGCGAACTGTGCTTCACGCTCTACAACGCCGCAGGCGATTGCGTGCTGACCTCGACCGGGATCATCATCCACGTCGGCACGATGGGGGCCGCGATCAAGTACATGATCGAGAACGACTGGGAGACCAATCCAGGCATCCATCCCGGGGACATGTTCACCAACAACGATTGCGCGATCGGCAATGTCCATCCCTGCGATATCGCCACCATCGTGCCGATTTTCGCGCATGGCAAGCTGGTGGGCTGGGTGGGCGGCGTGACCCACGTGATCGACACCGGCGCGGTGACGCCCGGATCGATGTCCACCGGGCAGGTGCAGCGCTTCGGCGACGGCTACATGATCACCTGCCGCAAGACCGGGGTGAACGACACCCCGCTGCGCGACTGGCTGCATGAAAGCCAGCGTTCGGTACGCACGCCGAAGTACTGGATTCTCGACGAGCGAACCCGCATCGCCGGCTGCCACATGATCCGCGACCTGATCGAGGAAGTGATCGAGGACGAAGGGCTGGAAGCCTACGAAGAGTTCTCCTACGAGGTGATCGAGGAAGGGCGCCGCGGCCTGCAGACGCGCATCAAGGCGATGACGCTGCCGGGCAAGTACCGCAAGGTGGCGTTTGTCGACGTGCCGTACAACCACCCGGATGTGCAGACCTCGTCGGCCTTCGCCAAGCTCGATTCGATCATGCATTCGCCGGTGGAAATGGAAATCCGCAAGGATGGTTCGTGGCGCCTGGATTTCGAGGGTGCGAGCCGCTGGGGCTGGCATTCCTACAATGCGCACCACGTGGCCTTTACCAGCGGCATCTGGGTGATGATGACGCAAACGCTGGTGCCCACGCAGCGCATCAACGATGGTGCCTACTTCGGCACGGAATTCCATCTGCCCAAGGGCACCTGGATGAATCCGGACGATCGCCGCACCGGCCATGCCTACGCCTGGCACTTCCTGGTCTCGGGCTGGAGCGCGATGTGGCGCGGCCTGTCGCAGGCCTACTTCAGCCGCGGCTACCTGGAAGAGGTCAATGCCGGCAACGCCAACACCTCCAACTGGCTGCAGGGCGGCGGCATCAACCAGGACGGCGAGATCCACGCGGTCAACAGCTTCGAGGCTTCGTCGTGCGGCACCGGCGCCAGCGCCATCAAGGACGGTCTCAACCATGCCGCGGCGATCTGGAACCCGGAAGGCGATATGGGCGATATCGAGATATGGGAAATGGCCGAGCCCCTGCTTTACCTGGGGCGCAACGCCAAGGCCAATTCCGGCGGCTATGGAAAATACCGGGGCGGCTGCGGCTTCGAGACGCTGCGCATGGTGTGGAAAGCGCAGGACTGGACCATGTTTTTCATGGGCAACGGCTATATGAACAGCGACTGGGGGCTGATGGGCGGCTATCCCGCCGCCACCGGCTACCGCTTCGAAGCCCACAAGACCGGCCTGAAGGAGCGCATCGCCGGCGGCGATAGCCTGCCGCTGGGTGGCGATGCCAATCCGGACCTGCCGGACTACGAGAACCACCTCAACGCCGGCGCGGTCGTCAAGCGCGACCAGCAGTGCATGACGACCGAGGACTGCTACGACAACTACGATCTGTACCTGAACTACCTGCGTGGCGGCCCGGGCTTTGGCGACCCGCTCGACCGCGAGGTCGAGGCCATCGAGCGGGATCTGAACAACGCCTTGCTGCTTCCGGAATATGCGCAGAAGGTATATGGCGCGGTCGCGACCAAGGACGGAAATGGGATATGGACGGTGGATGCCAAGGCGACCGCATTGCTGCGCATCGAGATCCGCAACCAGCGCCTGGCGCGCTCGCAGCCTGTCCAGGAATGGATGAAGGGCGAGCGCGAGCGGATTCTGGTCAAGCATGCCTCGATCCAGGTGCGGCACATGTTTGCCACCAGCTTTGGCCTGTCGAACAAGTTCGAGCAGCAGTTTCGCACGTTCTGGGGGCTGCCGGAATCGTGGACCTTGACCGAGGACGAGCTGGACGTGCCGACCTATGGCTCGAAATACCGCATGGACCTGTCCAAGATGCCCGACGTCAACACGGTGGTGCTGGTCGAAGAATGAGGCCCGGCCGGTACCGACGAACGCACACATTAGTCAATACGCCAGAGAGGATTCAATATGTCCACTTACACCAGTGAACAGGTCAAGAACCTGGTCGACGGCAAGCTCGACTGGGACACCACCCTGCGCATGCTGTCGATGCCCAAGGATGCCGCGCGCTTTCAGCTATACGTGCAAGCGCTGCAGAAAAAGCTCGATTGGGATGATCGCATCGTGCTGCCGCTAAGCCCGCACATGTTTATCGTGCAGCAGGCCAAGACCAAAAAGTGGGTCACCCAATGCGATTGCGGCCATGTCTTCTGCGACTACCGGGAGAACTGGAAGCTCCATGCCAACGTCTACGTGCGCGACACGGATGAAGCTATGGCCGAGGTCTATCCGCACCTGATGGCGCCGGACACGCAATGGCAGGTGTACCGCGAATACTACTGCCCCAAGTGCGGAACCATGCACGACGTGGAAGCCCCCACGCCGTGGTATCCGGTGATCCACGACTTCGAGCCGGATATCGAAGCGTTCTATACGGACTGGGTGAAGCTGCCCCTGCCGGAGCGCGCGGACTGATGTCGATCTCGACATCGAGGTAATCGCTTCTGCACTTCCGGGCCAAGGGATGGATCGTGCATCCCTCCTGGCGGTGGCCTTTCGGCCGTTCGATTTTCGGACGGCCGTTTCGTTTCCGGCCGGTCGGTGACGGCCGCTCAGGCGCCCGTGCGCCCGGGCGGGCCGTGCGGCGGGCGCATGGCGCGTGGCCTGGAACTTGCGGGTAGGCAAGCCCCGGCTGGCTTTGGCGGTACCGTCGGGAGTAGGATGCAAAGAGCGGGCGCCAGTCCCGCGAAGCACGCAAGACAAGAGATCGAGCCGGATAACCGGCCATCCGAGCCCGCATCGGGCGGGCCCCCGCAAGGAGACACGGAATGCAAGAAGCCGGTACACCGATGGACTGGTTTTCCCATCCCGACCATGACGCCAGCATCATGTCCGCCTGGGAGCACCTGATTGATGGCGGTGAGGCGAGCGCTGGCGAACTGCGCTGCGTGGTCGACGATTCCTGGCGCCGGTGCCTGGTGGGCCAGGTTGATCCTGGCGCCGGGGCCGCGCCGCCGCCGCTGGACGAACCCGGCCTGAAAGTCCGGCGGGAGAAGAATGATCGCCTGGTCAGCGCCAGCCTGCCACTGATGCAGCAGACCCGCGAGTTTCTCTCGCAGACGGGCACCATCATGCTGCTGGCCGATCCTGACGGGATGATCCTCCAGCAAGAGGGCGATATGCATATCGTCGAGCCTGCCGGGGAAGTCGGCCTGATTCCGGGCTGCGACTGGACGGAGCTCAACTGCGGTACCAATGCCATCGGTACCGCGCTGGCCTTGCGGCAACCTGTGCAAATCCATGGTGCCGAGCATTTTTGTGCCGGCATCAAACGCTGGACCTGCTCGGCCACCGTCATCCGTGATCCGCTGGACGGCGGCGTGCTCGGCGTGATCGACGTGTCAGGCCTGGCGCAGACCTATAGCAGGCATAGCCTGGCGTTGACCGTGTCGCTGGCGGGCCGGATCGAGAGCCGGCTGGCCAAGCTGGCGATGGAGCGCCGCCTGCGGCTGCTGGACCGCTGCATGAGCCATCTTGCGTCGGTGGGCAGCGACGGGGTGCTCGTCCTTGACGAAGGCGGGCGGCTGGTCAAGGCCAATCCGCAGGCGCCTTCAGCGCTGGCGCGGCTAGGCGTGAGCACCATTTTGAATAGCGCGTTTTCCATTCCCGGCCTGGACGCCCGCGTGGCGCGTGCCGGATCCGGGCCGCTCCCCGAATGGCTTCGCCTGACCCGCTTCGAAGCGATCCGCGATCGCGGCGACATGCTGGGTTTCGTGGTGGTGATCCCTGCCGCGCCGCATCACCCTGCATCGGGTCCTGCCGGCGCGCCTGCCGCGCGGCCGGGCGCGGCGCCGGCGTTTTCCAGCATCGTAGGCAACGGCACCGCCTTGCGCTCGGCGGTGGAGAAGGCGCAGCACCTGGCGCCGTCCAGGGTGCCGGTGCTGCTGCTGGGCGAAACTGGCGTTGGCAAGGAATTGTTCGCGCAGGGGATTCACCAGGCCAGCGCCTGCGCAGACGGCCCGTTCGTGGCGCTCAACTGCGGGGGGCTGTCACGGGACCTGCTTGCGAGCGAGCTCTTTGGCTATGCCGAGGGGGCGTTCACCGGCGCGCGCCGATCGGGCGCGGCAGGCAAGATCGAGGCCGCCAACCGAGGGACGCTGTTTCTCGACGAGATTGGCGAAATGCCGCTCGACATACAGCCGCACCTGCTGCGTGTGCTGGAAGAGGGAGAGATCTACCGGCTGGGCGAGAACACGCCGCGCAAGGTCAGCTTTCGCCTGGTCGCCGCCACCCACCGGAACCTGCGTGACGACGTGGCCGCGGGGAAATTCCGCATGGACCTGTTCTACCGCATCGCCGTGACCAATATCGCGATACCCGCCTTGCGCGAGCGCAAGGACGATATTCCGGCCCTGGTCACGCACTGGCTGGGCCGGCTATGCGAGCGCTATGGGCTGCCGGTGGCCTCGTTCGACGACGATGCTTACCGATGCCTGCTTGCCTACGAGTGGCCGGGCAATGTCCGCGAGCTGCGCAACGCGCTCGAAGGCGCCTTGCTGATGGCCGAGGGCGGCGTGATCACCATGGACAAGCTGCCGCTCGAGATCAGCTCGGTGGGGACCCCGGGCGGCGCTAGCCGGCCAAAGGACATTGCCGGCAATGTCCCCGAGACGGTTTGCTCACTGGAGATGGCCGAATCGGAATCCATCCGCAAGGCCCTGGCGTACAGCGGTGGCAACCTGACCAGGACCGCTTCACGGCTCGGCATCGCGAAGAGCACCCTGTACCAGAAGATCCGGAAATACGGGTTGGGTGCTGCGTTGAGCGAAACACGCGGGCGGGTGGCATAGGGGCAGCGTGCCCGGCGTCCACGGCCGCACTTCAGCCAAGGCTGGTGTCGCATCGCAGCATGGGTGCGGGCCGGGCGATTACCCCGGAGGTAATCGCCAGTCGGCCGTCGCCATGCTGTAATGCCGCCATGGATACCCTGACCCCCAGCTCCGAAACCGCTCTCGATTTCCCCGGACTGCTGCGTTACTGGCGCGGCAAGCGCGGCTATAGCCAGCTTGCGCTATCGCTGGCCGCCGGGGTATCGCAACGGCATATCAGTTTCCTTGAATCCGGCCGCGCCCGGCCCAGCCGCGAGATGGTGCTGTCGCTGGCGGACCGCCTTGGCGTGCCGCTGCGCCAGCGCAACCGCCTGCTCCTTGCTGGTGGCTTTGCGCCGGCCTACACCGAGCACGGCCTGGCCGCACCCGCGCTGCAGATGGTGCAGCAGGCCGTGGCGCTGATCCTGTCCAAGCAAGAGCCTTATCCCGCTGTGGTGCTGGACCGATTCTGGAACATGCTCGATGCCAACCAGGCATACCGCAACATGATTGGCGTGCTGCTGGGTGGGCGCGCACCGTCCAGGCTGGAGGAGGGCGGTGGGCGCATCAACCTGATGCTGACCGTGTTCGATCCGGACGGATTGTGGCCGGTCATCGACAACGCGCGCCAGGTCGGGCGCTACCTGCTGCGGCGCGTGTGGCAGGAGTTGCAGACGCAGGCGCAGGACCAGACCGCGCGGGAGATCTTCAACCGCATCGCGGACTGGCATCCCGATATGGTCGGGCCGGCCGGCGTTCCGCTGTTCGACGACGACGCTGCCGAGCGCACGCCCCCTCCAATGCTGCCTGTGGCGCTGGCCGCCGATGGTTTTCGCGCCTCGCTGTTCTCGACGCTGACCACGCTGGGCATTCCGCAGGACGTCACGCTACAGGAGATGCGCATCGAGTGTTTTTTCCCGGCCGATGAGGCTTCACGCCATGCGCTCGAGGCACTGTCCCGGTAGCCGCCGGCCTTGACCGGGAGGCGGAATCGTTCGCGGGCCCGGATTCATCTTGTCCGAACACCGCGATCCGCCTTCCACTTTTCATCATCAACTGGCAGCCCGGCACGCGCGGCAGGCGGAGCGCCAGCGTACGCGCTGAGCAGATCGCGCAGCATGGTGTGCGACAATGCACGTTGTCTTTTGGTCTACACGAGGGTCCGTCCATGTCCTTGCGCGCCTTTTTCCACGCTGCCGCCGTGCTGGTTGGCAGCAGTGTCTGTCTTGCCGCGTATGCCGAGCCTGCTGCCACGGTTCGCCCCGCCGCCACGGCGGGTTTGATTGAATGCCAGGCTCCCAGCGGGGGGGCTGTCTTCCGTTCCACGCCGCGCGAAGGTTGCGCCGTGCTGGCCGCGCCCGATTCTTCGGCGCCAGACCCGCAGCGCTGGCAGCCCCTGGCGGGGGCCAACGGGGTGATCTCTTACTTCGACAAGACTTCGGTGCGCCGCCGTGGTCCCGAGGTGGGTGTCGCCGTCATGCGCAACGCACCGGCCGGGGTGATCCGCACCACCAGCGGCGAGCCGATCCGCTCCTCGCTCAAGCGCATGGTGTTCAATTGCGCCACGTCCATGTATGTGGTGGTGGAGCAGACGCTCTACGCCAAGCGTTATGCGCGCGGCGAGTCGCTTTACACCATCAGCGCCCCTCACACCGGAATGCCGCAGCCTGCCAGTGCAGGCACGGTTCCCGGCGAACTGCTCAGCCGTTTGTGTCCTTGATGCCTGTGCCGGCCGCGCGGCCACGCTGGATGCTGCGTTGCAGTGTCGATAGGCGAACTGACACGTCAACCCATTCGTTCCCTGCTTCGTTTTGGTAGTCACGAAGCGCAGGTGCCTAGCGCCACCAAGGGCCGCAGGCAGGCTTCTCTCTACGGCTGACCAGGAGGCTGAAATGAAGAAGTGGATCGTGATGTTGACGCTGGCCATGTTTGGTGCGGGTGCTTATGCCCAGGCGTCGGCGCCTGCCGCGCCCGCGGCCGGCGACAAGCCAGCGGCGTCAAGCTCCGGCAAGACGACGAAGAAGCCGGCAAAGAAAAAGAAGAACCACGCACCTCCTGATGCCGACAAGATGATGAATAAAGGCGCCTGAGCGCCGCTAGTGAAAGGCGACGGGCAGCGAGCGCTGCCGGTGCGCACGCTGCCGAGCTAGTTCGCCACGCCGCCTGTGAGCGCCGCGTTGCGCGTGAAGCGCGCGGTGACGCGCTCCCAGGTACCGATGTCCAGCGGCGCCATGCGCCATCCGGGGGGACTGGCATCGAGGCGGAATCCGATCGAGAGGCTACGGCCTCTCTTTTTTTTGGCGCGGCGGACCCCAGCCGCATGTTTCCAGTGCAGTGCACGATTTTGCAGGTGCGCTATGCGCCGTTCCAGTGCTGCGCACGTGCTCGCCACGCACGTTGACGGCATGCGCTCCGTATCCTAGCGTTGCAGATTCGGGGGCTGCCCCTATGTAGGAAACATGGCGCAGCGGTCTGAGGGCAGGGGGCCGATGTTCGCGTTCCGCCTTCATGCGTGGTGGCGCCGCAGGGGAAATCGCTGTAGAAGCGGCTGTGCCCCGAACGTGCCCTGCCAGGCACCAGGCGATGATTCGACGGCATGCCCAATGTGATGCCTGGGCTTGAGCGGCGCGCGCAAAGCGGCGTCCGCATGGCTGGGGTTTCAAATTGTTGCAAACGTTGCGTGATCGAAACGTGACTTCCTAGTCTCGAATTGTTAAGGTCTTATTGCGCATTGCAGCAAGTCGGATACGCCCCGATACATCCAGACACAAAGCCAGCACCCAGTCAAAAACGATGCGCAGCGAGATCCCCTACAGTGTCCCCCGGATTCGCGCTGGCCGGCATCCCGCCGTTGCTTCAGTCATCCCGCTCGCACGGTGGCCCGCCTCTTGCTGCGGTGCTTGATCGATCCCAACCGTCCAACTACGCCCGTCACTGGCATTCATGTCCGAAAACGTTACCTTGCCGACCGTCGAATTTATCCAGCGCCGTGCATTGGCGCCTGCGAACACAGGCGCACTTCGCCTGGGCAGGTGGTTGTGCGGCGGCATGCTGGCGCTGTGTGCCGTGGCGGCGCACGCGTTCGACTTCGACACCGTGGCGGCGCGCGCGCGCCAGCTGGCCGCAAGCCCTTACAAAGCACCCGCGCAGAATCTGCCGCGCGAACTGCGTGAGCTGCCGTACGAGCGCTACCGTGAGATCGAATACAAGCCTGAGCGTTATCAGTGGCGCAATGCCAAGCTGCCGTTCGAGCTCTCTTTCTTTCATGAAGGCATGGTGTTCGACCAGCCGGTGCGCATCAATGAGGTGGTGAGCGGGAACGCCCGCGAGATCCGCTTCGATCCGTCCGCGTTCAACTACGGGCCGCACAAGGTCGATGCCAGCAAGCTCAAGACGCTTGGCTTCGCCGGCTTCCGCGTGCTCTATCCGCTTAACAGCACCAAGGGCAAGGACGAAGTCGTTTCCTTCCTGGGCGCCAGCTATTTCCGCGCGTTGGGCAAGGACCAGTGGTATGGCTTGTCGGCGCGGGGCCTGGCCGTGGATACCGGGCTCAATTCCGGCGAAGAGTTCCCGCGCTTCGTGGAGTACTGGATCGAGCGGCCATCGCCGGCGGACAAGCAACTGACCATCTATGCGCTGATGGACTCGCGCCGCGTGAGCGGGGCGTACCGGATCGTGATCCGGCCAGGCACGGAGACGGTCATGGAGGTGAAATCGCGCTTGTTCATGCGGGAAAATGTCACCAAGCTTGGCCTGGCACCGCTGACCAGCATGTACCTCTTTGGCGAGAACCAGCCCTCGTCGGTGCCGGACTATCGGCCCGAGGTGCATGACTCCGATGGCCTCTCGGTGCAACTCGGCACGGGCGAGTGGCTGTGGCGCCCGCTGAGCAATCCCAAGCGCCTGCTGGTGACCTCGTTCGCCGCGACCAATCCGCAAGGATTTGGCCTGATGCAGCGGGATCGTAATTTCAGCAGTTACCAGGAGATTGGCGCGTGGTACGAGCGTCGGCCGAGCGCCTGGGTGGAGCCCAAAGGAAACTGGGGCTCGGGCCGGGTCGAGCTGGTGCAGATCCCGACCCCGGACGAGACCAACGACAACATCGTGGCGTACTGGGTGCCTGACACCCCGCCCAAGCCCAAGCAACCTTTTGATTTCGAATATCGCCTGCTGTGGCAGAAGGACGGCGAGAAACAGCCGCCGCTGTCGTGGGTGACACAAACGCGGCGTGGCCAGGGCCTGAGCCGCAAGCAGGACGACAGCAGTTTTTCGCTGGTGGTGGACTTTGAAGGCCCGGCCTTCAAGAAACTGGCCGCCGATACCCGGATCGATCCGGTGATCTCGGCCGACAGCAACGGGGAGCTGCTGAACACTTCGACGCAACGCAATGCGGCCACCGGCGGCTGGCGCATGACCATGGTCGTGCGCCGCAAGGACGAGAACAAACCGGTCGAATTGCGCGGCTATCTTCGCAACGGCAATACAACCCTATCCGAGACGTGGAGCTACATCTTACCCCCAGGCTGAAGCGGCGCGCCGCTCCGGCGGCGGCATGCGAGCGCTATCTCGATCGCGTTCCTGTCTCGCCCGACCAGCGTCGCGAGCTGCTTGACAACGTCGCTGGCAGCGACGCCGCCGACACAGAGTCGGCCATCCATCTGCTGCAGCGCACACTCGCGGCCAAGGACGGCGAGCCATCCCCGGCGGGGCCGTCCTACGGCTCGGTCGGGCGCCGCCTCAATCTTGCCTATGGCGCGCCGCAGGTGTCGGGCGAACCGCTGGTGCAGCGTCGTGCGGACGGCACCGTGCATATCGACACCGGCCCCGCACCCAAACGCGCATCCATGGTGCCGCGGGCGTGGCCGCCGCACATCGTCACCGGCTTCCTGCGCAACCTCGGCAGGCGCATGCTGGGCCGCCCGCCAGTGCCGGAAACCTGGGACACGCTGCATGACGGTCCCGATGCCGAGGGCAAATGGCACCCGGCGGGCAAGCACCGTCGATGGGTACTGCTTGGCCTGGTAGCCGGGCAGACCGCGCTGGCTACTTACTTCATGACCAAGGTGCTGCCTTATCACGGCACCGATCCGCTCGAGATCGCCGTGCTGGCGCTCTTCGCCATCCTGTTCTCGTGGGTGTCGGCTGGGTTCTGGACCGCCATGATGGGTTTCCTGGTGCTGGCCAAGGGCGGCGACCGCCATCTGATCTCGCGTTCGGCCGCGGTGGATGGGCCCATTGCCGAGGAGGCGCGCACGGCGGTCATCATGCCGATCTGCAACGAGGACGTGACCCGGGTATTTGCCGGGCTGCGCGCGACCTATGAGTCGATGGAACGCACCGGCGAGCTGGCGCGCTTCGATTTCTTTGTGCTGTCCGACAGCGGCAACCCGGACCTGCGTACCGCCGAGACCGATGCGTGGATGGAAACCTGCCGCGCGGTCAACGGCTTTGGCCGAATCTTCTACCGCTGGCGCCGCCATCGCGTGAAGCGCAAGACCGGCAACGTGGCGGACTTCTGCCGCCGCTGGGGCAGCGCCTATCGCTACATGGTGGTGCTGGACGCGGATAGCGTGATGAGCGGCGAGTGCCTGACCACGCTGGTCAAGCTGATGGAGGGCAATCCGGGTGCTGGCATCATCCAGACCGCGCCGCTGGCCGTGGGCCGCGAGACCATGTATGCGCGCGTGCAGCAGTTTTCCACGCGCGTGTACGGGCCGCTGTTTACTGCCGGGCTGCATTACTGGCAGCTCGGCGAATCGCACTACTGGGGTCACAACGCCATCATCCGCATCCAGCCGTTCATGGAGCATTGCGCGCTGGCGCCGCTGCCCGGCAAGGGCCCGCTGGCAGGGGAAATCCTCTCGCACGATTTCGTCGAGGCCGCCTTGATGCGCAGGGCCGGGTGGGGCGTGTGGATTGCCTATGACCTGGAGGGCTCCTATGAGGAACTCCCGCCGAACCTGCTCGATGAGGTCAAGCGCGATCGCCGCTGGTGCCAGGGCAACCTGATGAACTTCCGCCTGTGGATGAAGCAGGGCTTCCACGCCGTGCACCGCGCGGTGTTCCTCACTGGCGTGATGGCTTATCTGTCTGCGCCGCTGTGGTTCCTGTTCCTGGTGTTGTCCACCATCATGCTGGCCAAGCACGCGCTGGTGCCGCCGGAGTACTTCACGCAGCCCTACCAGCTGTTCCCGACCTG
The DNA here is from genome assembly GCF_014170355.1 of Cupriavidus sp. UME77. Lineage (NCBI taxonomy): Bacteria > Pseudomonadati > Pseudomonadota > Betaproteobacteria > Burkholderiales > Burkholderiaceae > Cupriavidus > Cupriavidus sp. UME77. The sequence goes on from NZ_LZZU01000035.1 coordinate 58,610, forward strand.
GCCGGAGTGGCATCCCGAGAAGGCGCTGGCGCTGTTCTCGGCGACCGCCACACTGTTGTTCCTGCCCAAGATCGCCAGCGTGGTGCTGCTGATGAAGGACTCGCGCAACTATGGTGGGCCGTTGCGCCTGGTGCTGTCGATGCTGATCGAAGTCGTGATGTCGGCCTTGCTGGCCCCGGTCCGGATGCTGTTTCACACCAAGTTCGTGGTGGCGGCCTATAGCGGCTGGGGCATTACCTGGAAGTCGCCGCCGCGAGAGGATGCGCAGACCACCTGGGGCGAGGCGTTCCGCCGCCACGGCATGCATACCTTGCTGGGCCTGGCCTGGGGCGGGCTGGTGCTGTGGCTGGACCCGAATTTTGTCTGGTGGCTGCTGCCGATCGTGGGCTCCCTGGTCTGCTCGATTCCGCTTTCGGTCTGGCTGTCGCGGGTCTCGCTGGGCCGCGCGCTGCGCGGGGCCAGGTTGTTCGTGACGCCGGAAGAGGCCACGCCCCCGCGCGAGATGGTGGCCATGCAGAAGCACGTGGAGGCAGCGGCAGAGCCGCCGGCATTTATCGATGCCGTGGTCGACCCGGTGACCAATGCGCTGATGTGCGCGACCGCCTCGTCGCGCGTGGTGCAGCCACAGGCTACGCGAGTGGAGCACGCCGCGCTGGTGCAACAGGCTCTCACCGCCGGCCCTGACGCACTGTCGGCGGCCCAGAAACACCTGTTGCTGGGCGATCCCTTTGCGCTCGCCCAGTTGCATGGACTGGTATGGGGCTCACCGCTGGCGCATGCGCGATGGAAGGAAACCCGTGTGCTGCCCCGGCGCGCGGCCAACGTGGTGCCGTTGCGTCCAAGGCTCGCCTGAGGCCAGAAGCTTTTTGAAATAGCGCTCTTAGCGCAATGCCGAGGCGCAGATGGGCGCGTTGATGTAGACGTCGCCGACGCGACGCTCGCCGCGCTCGTTGCGCGTCATGTAGCGGAACATCATGCTGATACCCAGCTTGGTCAGGATTTCAACGTCCCGGTTCGCGCAGATATTGCGCTGCAGCGGCGCGGCGTAGCTGAGCTCGAAGCTGGCGAGGTCCAGCATGGGGCCTCGGTACTTGGTCAGCTCCAGCTGGAACAGGATATGTTTGCCAGGGACCGACTGGCAGCGGCGCAAGCGCGTCTCGCCATCGATCTCAATGGGCAGGGCATCGTTGAGCTGGCGGCAAGCGCGCGACAATATGTTGTCGGGGCGGGCGGTATTGCGCAGCAATTCAGGCACGCCTGCTGCGCCGGTATTCTGGCCCGTGGCAGCGCCCTTGAGCATTTGCGCCAGGGCATCGGCCTCGTCCACCACGACGGGCGCAGGCGCGGAGGCGGCGGCCCTGGCTGGAGCCGGAGCCGGTGCCGCATGCGCATGCGGCGCCCACGGCAAACTAGCCGCGCCGGCGGCCAGGGCAAAACAGACAGAAAGCAGTTTGTATCTTGTTCTCATGCAGGAAAACGTTGCCGGGAACCGCACCATCGGGTGGGTTCCCGCGGTGCGTCGGGCTGCGTGATCGTCCGCCTCGGGCGGCCAACAGGCTGGCATTGTACCCTTGGCGTCGCTGCCGTTGAAAGCCACGCACTCCTCCACTTCTCGGCGAAGCGAGGCCCGAAATCACCGCAATGCCGCGGTACCGTCAGGCCTGTCATCACAGTTTGCGCGCGCCCGGTCGGACGTGCGCCTGCATCATCGCCGCGCGGCATGCCGAGTGCGCGGCTTGTTACGCTATGCAACAATTACGTCTTTAGCCGCTCCCGTGCCGCTACGCCGTTAGCCAGTTTGACGCATTGGGCGCCGGTGGCCATCCCGGCCGCCTAGTTGTTCCTCAGGAAGTTTCGATGACCCGCTCCACCCGCGCCCCGCAATCCGGGCGCTTTCCGCTTTGGCTCCTGGTATGCGCTTCGCTTACCGCGCTGGCGCCGCTTTCCATTGACATGTACCTGCCGAGCTTCCCTGCGCTGGCCGGGGATCTCGGGGTCGATATCGGCCGCGTGCAGCTCACGTTGGGGACGTTCCTGGTCGGATTGGCGGTGGGGCAGGCATTCTATGGCCCGATCAGCGACCGCTTTGGCCGCAAGCCGCCGTTGTATGCCGGCCTTCTGGCCTATGCGTTGGCCGCAGCCGGGTGCGCGCTCGCGCGTGACGTCGATGCGCTGATGCTGTGGCGTTTCCTGCAGGCCCTGGGCGGCTGCGCAGGCATGGTGATGGCGCGCGCCGTCATTCGGGACCGGCTGGAGGCCCATGAGTCCGCGCGCGCCTTCTCCTCGCTGATGCTGGTGATGGGCCTGGCGCCGATCCTGGCGCCCATCATCGGGGGCGCAGTGCTGGCGGCATTCGGCTGGCGCGCCATCTTCTGGTTGCTGTGTGGCGCGAGCCTGCTGATCCTGTGGGTGGTCCACCGCTACATGGAGGAGTCGCTCGACCACGCCAGCGCCATGCCTTTGCGCCTGGGCCGCGTACTCTCGAACTACGGCGAGCTGCTGCGAGATCGGGGTTTCGTCGGCTATTCGCTGTCGGCCGGCTGCGCGCAGGCGGGCATGTTTGCATACATTGCGGGGTCGCCGTTCGTGCTGATCGAGTTGCATGGCATCGATCCCTCCCATTACGGCTTCGTGTTTGGCGCCAACGCATTGGGCCTGATCGGCATGTCGCAGCTCAACGCGCGCCTGGTGCGCAACCGCACGCTGGACCACGTCCTGCGCGGCGCGCTGCTCGCACCGTGCCTGGCCGGCCTTGCCCTGGCTGCGGCCGTGCTCGCCGGCCTGGCGCCGCTGCCGGTGCTGCTGACGGGATTCTTTGTGTTTATCGCCAGCCTCGGCTGCATCCTGCCGAACGCCTCGGCACTGGCCATGGCCCAGCAAGGCCATCGTGCCGGCACCGCGTCCGCATTGATGGGGACGCTGCAATTCTCCCTGGGCACCCTGGCCGGCGCGGCCGTCAGCTTCTGGCGGGATGGCAGCGCGTTACCGCTGGCGGTGGTCATGGGCGTTTGCGGTACCGGCGCCGTGCTGATGCGGGCCTTTGGCCGTTCAGGCGCGGCGAAGCACGGCGCCGAATGATTCGGGTGCCGATGGTGCTTCGGTAGCGGGGCGGCCTGGCTCAGCGTGGCCGCGCCATCCCATCGATACACGGTTAAGCGGCTGCGCCGTTTTGCAGCACCACCAGTTGAGCTGGCATCGGGGCGGCGAAGCCGGCCTCGCCAAAGCTCTCGCGGATCACCCGGTTGCTATCGAAATACACCTGCCAGTAATGGTCGGTATGGCAGTACGGACGTACCGCGAGCACCGGCCCCACCAGGGTGAACTCGAGAATCTCGACGTCCGGCGGCGGCTCGGCCAGCACGTTGGGCAGCGCGGCCAGCCGCGCCTTGAGCAGGGTGGCGGCCGCCGCCACGTCGGTGCTGCCGGCCAACTGAGCCTTTAGCTCGACCCGGCGGTACGGGTTGGCGCTGAAGTTCTGGATTGTGTCGGCAAAGATCTTGTTGTTGCCGACCACGGTCAGGACATTGTCTGGCGTGTCCAGCGTGGTGGCAAACAAGCCAATCTCCCTGACGGTGCCGGTGATCCCGCCTACCGTGACGAATTCCCCGACCTTGAAAGGCCGCAGCACCACCAGGAAAGCGCCCGCCGCGAAGTTGGACATCAGCCCCGACCACGCCATGCCGATGGCGATGCCGGCCGCCGCGATCAGCGCGGCAAAGCTGGTGGTCTGGATGCCGAAGTAACCCAGGATCCCGATGATCAGCACGATATTCAGCGTCACCGTGACGATGGAGCCGACATAGCGCAGCAAGGTCGGGTCGACCTTTTGCTTGGTCAGGGACCCTTGCACCATGCGCACCACGACATGGATCAGCCACCGGCCAACCACCCAGAAGACCAGGGCGGCGAGAACCTTGAACCCGACTTCCGTCGCATAGGCGACGACGACATCCTGATACTTCTGCAGCGTTGTAGCATCCATCGCGTTTCTCCCTTGCTGGCTCGGCAGGTACACAGGCAACGAACATCATGCAGCGGATGCCCGGACGCGTCGGGGGCGGAGCGCGAATGCAGGCAACGCATTATTGCTACGCGGCGAGCGGAAGTTCAAGCACAAAATGGCCGCGCAGGGCGCAGCGCGCCACTCTGGCCATGGGTCGTGGGAGCGTGGGGTGGGGGTGGCGCAAGGGCGTGAAGCCCCTTTGCGCCGCCGTGCCTTACCAGTTGGTTTCGCGTTCCGGCGTGGCGGAGATGCGATGCAGCGACAGGTCCGCGCCGTTGTATTCCGATTCAGCGTCAAGCCGGATGCCCACGACCTTCTTGAGCGTGCCGTAAACCACGGTGCCTCCCACCAGGGCGATCGCGATGCCAAGCAGGGTGCCGACGCACTGCGCGCCGAGCGAAACGCCGCCAATGCCACCGAGCGCCTGGCTGCCAAAGATGCCGGCGGCAATGCCACCCCACGCGCCGCACAGCCCGTGCAGCGGCCAGACGCCCAGCACATCGTCGATATGCCATTTGTTCTGGGCCAGCGTGAACAGGTAGACGAACAGCGCGCCGGCGATGGCGCCGGTGACCAGCGCGCCCAGCGGGTGCATCAGGTCGGAGCCGGCGCAGACCGCCACCAGCCCGGCCAGCGGGCCGTTGTAGGCGAAGCCGGGGTCGTTGCGGCCGGCCGCCCAGGCGGCCAGCGTGCCGCCGGCCATGGCCATCAGGGAGTTGATGGCCACCAGCCCGCTGATCTTGTCGACGGTTTGCGCGCTCATGACATTGAAACCAAACCAACCTACCGCCAGCACCCATGCGCCCAGTGCCAGGAACGGGATGTTCGAGGGCGGGTGCGCGCTGATGCGGCCGTCTTTCTGGTAGCGGCCGCGGCGCGCGCCCAGCAACAAGATGGCGGGAAGCGCGATCCAGCCGCCCATGGCGTGGACCACGACGGAGCCGGCGAAGTCGTGGAACGGCGCGCCGGCGACCGAGGCGATCCAGTCCTGCACGCCAAAGCGGTTGTTCCAGGCAATGCCCTCGAAGAAGGGGTAGACCAGGCCCACCAGCACGAAGGTGGCCACCAGTTGCGGGTTGAAGCGCGAGCGCTCGGCAATGCCGCCAGAAATAATCGCTGGTATGGCGGCGGCAAACGTTGCAAGGAAAAAGAATTTCACCAGCTCATAGCCGCTTCTTTCCGCCAGTGCATGGGCGCTGGTGAAGAACTCGACCCCGTAGGCCACGGTGTAGCCAATAAAGAAATAGGCGATCGTGGAAACCGCAAAATCCACCAATATCTTGACCAGTGCGTTGACCTGGTTCTTCTTGCGCACCGTGCCCAGTTCCAGGAACGCAAAGCCAGCGTGCATGGCGAGCACCATGATCGCCCCTAGCAAGATGAACAGGGCATCGGTGCCGCTCTTCCATTTGTCCATACAATCCTCTATGCGCAAAATAGGAGCACACGTACGCAAAAAGCGTACCAGTCTGGGGCATCGCAAGCCGCGAGCTGCACCGTGTTGGTGGGATTTGCACCGATTTGTCGCGCTCGAAGGGGGTGGCGCACGGATCGAGAAGCCAAAACGCGAAGCCGATTAACATGCGCCGGGGATGGTCGGCAGATGGAGGCTGCGCCAAAATGAGGCGATGCCCTTATTTGGGGCGCACCCCCACGGATTCCATGCACCAAGATGGATTGCGCGGGCGCGCCCATCCAAAGCCATTGACATGCCGCCGACCAAGCCGTCTGGGCGGTCTCGGCGGCAGCAAGGTGGACACAGCGCTGGTCTGATCTTGTCAAGCGATGCCCGTCATCACGTACGGGCGTTCGAATGACCATTAACCTCGCTGGTCGCATTTGAAAGCGCGGAAAAGGAGGGGTAAATTCCCCGCAAAGGCGCTTGACTCAAGGATTTGCGGCTTTTTTCGTTGCATTGGTGCCACTGGGGATTGCCCAATGCGTAAAGCGCGGATTAGACTGCGCCGATCGGTAATTTGCCGCGTGGCAGACACTCCGATCAAGACGACCAACAAGGGAAATCAGCCATGAATAAAGGTGAACTGGTATCTGCCATCGCCGCTGACGCGGAACTGAGCAATGCTGCAGCAGAGCGCGCGCTGAATGCCGCTCTGGACAACATTAAGAAGGCGGTTGCCAAGGGTGATTCGGTAACGCTGGTGGGCTTCGGCAGCTTCAGCTCCGGCAAGCGCGCCGCACGTACCGGACGCAATCCGCGTACTGGCGAGACCATCAAGATTCCGGCCGCCAAGACGGTCAAGTTCTCTGCCGGCCAAGGGTTCAAGGACGCTGTGAACAAGAAGAAATAAGTAGTCCGCGCCCCAGGCGCAAACAGGAAGGCGGCCCGTTGGGCCGCTTTTTTATTGGTGCCCGGGTGCTTTTCGACGTTCTCGGGGGCAGGGCAGGACGATCGTTCCGGGTTAAACTGCCGATCGTCGGCGCCAGCCTTTCGACCTGCACCGCGGGTCGGCCCGGCCGCTTCCAGACTCCGGATTTTCATCATGAATGACCTGTCCCACCAGCTTTCCATGACCGTGCTGATGACGCCGGACATGGCCAATTTCTCCGGCAATGTGCACGGCGGCACCATCCTCAAGTACCTCGACATGGTGGCCTACGCCTGTGCCAGCCGCTATGCCGGGCGCTATGTGGTCACGCTGTCGGTCGACCAGGTAGTGTTTCGCCAGCCGATCCACGTGGGCGAGCTGGTGACGTTCCTGGCGGCAGTCAACTTCACCGGCCGCAGCTCCATGGAAATCGGCATCAAGGTGATCACGGAGAATATCCGCAGCAAGCTGGTTCGCCATACCAACAGCTGCTACTTCACCATGGTCGCGGTGGACGACAGCGGTGCGCCCGCCGAAGTGCCGCCGCTGGTGCCCCGCGACGAAGTCGAGCGCCAGCGCTTCGCCGCAGCCCAGCTGCGCCGCCAGTTGCGCCAGGAAATGGAGAAACGGCACGATGAAATCACCGGCACGGTGTCCTGAGGTGAGGGGCACGGCCATGCAATCCGGGCGTTTCCATCGCGTTTCCCGTGGGCCGCTTTGGCCTCTGAGCGGCCTTCTGACGGCGCTGGCGATGCTGGCGCCGGCCGCGCATGCCGAGGAAATCGGCAGCGTGAGCACCAATTTCCGCATGACCGGCTCCGACAAGGTCGTGATCGAAGCCTATGACGATCCGCAGGTCGAAGGCGTGACCTGCTACGTGTCGCGTGCCCGCACCGGAGGCATCAAGGGCTCGCTGGGCATGGCCGAAGACCCGCCGGAAAGCTCCATCGCCTGCCGCCAGGTAGGGCCGATCACGTTCAAGGGGCCGCTGCGCCAGCAGGACAATGTGTTCTCCGAGCGCATGTCGATCCTGTTCAAGACCCTGCACGTAGTGCGCACGGTTGACCGCAAGCGCAATACCCTGGTCTACCTGACCTACTCGGACCGCATCGTGTCAGGCAGCCCGCAGAATAGCGTGACCGCCGTGCCGGTGGCGCCGGCCACGCCGATTCCGGTCAAGTAGGCATCCGCCTCCCAATTCACGATCCACGATCCACGATCCATTCAACAATCCAGTCCGGAGAAGACAGCATGAGTGAGCAAGGCAAGGTTGCGCTGGTAACGGGCGCGGCCCGCGGCATCGGCAAGGCGGTGGCACAGGCGCTGCTCGTGGCAGGCTATCGGGTGGTGTTTGCCGGGCGTACCGCCGATCCGCTCGAGGCGCTGGCCGTGCAAGCCAGGGCCGACGGCCATACGGCGCTGGCGGTGCAATGCGACGTCAGCGATCCGGATTCGGTGGAGCGGCTCTTCGCCCAGGTTCGCGAGCATTTCGGCCGGCTCGACGTGCTGTTCAACAACGCCGGCATCAATGCGCCGGCGGTGTCGATCGATGAACTCTCCGTGGCGCAATGGAAGGCCGTGCTGGACACCAACCTGACGGGCGTGTTCCTGTGCTCGCGCGCGGCCTTCGCGCTGATGAAGTCGCAGAGCCCGCGCGGCGGCCGGATCATCAACAACGGCTCGATCTCGGCGCACGCGCCGCGTCCCAACACGGTGCCGTACACGGCCACCAAGCACGCCATTACCGGGCTGACCAAGAGCCTCTCGCTGGATGGCCGCGCTTTTGACATCGCCTGCGGGCAGATCGATATCGGCAACGCCGCTACCGATATGGCTTCGCGCATGGCGCGCGGCGTGCCGCAAGCCAACGGCGAGATCGCGCCTGAGCCACTGATGGACGTGGCGCATGTGGCCAGCTCGGTGGTGCATATGGCCAACCTGCCGCTGGATGCCAATGTGCAGTTCATGACCGTGATGGCCACCAAGATGCCCTTCGTCGGGCGCGGCTGAACACGGCGCAAGCGTCCGGCCGGCATCGGGCCGGCCAGGCGTCTCCTGCTATTTGATCGCCAGTGCCTCGCTTTCAGCGCGGCAGTCGCCGCTCGGCCGCAGCCCGTTGGCACGGGCTTGCGCAACCTCCGCTTTGGCTGCCGCAAGATCCGCGAGGAAGGTGGGGTCTGCATGCAGCCGCGCCACGGTAGCTGCGCCCATGATGCGGCCCTGCGTCGCATCGCTTTGCCAATGCACATTGCAGACCAGCCGGCTCTGCCCATAGGCCAGCCCGCGCGCCAGGATCATATTGGACTGTTGCGGCGCGATCTCCGCCAGGATCAACGCCCACGCCCAGCCGATGGCGTTATGCCCCGAAGGGTAGGAGCCGTCCTTGGAAAGCATGGCTTCCTCGGCGGGCGTGCAACTCGGCTGCTGGTTGACCACGAACGGCCGGGCGCGTGCAAATTTGTCCTTCACGCCGTACGTCGAAAGTCCCGCATCGGCCAGGGTCCGGCGCAGCAGCAGGTAGAGCCGGGGTGTTTGTTCCTGCGATATCGGCGCATCCAGCGCGCACGAGAAAACCCCCGCGGCCTGCGGGAATTTCAGGTTGGCATCGATTGCCGCCTGGCGATAGCGTGCCGTGCCACGCAGGGCCTGATTGCCGCGCGCGACCTCGTCGTCCAGGGCTTGCGCCGCGGAGCCGGGCGCGGGCGGCGGTGGCACCAGGGCGAGGCTGTCAGGCCGTGCGTCCGCCGGCAGGTAGCCGGCGAGAATGCCGGGCCGTATCTCCGGCACCGGCGCAGCGGCGCTGCCCTGGCCCTGGCTGGCGCAGCCCGCGAGGAGCAAGGCTGTGCCCAGCACGGACAAGCCCGCGAGCCGGTTGCCGGAGAGCAGGAAAGGTCTGGTGAGTGAGTTTGCTGGCATCCGCATCCGCATCCGCATCTGTTATCTGTTGGTTGTGCCCGTCATCGCCGTCGGACCGGCGTGGTACCGGCAAGCAAGCGGCCGTGTTCCCGCTCACGGCCGCCTGGGGGATCCTGACCTTGTCCAGCGCGCGGGTTCAGGCTTCGAACATCTTGCGTAGTGTCGACTTCAGGATCTTGCCGTTGGCATTGCGCGGCAGCATGTCGGGGCAGAACACGATCCGCACCGGCACCTTGAAGGCCGCCAGCCGCTCGCCTACGAACGCCTGCAGTTCCGCCTCGGTGGCTTGCGCGCCTGGCTTCAGGCTGACCACGGCCGCGGGCTCTTCGCCCAGCGTGCGGTGGGGGATGCCGACCAGTGCCGCGTCCATGATGGCGGGGTGATCGTACAGCGCGCTTTCCACCTCGATGCTGTAGATGTTCTCGCCGCCGCGGATCAACATATCCTTCATGCGATCGACAATATAGACAAAGCCCTCCTCATCCAGCCGCGCGATGTCGCCGGTCTTGAGCCAGCCGTCGATGAATGTTTGCGCGGTGGCTTCCGGCTTGTTCCAGTAGCCGCGTACCACATTGGCGCCGCGCACCATGAGTTCGCCGGTCTCGCCGGTGGGCAAGCTGCGTCCACGCCCATCCACCACCTTCATCTCGCCGATGGGCAAGGCCGGGCCGCCGCTTTCGGGGCGCTCCACATACTCCTCTGCACTGTGGCTGGTGAAGGTGGCCGAGGTCTCGGTCATGCCCCAGCCAATGCCAGGGGCCGAATGCGGGAACACTTCCTTGATGCGGCGCACCAGTTCAGCCGAAGCGGGGGCGCCACCGTAGTTGACGTTTTCCAGCGACGACAAGTCGAAGCGCTCGCGCTCCGGGTGCTCGATGATCTGCCAGGCGATGGTGGGCACGCCGCCGGCGGCGGTGCAACGCTCCCTCTCGATCAGGCCCATGGCACGCACGGCGTCCCAGCGGCGCATCAACACGATCTTGGTGCCGCTGGCCAGCGCGCCGTTGAGCACCGCCATGCAACCGGTAACGTGGAAGAACGGCACCGACAGCAGCATGCCTTTTTGCGGTGCGGCCGGATCGGGGGCGGGGATCGCCTCGCCGCGGCGCAGGCAATTGCGCATCGGGCTGAACGCGGCGGCCACGGCCACATTGGTGGCGTTGCGGTGGGTGCCGAGCGCGCCCTTGGGCTTGCCGGTGGTGCCTGACGTATAGAAGATCGTGGCGTCGTCGTCGGCGTCGATGGCCACATCGGGTACCGGCAGTTCGGGCAGCGATGCCCATTGGTCCGGCGTGCCGATCAGGTTCTCCAGCCGGCCGATGCGTGCGTCGCTGGCTGGCGCATCGGCGCGGCTGACGTAGATTTTCTCCAGCGCGGGGCAGCCTGGCAGGTGCTCGATGATGCGGCCCAGGCGTTCATCGTCAACGATGGCGATCTTGCTGCCGGAGTCGGCCAGGCCGTACTCCAGTTCCGCCCCGGTCCACCAGGCGTTGAGCGGCGTGACGATGGCGCCTGTCAGCAAGGCGCCGTAGAAAACGGCCGGCCATTCCGGCAGGTTGCGCATGGCCAGCGCCACGCGGTCGCCTTTGGTCACGCCATCTTGGATCAGCGCATGGGCGATGGTGAGCGCGGCGCGGGCGAACGCATCGTACGAGACACGTTCGTCTTCATAGACGACGAAGGTCTTGTCGCCCAATGTGCGGGCTTGCAGGAACAGGTCGCGCAGCGTGGGTGGCGCGTTTTTCCACACGACGGTGGTAATGCCCCGGATCACGCGCGTTTCGGTTTCGAAAGGGGCGCCGGGTGCGGTAAGGCGGGCGTGGGCCTCGGCCAGGCTGATTGCTGGCCAGGTCGTAGCGGTTTGCGGGTTGTTCGACATCGGTGCCTCCCTGACTGCATGGCAGGATGGGCAACGCTCTGGCATGCCGGCGCGCAAGCTTGCCCGCGTGCCGCGCCTGTCCGGAAATGCGGGCGGCAATGCACGCGGGCACGAAGTGCCCCGGCTCAGGCCTCAGGCATCGGGCTTTGCGCCTGGCCCTGGAGCGAGCCCGGAACGGGAACAGCAGGTGCGCGGCGGCTCAGATCGTGACGCCGCCGTCCACCACCATGGCCTGGCCGGTCATGAAGGTGCTGGCCGAGGAGGCCAGGAACACCGCGGCGCCGGCAATCTCCACCGGCTCGCCGATGCGGCGCAGGGGCGCGCCTTGCGTCGACAGCTTGTAGCGCTCCGGATCCTCCCAGAGCGCCTTGGCGAAATCGGTGCGGATCAGGCCAGGGGCGATGCAGTTCACGCGCACGTTGCTCGGGCCGAACTCCACCGCCAGGTTGCGCGCCAGCTGGAAGTCTGCCGCCTTCGACACGTTGTACACGCCGATGGTAGGCGAGCCGCGCAGGCCGCCGATGGACGACACGATGATGATCGAACCGTCCTTGCGCTCCAGCATTTGCGGGGCCACCATCTGGATCAGCCAGTGGTTGGAGATGACGTTGTTGTCCAGCACCTTGCGGAACTGTTCGTCGGTCACGCCGCTCATCGGGCCGTAGTAGGGGTTGGACGCCGCGTTGCAAACCAGTACATCGATCTTGCCGAACGTGCTGTTGGTCTGGTCGACCAGGCGCTGCAGGTCTTCCTTGGACGAGATATTCGCTGGCACGGCAATCGCGGTGCCGGCGCCATGCTTGGCATTGATGGCATCGACGACTTCCTGGCAGGCCTCGGCCTTGCGCGAGGAAATCACCACTTTGGCTCCCTGCACCGCCATCTGCTCCGCGATGGCGCGGCCGATGCCGCGTGAAGAGCCGGTGACGACGGCAACCTTGCCGGTCAGGTCGAACAATGACATGCGTGTCTCCTGGTGTCCTGGTCCTCGCGGGGCGGGACCAGATGATCTTTAAAAGGCGCGGGTGAATCTGCATCTTGGCAGCACGGCCCGGTGCGGGTTCTGCACAGCGGTTCACGCAGTGCTACCGGCCGGTACATTATGGTTGGGAGGCATGGCTCAGTCCACAAGCAAATCGGCAGCCGGCCCGGCTTATCAGAGAATTTTCTGTTGGCAATGCATTCGGTGCATGACGTCAGCAAGACAGCGGCATGATGTCCGTACCCACAAACGGCGAACAGGCCATAACAGCCTGCAACAGGCCACAAAGGACGAGGTAAGCGTTTCATGCTTTGGCAAATCAAGGATACCGAGGTCTACCTGCTAGGGGCGATCCACGTGCTGGATGCGCCGTTGCTGGCACTGGTGCCAGCCGCGGAGCGCGCCTACCGCGCTTCGGCGCGGGTGGTCTTCGAGGTGGCGCTGGACCAGGCGCCGGACTTCGCGCCGGCGTATTTCCCGCAGGGCGATGGTCTTAGCCGCCATCTGCAGCCAGCGACGCTTGCGCAGGTGCGGGCGCTTTGGCTGGATTTCGGCCTGCCCGGCCCGGCACTGGAGCGCCTGCGCCCCGTGTTCGCCGCGATGCATCTGCAGTTCGCGGTGGCCGCCAGGCACGGCATCCTGGCGCAACATGGTGTCGATCGGTTCTTGTGGGCGCGCGCCGCAGTCGATGGACGGGCAACGGATGCGCTGGAGGATGGCACCGAGGCGCTGCGGATGTTGCAGTGCGTGCCGCTGGCCGAGCAGGTATCGATGCTGGCATTTTTTGCCGAGCAGCCGGAACTGGCCGCAGCGGAGCCGGCGGATATGGTGCGCTGGTGGCGGCAAGGGCAGGCCGGGCCGTTTGGCGCGCTGCTGGCGCAGCGCCGCGCACAATGGCCGCACGCGCTGGCGGTCCTGGTCGACGCTCGCAACCAGCAGTGGATGCCGAAAATCCAGGCGCTGGTCGCGGATCGCGTGCCAACCCTGATCGTGGCCGGCGCCCTGCACATGGTGGGCGACGCGGGGCTGCCGGCGCTGCTTGGGGCCGCCGGGCTCGAACTGCTGCCCGAACCCTGGTGAAGCGAATGCCTATCTGTTGCCGCGCGCCTCGATCAGCGCGGGCAATCGCTGCGCTAGTTGCGCCTCGCTGGCAAGATCCAGCACGAGCCCGAAGCGATCCCCCAGCGCTTGGACAATGGCAGCCGGCGTCTCCAGTTGCTGGCGCTGCACGCTGCCATCGGCCGCGCGCACGGCAAAGTCGCCGTTGATCAGCGTCAGCCGGGTGTCGCCTTGCGAGCGCGCCAGGGTCAGGGCGTTGCGGAACAGGCTGTCGGGATGGGTGGAGGTGTACCAGTTGCGCGGCTCGAAATCGATGGCCTGCTGCGGCGACAGATCGAACTGGTAGAGCTTGAGCCATGCGCTTGCGGTCTTGACCTCCAGGTCGTACACGTGAAAGGCCGCACCTGTCGCCTCCACGCACGACAGGCGGTACGGGAACGACGGATCGGCTTGTTCCGCCTGCGGCAGCGCCATGGCGCGGTACGGGGTAGGGCCGCCAAAGCCCACGTCCACGATATAGCTGCGATGCGCGGCCTCCACCCGCAGCAGCATGTGCGATTGCATGGTGGGCACGTCTTCCGGCACGTTCCAGCGCACCCGCGCAGCCAGTGGCGTGACCACGTAGCCGAGCGCTCGCAGCACGGCGGCAAGCAAGGTGTTTTGCTCGAAGCAGTAGCCGCCGCGCGCGTTGGTGACCAGCTTGTCGAACACCGCATCCAGGCCGATCCTGATCCGGCGCTGCAGCAACACGTCGACGTTTTCAAAGGGAATCCGCGTCAGTTGTGCAGCGATCAGGCTGTCGAGCGTGGCGAGGTCCGGCTGGCTCGGCAGCGGATGGCCGATGCGGCTGAGATAGGCTTGCAGGCGGGTGTCATCTAAATGGGTCATGGCGATGGATCTCTGGTTTGCGCTGCCAGTGCAGGCTGACGGGGTCGGGCGGGGCGGTGCAGTCAGGTCAGCGCCAACAAGGCAGGCAGGTCGATCAACTCGATGTCGGCATAGTGCAGCCGCAACAGCCCGCGCGCCTCGAGCTCGCGCAGGGCCTGGTTGACGGTCTGGCGCGACAGCCCGAGCATCTGCCCGAGTTGTTCCTGCGGGATATGCACGGAGCGGCGCTCCAGCCCGGGCAGGTCGCCATAGGCCTGGGCAATGGCCACCAGCCGGCGGCCGGTGCGCGCCAGCGGCGGCAGCAACTGCGCCTCCTCCACATAGTGAAAGGCCTCGCGCGTCTTGGCGGCGAGCAGCTTGCCGAACTCGCGCCACCATTCGGGATGCGCCGACAGCATCGCGTAAAGCTTGTCGCGCTGCAGGTGCAGCACGGTGGCTGCGCTGGTGGCATGGGCGTCGTGGGTGCGCGCCAGCCCGTCGAACAGGCAAAGCTCGCCAAACCAGTTGCCCGGCCCCAGCAGGCCGATCAGGGCGGCCTTGCCGGACTCGCTGTGGGTGTCGATCTGCACCGTGCCGGCAGCCACGCCGTAGATGCCGTCAAAGGCGTTGCCGCGGGTAAACAGCATCTGGCCTGCCGCCAGCTTGCGCGTGGCCGCGTCCCGCAGCAGGGTGTCTTGCATGGCCGCCGGCAAGGCGCCAAACCAGCTCCCGCCGCGCAAGGCGCGCAGCGGATCCAGGGCCGGCTCCTGCTGGCCACGGGTTGCCAGGCGCATGAGGGTCTCCTTGATCGATGCTCGTGCCGACTGTCAAAAACCGGACAGACGGGCTTTTTGCTGCCTATTAATATACGGCCACAACGCGTAGCCACAGTGCGCGGCCACAAATGCGCAACTACAACGACGCAACTACAACGACGCCCCGGCAGGAGACCCTGTGAAGACACTGATCGACCACCTGGCCAATTACGCAGCCTATCACCGCGACGCGCGCAATGTGTTCAGCCATTTCATCGGCATTCCCATGATTGTGCTGGCTGTGACCACGCTGCTGGCCCGCCCGGCCATGCCGCTTGACGCGGGTCCGGCGTACCTGACGCCGGCGATGGTTGTTTATGGTCTGTCTTGCCTGTTCTACCTGCGCCTGTCGGCGGGGTTCGGGCTGGCGATGACGGTGATCCTGGCTGGCTTCGTCTACGCCGGCGGCGCCATCGCTGCGCTGTCCACCGGCGTATGGCTGGCCTGGGGCATCGGCCTGTTCGTGGCGGGCTGGCTGATCCAGTTCGTCGGGCACTACTACGAAGGCCGCAAGCCTGCGTTTGTGGATGACCTTGCCGGGCTTCTGGTCGGGCCGCTGTTCCTGGTGGCCGAAGTGGCTTTCGCCATGGGCCTGGCGCGGGACACCCGCGAGGCCGTCAGCGCCCACGCGCATTGACCTTCGGCGCGCCTGGCATCTGGGCGCCGTGTTCCAGCAGCCAGTCGCGCAGTTGCAAGACCTTGTCGTCGGGAGGCAGGCCGCGCCGGTGGACGTAGTAATAGGCCTTGCGATTATCGATCTCCGCCGGCAGCGTGGCTAGCGGCACCACCAGCCGCCCCTGCGCCAGTTCCTCGGTGATCAGAATGCGCGGAATCAGCGCCACGCCGATGCCGGCGGCAGCGGCCTGCGCCAGCATGGTGTAGAGGTCATAGCGCGGGCCGCGCAAGGCCTGCGCCGGCAGTGCCGCGCCCGCTGCGGCGAGCCAGTCGCTCCATGCGCGCAAGCGGGTGTTCAGGTGCAGCAGCGGCAATTCCAGCAACTGATCCAGGTCCAGGCGCTTGCGGCGCCCCAGCAGGGAGGGGCTGCACACCGGCACCGACGGGCCTTCCTGCAGGATCCGCTCGCCCTGCGTGCCCGGCCACAGCCCTTCGCCGTAGTAGATGGCAGCGTCGAACGCGGTATCACTGAGCTCGAAAGCCTCGGTGCGCGCCGAGAGATGCAGCGTGAGATCGGGCAGGGCGCGTGCCAGTAGCGGCAGGCGCGGGATCAGCCACTGGCTGGCAAAGGTGGGTCCGATGGCCAACTCGATGGCGCGCCCGCGCGGGCGCTGGGCCATCACGTCCAGCGTCACCTGCTCGATCTGGTCGAGCCGTTCCCGCACTTCTTCGGCATAGGTCCCGCCAGCCGGCGTCAGCACGATGCGCTTGCGAATGCGGTGGAACAACGGCACGCCAAGCCGCGCTTCCAGCCCTGCGATTTGCCTGCAAACCGCGCTCTCCGTCACCGCCAGCTCGTCGGCGGCGCGGGTAAAGCTGCCCAGGCGCGCCGCGGCCTCGAACATCTGGAGTGCCGTGAGGCTGGGTATGCCCTTGCGCATAGTGCGTTTTTGGAAGGAAGTTGGTGCGAAGTTATCAATTGTACGAACTCTGCCGCAGTCGCACAATAAGCCCCATCCGGAGGCCGTCGGCCCCCGCCATCCCCCGAAAACAAACACATTTCAGCGCATTGACCATGACGAAGCCGAATCTGCAACGCCTCCTCGAGACCGTTTGTGGCGAAACCCAGGCAGCCGAGTTGCTGCAATTGATGAATGTTTCCCCGCAACTGCTGTCTTCTACCAGCGAACTGGCCAGCCGTGCCGAAGTGGCGCAGGCGCTCAATATGGTGCTGTTCGCCGGCATTCTCGAGCGCGTGCCGACCGGCATGGCCTATACCCGCGACGTGATCCAGGCGGGCGGGCAAGTGGTGTTCGACCACGGCGCGCTGCGCACGGTGAAGTGGGATTGCGGCAGCCTGCCCTCGGGCGAGATCGCTTTCACGCGCATCCTGGGCCCGCTGGGCTACCGCCTCAACGGCACCTATCCGCTCGAGCGCATCGGCATGACCGGCCGCTCCTACGCGCATGCCGACCTGCCTGACGACATCGCCCAGTACTTCCTGAGCGAGCTGCATCCCGAGCGTTTCAGCGCCGATTTCCAGTCCGCCGTGTCGCGCGTGGTGTCGAAGTCCGTCGATCCGCTCGGCGACGAAGCCGTCGCGCAACTGGCCCTGCTCGAGCGCGATGCGTGCCTGCCGATGGCCGACGCCGCACGCCTGGTGCCGCAACTGGCAGCCTGCTTTGCCCGCCAACATGCCGAGCCGGCGCTGGCCGACTATGAATTGCTGCTGAAGGAATCGGCCGAGATGGCCTGGATTTCCACCGAGGGCAATGCCTTCAACCACGCCACCGACCGCGTGGCGGATGTGCGTGCCGTGGCGGACGCGCAGCGCAGCCTGGGCCGCCCGATCAAGGATTCGGTGGAAGTGTCGCGCTCCGGGCGGGTCCTGCAGACGGCATTCAAGGCCGACCCGGTGGAGCGCGGGTTTGTCGGCGCCGACGGCGTGGTGGTCAAGCGCAGCGTGCCGGGCTCGTTCTACGAGTTCATCACGCGCGATTTCGTGCCCGCGACGGAGGCAGCTGGCGGCACGTTGGATCTGTCGTTCGATGCCGGCAATGCGCAAGGCATCTTCAAGATGACGGCGGCCTGCTAACGCGGGCAATGCGGTAGCAGGAGCAGGAGAAGGGGCCGGCTCGTCCGGCCCTTTTTTGGTTTACGGCTGGCCAGCCGGCAGGCGCAGGCGGGCCAGCAATCCGCCCAGTTCGCTGTCGCCTAGCGCCAGCCCACCCTCATAAAGGGCCGCCATCTCGCTGACGATGGCCAGGCCCAGTCCACTGCCGGCAGCGGACTCATCCAGCCGTCCAAAGCGTGCCGTGGCCAGCTCGCGGGCCTCGGCCTGCATGCCCGGCCCGTCGTCTTCGACGGTGACCTCAAGCATGCCGCCGTGCTCCGCGAGCTTGACGCGAACGCGCGAGCGCGCCCATTGGCAGGCGTTGTCGAGCAGGTTGCCCAGGATCTCGATCAGGTCCTGGCGGTCGCCGGCAAAGTGCCCGTCGCCCTCCACCTGGATATCGATCTCGCGGGCGCTGTGCAGGCGGGTCAGCGCGCGCGCCAGCTCGCCTGCCGCGGGGCCGGCGTCGATGCGCGCCCCGTGCGTGCTTGCTGCCCCTGCCGCCCGTGCGCGCGCCAGATGGCGGTCCACCTGCCGGCGCATGGCCTCGACCTGGCTGGCGGCGGCGCGGGCTGCCTCGCCGGGCAGGCGCTCGGCTTCATTGGCGAGGATGGCCAGGGGCGTCTTGACGGCGTGCGCGAGGTCGGCGGCCTGGCGCCGCGAGCGCTCCAGCGCACCGGCGTTGCGCGCCAGCAAGGTATTGATCTCGGTGACCAGCGGCACCACCTCGGACGGCCACGTGCCGCCCAGGCGGCTCTCGCGGCGTGCCTGCAGGGTAGCCAGCGCCTGGCGCAGCCGCGCCAGCGGCGCGAGGCCAAACTTCACCTGGGCCGCCACTGCCAGCAGCAGGCCCGCGCCCAGCGCCGTGAGCGACCAGCCCAGCAGCCGGTTGAAGGCCTGGCGCGCCGCGCGCAGCTCGGTGCGATCCAGCGCCACCGACAGCATCACCGGCGTATCGGCCGACGCCAGCACGATGGGGCGCGACACCACCAGCAGCGATTGCCCGTTGGGCCCGGGCCGGATCTCCGCGTGGCTGCCCGCAACCTTGTTGCCCACCGTGGCGGGCATCTCGGCATCCCAGAGCGAGCGCGAGCGCAGCGTGGCGCCCGGCGCCTGCGCCTGCCAGTAGGCGCCGGAGTAGGGTAGTTCAAAGCGCGGGTCGGCCGGGGCGCGGGTCAGGGCGAGCTTGCCGTCAGCGCTCCAGTCCAGCGCGGCGGCGAGGCTGGTGAGCTGATTGTCGAGCTGGCGCACATAGGTGTCGTTGACGTGGCGCGCGAACAGGGTGGAGAGCAGCCAGCCGGTGCCGCCGAGCGCGGCGGCCAGCCAGATGGCCGCGACCGTGAGCAGGCGGATGGCTAGTGACTGGCGCATGGGTCAGCTGGCGGCGTTTGTGGAGGCTGCGGGGGCATCGGGAGACGCCGGCGGGCGCAGGCGGTAGCCCTGTCCGCGCACGGTTTCGATGACGTCCACGCCGAGTTTGCGCCGCAGCCGTCCGATAAAGACTTCGATGGTGTTGCTGTCGCGGTCGAAATCCTGCGCATAAATGTGCTCGGTCAGCACGGCCTTGCTGATGATCGCGCCCGGGTGGTGCATCAGGTAATCCAGCACCTTGAACTCATGGGCGGTCAGCACCACCGCGGCGCCGTCGACGGTCGCCACGCCCGTGCGCGCGTTCAGGCGCACCGGCCCGCAGGCCAGCTCGGGCGCGGACATGCCATGCGCGCGGCGGATCAGCGCGCGGATGCGGGCCAGCAACTCTTCCATGCGAAAGGGCTTGGCGAGATAGTCGTCGGCCCCGGCATCGATGCCTTCCACCTTGTCGGTCCAGCTGTCGCGTGCGGTCAGGATCAGCACCGGCAGGTTCACCTGCGCCGCGCGCCAGCGGCGCAGCACGGACAGGCCGTCGAGCCCGGGCAGGCCAAGGTCGAGCACCACGGCATCGTAGGGCTCTTCGGCGCCCAGGTGCCAGGCATCGACGCCGTGCGCTGCCGTATCGACCGCGTACCCCGCGCCGACCAGGCTGGCGTGGATCTGGGCGGCCAGCACGGCCTCGTCTTCTACCAGGAGGAGGCGCATGGGGGATCAGGGTTTCTTGCGGGCCTGCTCAAGATCGCGCCCCTTGGCCTTGAGCAGGGTGGCGGTCTTGGCGTCGTACTCGAGCTTGGCCACCGAACCGCTTGCCAGCAGCAGCTTGACTTCGTACTGCCAGACGCCATCGTCGCGGTCGAGCTTGACGCCGATCACATCGCCCGTGTATTGCGCCGACACCGCCTCCAGGATGCGCGTGAGCGGCAGGATCTCGCCCGACTGGACGGCGGCGCGGGCGCGGTCGGCGTCCTTGTCGGCATGGGCGGGCGCCGGGGCCGCCAGCAGCAGCGGCAAGGCGGCTAGCAACGGCAACAGAGCGCGAGGCAGGGATGCGGTGCGGAACGAAGGCAATGGCGTGAGCGAGCGGGGTAATACGGTTGTGAACAAGCCTTGAGGGAGCGAAGCAGTCTGCCGTGCCTTGCCTGAACGCAAGCTGAATGGCGCGCTCAGCATCGGTTCAGGCAGGGTTCCCCACAATGGGCGCCATTGCATTGATCGTCATCGTCACAGTTTTCCAGGAGTCTTGCCATGCAAGGCGCGCACATCTCGAATGATAGCCCTTCCGAAATCCACCGCCGCGCCACGCGCGACGGGATCGCGCTGGCCGCGGCGGTGATCGTCGTCCTGCTCGGCGTTGTGTCTCTGTTCTGGGCGCAGGTCGACGCGCGGGCCGTGCTGCATGAATGGAAACACATGGACAGCGGCCTGTCCATGATCGTGCTCGGGTCACTGGTGCTCGGGCCGCTGCTGGCCTTCGGGCTGGATGATTGACGCTGGCCCCTGAAACCCTCGGCGGGTTTTCCATGCCTGGACATGCTCCTGCGCAAGGTCCTACACTCGATCCACAACAAAACGCACGACCGTTCTTATTTATGTTCTCCACGCATGGCCGACCATGCGCCACGGACATGACCGGCACAGTGCGATCCCTCAGGGTCAATCCGAAAAGGAGACATGGCATGGAATCGAAGAACGTCCCGCTGGTAGCCGAGTTGTTGCGCGATGCACCGAAGAACTGGGGCAAATGGGGGCCGGACGATGAGGTCGGATCGCTGAACTATCTCACCCCGGCGCAGGTGCTGCGCGGCGTGGCCTCCGTGCGCTCCGGCAAGACCTTCACCCTGCAGATCCAGATGGGAAACCCCGCCGGCGACCCGGTCTGGCCCGGGCGTTCGCAGGCGCGCCGCCTCAACGTGATGGACAAGGGCCACTATCTTTGCGGCAAGGGCCCGAAGTTCCCCGGGGAGGCCGAGTACGCCGACGACATGATGATCATGTACCTGCAGGGCTCGACCCAGTACGACGCCCTGGGCCATGTCTGGTACGGTGATCAGCTGTGGAACGGCTACGACGCCAAATCGACCATCGGCGGCCTGGAAAAAGCCAGCATCCTGCCGATCGCGGAGCGCGGCGTGGTCGGCCGCGGCGTGCTGATCGACATGGCGCGCCACCGTGGCAAGGACGTGCTCGCCCCAGGCGAGACCTTCACCCACCTCGACTTGCTCGCCGCCGCCGAGATGCAGGGCGTGCGCATCGAGAAGCGCGACATCCTGGTGATCCGCACCGGCTGGATCGGCTCCTTCTACAAGCGCGACCAGGCTGAGTTCTATCGTGAGTTCGTCGAGCCGGGCCTGACCTACAGCCCGGAACTGGTCGAGTGGTTCCATCGCATGGAGATCCCCAACCTCGTCACCGACACGATTGCCAACGAGGTGACCGTGGACCCGGTCTCGGGCGTTGCCTTGCCGCTGCACAATGCGCTGATGCGCAACCTGGGCGTCACCCTGACCGAGATCGCCCAGCTGGACCCGCTCGCCGCGGACTGCGCGGACGATCAGCAGTGGACCTTCCTGTATACGGCAGCACCGCTCAAGGTAGTGAGCGGCAGCGGCGCACCGGTCAACCCGGTGGTCATCAAGTAAGCCAGGCAAAAAGTCCGCCCTCGGCGCCGTCCGGTGCAGAGGCCTCAATGGCCTCTTGCACTGTGCGGCGCCAGCTTCGTTTCGACCAAGCGCTATGCTTGACACAACCCGCCGTGCCTATCGAGGTGCCTCATGACGCCCTATGAAGAGAAGCCCTGGCTCTCCAGCTACAACGCCGGCCAGCCGCACACCATCACCCCGCAGTTTACCGACGCGTTGTCCATTTTCCGGGCCGCCGCGGACCGCGCGCCGGCCCGTCCTGCAATCCACTACTTCGACGCCACGCTCAGCTATGCCGAGGTGGATGCGCTCTCCGACGCGCTGGCGGTAGCGCTATCATCGCGCGGCTGCACGCGCGGCGAGCGGGTTGCGCTGTACCTGCAGAACGTGCCGCAGTTCGTCATCGGGCTGGTTGCCGCGTGGAAGCTCGGCGCCATCGCGGTGCCGGTCAACCCGATGAACCGCGCACGCGAATTGCGTCTGGTGCTGGCTGACTCCGGCGCGAAGGTACTGATCTGCCATGAATCGCTCTATGCCGATGTGGTGAGCGGGCTGTTCGACGCCGAGCGGCGCGGCCAGGGCGACACCGCCACGGCCCTGGCGCTGCCGTCGGTGATCACCACGTCCGAGCTGGATTTCCAGACGCGTGCCGATCCGCGCCTGTTTGCCGCGGCCCGGCGCCAGCCCGCCGAGGGCGTGCCTGATCTGCTGACGCTGGTGCAAGAGTACCTGGGCCAGCGCCCAGCGCCGGTCAAGCTCGCGGCAGACGATATCGCGATGCTGGTGTACACCTCTGGCACCACCGGCGTGCCCAAGGGCGCGATGAACACCCACGGCAATGTTGCTTTCAATGCGCAGGTGTACCGCGACTGGATCGGCTTGGCGGAGGGCGGCCCGATCCTGGGCGTGGCGCCGCTGTTCCATATCACCGGACTGGTGGGCCACGTGGCCGCGGCGTTCATCTGCGCAGCGCCGCTAGTGCTGGCCTGCCGTTTCGAGCCGGGCGTGGTTCTGGAGGCCATCCGCGACCGGCGGGTGGAGTTCACCATCGGTTCGATCACGGTCTTCATCGCGCTGATGAACCATCCCGAGGCGACCCGCGCGCATTTTGCCACGCTGGGCAAGATCTACTCGGGCGGCGCACCGATCCCGCCGAGCGTGGTGGAGCAGTTCCGCGCCAAGTTTGGGCACTATATCCACAACGGCTACGGCCTGACCGAGACCAACTCGCCCACTCACGTGGTGCCGCTCGGCCGGGAGGCGCCGGTGGATCCGGCCTCCGGCACGCTGGCGATCGGCGTTCCCGCCTTCAACGTCGACTCTTTCATCGGCGACGATGCGGGCGCGCCGGTGCCGGTGGGCGAGGTCGGCGAGATCATTTCGCGCGGGCCGATGATCGTGCCGGGCTACTGGAACAAGCCGGAAGAGACAGCAAAGGCCATGGCGGGCGGCTATTTCCACACCGGCGATGTTGGTTTCATGGACGCGCAAGGCTGGTTCTACCTCGTCGACCGCAAGAAGGACATGATCGTCGCCGCCGGCTACAAGGTCTGGCCGCGCGAGGTGGAAGACGTCTTGTATACGCATCCCGCGGTGCGCGAGGCGGCCGTGGTGGGCATCCCCGACGCCTATCGCGGCGAGACGGTGAAGGCCGTGGTCAGCCTGAAACCGCAGGCCAGCGTCACACCGGAAGCGCTGCTGGCCTGGTGCAAGGAGCGCATGGCAGCCTATAAATACCCACGCGTGGTGGAGATCATCGACGAGTTGCCGAAGACGGTCACGGGCAAGATCCTGCGGCGAGAGCTGCGCGGCTGAGGGGGCCGGGCGCGCAAGAAGGCAGCTGAAATCGTCGGCGCGCGCTCGGCAGGCGGCGTGGCAAAAAAGACGAAATCGCGCGTTTACCCCTTGTATATAGAGTCCGCGGACGCATCCACTGCTGCGTCCGCGCGACACAACGGCAGGCCGCACGAGACAAAACCTCAAAAAACCCCGGGGAAAACCCCGGTTTTTACACTCGCACACACGAAAACCCCTTGACGTCGCGTTGTTTCCGCTATGATTCAGTCGATGCCGCACGCCGATAGTCGATCGACAAAGCGTCGAGCGACATCGGATGCCACATCCCGTGCGACATCATTCTGTTCAACTCATATTTATCGATATGGCGACCAAAGCGAATCCGACCGCGAAGACTGCAACCAAGACCGCTGCCAAGAAGGCACCGGCAACCAAAGCCGCTCCCGTAAAGGCTGCTGCCAAGAAGGCCGCGCCGGCCAAGAAGGCTGCTCCGGCTGCCGCGGTGACCCCGCGCCCGCTGAAGGACACCTTCAACAAGTCGAGCCTGGTCGCTCACCTGGTAGCACAGACCCAGCTGGACGCCAAGGCCGTGAAGACGGTGCTGGCCCATCTGGAAAACACCATCGTCAGCGCGCTGCACAAGAAGGGCGCCGGCGAATTCACGCTGCCCGGCCTGATGAAGGTCACGGCTCAGCAAGTACCGGCCAAGAAGAAGCGCTTCGGCAAGGACCCGTTCTCCGGTGAAGAGCGTTGGTTCCCGGCCAAGCCCGCCAGCGTCAAGGTCAAGGTACGCCCGCTGAAGAAGCTGAAGGACGCAGCTGCCGCCTGATAGGGGCCCTGTTTCCAGCTTGAAAAGGAGCCGCTAGCCGGCTCCTTTTTTGTATCCGGCGAATGTGCAGCCGTGCCCGTAGCTCCAGCTTTTCCTGCTTTCCCCGCTGTTTTGGCAGTTTCCGTAGTTCCTCAGCCGGCCGCCAATGAAGCCGGCGCACCATTCCGGGAGATCGTCATGCCTAGCATCCAGTGCCGCCTGTGGCGGCTTGCCTTGCGCCTGGTCCGGCGCAAACAGCGTTTTTCCAGCGCGCAGGCGCTGCACGAGGAAATTCGCCGCCGCCGCAAGATCGGCCGCGCGAATCCCACGGCGCGCTTGCTGGCGCGCCATGCGGTGAGCATGGAACCTGTGGCCGGCGTCGAGGTCTACACCGTGCGCCCGCGGGCCAACGACAGCGGCAGACAGATTCTTTACCTCCATGGCGGCGGCTACGTATTCGATATCGTCAGCCAGCACTGGGACTTCATCGGCAAGCTGGTGGACGCGCTCGGCGCCACGGTGACCGTGCCGATCTATCCGCTGGCGCCCGAGCATACCCACCGTGAAGTCTTTGCCGGACTGCTGCCGCTCTACGACCAGTTGGTCCGCGGCAATCCGCCCGCCAGCCTGACCGTCATGGGCGACTCCGCCGGCGGTGGCATGGCGCTCGCGCTGGCGCAAGTGGCCCGGGATACCGGACGCGCGCTGCCTGGCCGCCTGGTCTTGCTGTCGCCGTTCCTGGATGCCACCGGCAGCAACCCGGCCATCGATGAGCTCGAACCGCTTGATCCGATGTTGTCGAAGCTCGGCGGCATCGAGTGCGGGCGCGTCTATGCCGGCGGCGATCCCGTCACGCTTGCGCAGGTCAGCCCCATCTACGGCAGCCTGCGCGGCTTGCCTCCGGTGACGCTCTTCATCGGCACCCATGACGTCCTGCTGCCGGACTGCCGCGCTTATCGTGCGCTTGCGCAAGAACAGGGCTTGCCGCTGCGCTATTACGAGTACGAGGGCATGTTCCACGTGTGGATGCTGTTGCCAATGCCGGAATCCAATGCCGCCTTCGCGCAGATCGTCGCCGCGGTGCAGGCCGATGAAGCCCCGCAGCAGCAGCCGGAGGTGCGCGCCGGGCAGGGCGCTGCAACCGGGTATCAGCCTATGTAACGAGGAACGGCGATAATCGCGGGGTTGCCGGCCAGGTGCCGGCCCAAAGTAGTTAGGAGTCCCCATGCTTTCTCGTCGTTACGGCGCGGTCTGGCTGACCGCGCTTGCTTTGCTGGTTCTTGCGGCGCTTGCCGCCAGTCACCGGCTTTCCCCCGCATGGCTGGCTGTGCCCGTTGTGCTGCTGCTGGTTGGCCTGCATGACATCGGCCAGTCGCGCCACTCCATCCTGCGCAACTATCCGATCTGGGGCCACCTGCGCTTCTTCTTCGAGTTCATCCGCCCGGAGATCCGCCAGTATTTCATCGAGGACGACACCAACGAGATGCCGTTCTCGCGCCAGCAGCGCAGCCTGGTCTACCAGCGTGCCAAGAACGAAGTCGACAGCCGGCCCTTTGGCACCGAGATCGATGTGCGCCTGGCGGGCCACGAGTGGATCAGCCACTCGCTGGCGCCGACCCGCATCCCTTCCGCCGACTTTCGCATTACCGTGGGCGAGGGCCGTGCCCAGCCTTACTCGCTGTCGATCTTCAACGTCTCGGCCATGAGCTTTGGCGCTTTGTCAGGCAATGCGATCCGCTCGCTCAATCGCGGCGCCAAGCTCGGCGGCTTTATCCACGATACCGGCGAAGGCTCCATCTCGCCGTATCACCGTGCCGAAGGCGGCGACCTGATCTGGGAGGTGGCCTCCGGCTACTTCGGCTGCCGCCGCCCGGACGGTGGCTTCGATCCCGACAAGTTCGCCGAGCAAGCGCGCTCGCCGCAGGTCAAGATGATCGAGGTCAAGCTCTCGCAAGGCGCCAAGCCGGGGCACGGCGGCGTGCTGCCGGCGGCCAAGGTGACGCCGGAAATTGCCGCCACGCGCGGCATCGCCATGGGCGAGGACTGCATCTCGCCGGCCACGCACAGCGAATTCTCCACGCCGCTGGGCCTGCTGCAGTTCGTCGACCGGCTGCGCACGCTGTCCGGTGGCAAGCCCACGGGCTTCAAGCTTTGCATCGGGCATCCATGGGAATTCTTCGGCATCGTCAAGGCCATGCTGGAATCCGGCATCCTGCCGGACTTCATCGTGGTGGATGGCGCCGAAGGCGGCACCGGCGCGGCGCCGCTGGAGTTCGTCGACCATATCGGCGTACCGCTGCAGGAAGGGCTGCTGCTGGTACACAACACGCTGGTGGGTGTGAACCTGCGCGACAAGATCCGCGTTGGTGCGAGTGGCAAGATCATCACCGCCTTTGATGTGGCGCGCACGCTGGCCACCGGCGCCGACTGGTGCAACTCGGCGCGCGGCTTCATGTTTGCGCTCGGGTGCGTGCAGGCGCAGAAGTGCCATACCGACCGCTGCCCCGTGGGCGTGGCCACGCAGGATCCGGTGCGCCAGCGCGCCATCGTGGTGCCTGACAAAGCGGATCGCGTAGCCAGCTTCCACCGCCAGACGCTGCATGCGCTGCTGGAAATCCTGCAGGCAGCTGGCCTGAATCATCCGGGCGATCTCAAGCCGCACCATATCGTGCGGCGCATCTCGCCCAATGAAGTGCGGCTGATGTCCGAGCTGCTCAAGTTCCTCACGCCGGGGGACCTGATCAACGGGAATTTCCGCTACCAGTTGTACGAGAAGTACTGGCCGCTGGCGCGTTCCGACAGTTTCTCGTTGTAAAGCCAGGCGCTAGCGCGCGGCTTGCGGCGCCGGCAGGCGGGCGCGCCCGTGCTGGCGGAATGCACTGGGCGTCTGCCCAACATGCTTCGCAAAGAAGCGCGCGAAATACGCGGCGTCCGCAAAGCCCAGCGTCGAGGCGATCTGCTTGATGTCTAGATCGCTATAGAGCAAGTCGCGCTGCGCTTCCACGATCAGGCGCGAATGGATCAGCTGCAGCGCGCTCCTGCCGGCAAGCTGCTGGCAGATCCGGTTGAGCTGGGTGGGCGAGATGCCGAGCGTGCCGGCATAGCCAGCCAGATCCTGGTGGTTCCGAAAACGTGCCTCTACCAGTTGTTGGAACTGCTGAAAATGACGTGCGGTCCGGCCCGCCGGCTGCGCCCCGGTTGCACCCGCGCCGCAAGCGCGCCGGGCTATGCCCACCAGCAACAAGGACAGCAGCGCCGACAAGGCAGCACCGCGCCACAGCGATACTGCGTTCATCTCCGCACGGAACAGTTCCAGCGCCCCGGCAAGCACGGTGGCGTCATCGCGCTCGCCGCCGGCCGGGTCACCGAACGGGTCATGGTAGGGCCGCTCGAACAGCGGCAGCGCGTCCGGCACGCCAGCCAGCAACGTGTGCAGGTAGTGGTCGGTCATGGTAATGACGATGCCATCCACGTCCGGCGTAAACCGAAAACCATGCACGCAACGCGGCGGCACCGTTACCACGGTGCGCGCGCGCAAGGGGTACTCGCGGTCGTCGAGCAGCGCGCGGCCGCCGCCCTGGTGCACGTAGAGCACCTGGAAGAAGCGTTCGTGGCGGTGTGGCTTGATTTCCCAGTCGTTGACGCCGCTGCGCTCCGGGATCGACTCGAAATGCAGCTGTTCCAGCAGGGGCTCATTGGAGTTGACCCCATAGAGGGAGT